>JBBARJ010000082.1:0-11657 GCA_040399825.1 Gemmatimonas sp.
GATGCCGCCCGCCATCACGGCATCACCTTGACCGGCGATGATGGCCTGCGACGCGTAGGCCACGGACTGCAAGCCGGACGAACAGAAGCGGTTCACCGTGGCGGCCGATGTTTCCACCGGGAATCCTCCGCGCAGCCAGGCGAGTCGTGCGTGATTGAGCCCCTGCGATGCTTCGGGCATCGCGCAGCCCCACTGCACGTCTTCGATGATCGCGGGGTCGATCCCCGCGCGATCGATGGCGGCTTTCATGACGGCGGACGACAGCTCCACCGGATGCGTGCCGGTCAGCGCACCATCCGCCTTCCCGCGCGCGACGGCGCTGCGGGCGGCGCTGACAATTACGACCTCGGTCATCTCTATGTCTCCTGCCGCGCGCTCAATTGCGCAGCGGCTTGCCGGTCTTGAGGGTGTACGCGATGCGCTCCTGCGTCTCCTTGGTGCCGAGGAGGCTGAGGAACTGTTCGCGCTCGAGGTCGAGCAGGTCCTGCTCGGTGACGTCACGCGGCGTCCCGTCGCCGCCGCACAGTACGTAGGCGATCGCACGGCCCACGCGGACATCATGCGCCGACGCCTGACCGGCTTCCTTCGCGGCCCAGAGGGCGTACTCGAGATTGCCGAGCCCATCACGACCCAGCGCGCGGACGGTGCGCTCGAGGGGCGGGAGATAGCCGCGCGCGAGATCGAGCACGCGCGCCTTCGCGTCAGCGAGCTGATGATCGCGATTCATGCTGATGCGATCGCTGTCGCGCAGGAAGCCGAGGGCCTTTGCTTCGTACGCGGAGGTCGTGGTGGTCGCAAAGGCGATGAGCTTGAACGCGCGCTTCACGGCGGCGAACAGATCCACCTCTTCGTAGTTCTGCAGTTCGGCGGTGAAGCGCATGAGCAACTCCTTCGTGCCACCGCCGCCGGGCAACAGGCCGACACCGGCCTCCACGAGCCCCATGTAGGTCTCGGCGTGCGCCTGCACGGCATCGGCGTGCAGCGTGAACTCCGAGCCGCCACCGAGGGCCATGCCGGCCGGAGCGACGACCACGGGGAACGGCGCGCGACGGATCGACATCACGCTGTCCTGGAATGTCTTGCAGGAGAGGGCGATGTCATCCCAGGCGCCGGCCGCTACGGCGAAAGACACCAGCGACAGATCGGCACCGACGCTGAACGCGCGGGCGTCTTCGTTGCCGATGACCATGCCGTTGAAACCAAGCTTCTCGACTTTACTGAGCGCACTCTCGAGCCCCTTGAGCACGCCGTCTCCGAGGGTATTCATCTTCGAGCGGAATTCGAAACAGGCCACGCCGTCGCCGAGATCGATCAGGCGGGAGAGACCGTTGTCGTCGAGGACGCGCCCGTGCTTGGCGAGACTGGCGAGCGAAATACGTCCCGGAATGCCCGGAATCGGCTCGTAGGTGCCGTTGTAGGTGAGATACTCGCCGTCCTTGTAGAACGACCCCCTCGCCATGTCGAGCAGCGGCGGGATGTTCTTGCCCTGCGCGCGGAACTCACCGCGCAGCCATTCGATGCCGAGGGCGTCCATGACCTGGAAGGGGCCGGCTTCCCATCCGTAGCCCCACTCCATCGCGCGGTCGATCGCCACGATGTCGTACGCCAGTTCGGAGGCGAGCGTCAGCGTGTAGTGCGCCGCGTCAGCCAGATGATCACGCAGGAATGCGCCCTGCGCACCGGTCATGGCGATGGCGGCGGGCAAGCGCTGCGCGATCGGCATACGGATCGCCTGACCGATGTCTCCGCCTTCGAGCCGCTGCTGCGGCACATAGGCGTTGGTCTTCCAGTCGAAGGTCTGCGTGCCGTCTTTGGTCTTCGTGTAGAAACCGCCGCCCGTTTTGTCACCAAGTTTTCCCTTGGCGACGAGTTCGTCGAGCATCCACGACGGGAGCGCGAAGTCCTCGCCGGTCGCGCCGCCGATGCCCTTGGTGACGTGCGTGAGCACGTCGAGGCCCGACAAGTCGCCGGTGCGAAAGGTGGCCGTGCGGGCGCGCCCGATGAGCGAGCCGGTGAGACCGTCCACTTCATCGATGGTGAGGCCGTGCTGTTCCATGCGTCGCATGGTGCCGACCATGCCGTACACGCCAAGGCGATTGGCCACGAAGCCGGGCACGTCCTTGGCGATCACGATGCCCTTGCCGAGCGTGCGCTCGGCGAACTCGCGCGTGGCGCCGATCACCGCCGGATCCGTTTCCGGAGTCGGGATGATCTCGAGCAGGTGCATGTAGCGCGGCGGATTGAAGAAGTGCGTGCCGAGGAAGCGGCGACGGAACTTCTCGCCACGTCCTTCGAGCAGCACCGACATCGGAATGCCCGAGGTGTTCGACGAGATGATCGCCGTGGGCTTCATCAGCGCTTCAATGCGCGCGAACAGTTGCTGTTTCGGTTCGGCGAGTTCGATGATCGCTTCACAAATCCAGTCGCACTCGGCGAGGAGCTGGAGATGGTCTTCGGTGTTCCCGGTGCGCACGCGCGCGGCGGCCGCGGCTTCCATGAAGGACGCCGGCTTGGACTTGATCGCCTTCTGCAGCCCGTTCCTGGCGGGGGCACTTCGGTTGGGCGATTTGGGGTCGCTGTCGCCGGGGATATCGAGCAACACGACACGGCAGCCCGCCGAGGCCGCGAGGGCGGCAATGCCGCTTCCCATGGCTCCGGCGCCCACCACGCCGACAGTCGTCATGCGCATTCGGGACTCTCTCCGTAAGGGATGCGCATAAGTTCCGCTGGGAATCGGCTGGACGGAAGGGGCGACGATGAAAAACACGACGCTTGCGTCATATTATGCGTTCCGGCGGAGCGCCTGTCGCTACGGCGTGCCACCGCGGAACGCGTCAGGGCTGTTGCGAGGAGTCGTGTCCGGCCACGTCGGCGTAGTACGTCCGGATGCGGGCGATTCCGGCGGCAGGGTCCGCTTCCTCGGCCATCGTGGTGGGCCCAAGGCGAACGACTTTGCGCCGGTAATCGAGGGCGACGCAGCAGATCGGCACATTGGCGCCCTTGGCCACGTGCCAGAAGCCGCTCTTCCACGCCGTCACTTTCTTGCGCGTGCCTTCAGGTGCGAGGGCGAGAGCGAATCGCTCGTGCGACCGGAACGCGTCGATCGTGCGCTCCACGGCATTGTGGGAGTTCTTGCGATCGATCGGAATACCGCCGTTGGCCCGCATGAACCAGCCGAGCGGCGGCACAAACAGGGTGTGCTTCCCCCACCAGTGGGCGTCGAAGCCCAGGGCCCACTTGGCCGCGAGACCGATCGGGAAATCCCAGTTGGAGGTGTGCGGGGCGACGATCGCCACGAAGCGCGGCACGTCCGGCATCTGTCCTTCGAAGCGCCATCCGGCCCGAAAGAGGACGAGGCGCCCGAGGGCCCGCAGCCACCGGCGGTGCGATTGCGGGACATTGGGACCGAGTCGCCAAGGTTCGGGCGACGGTGCGCTGGCGGGTGGCTGCGTCATGCCGTTCATTTGACAGATGGCAGATAAGATCCGCAAGAGTGAGCTGGAATGGCGGATGATTCTCTCACCCGAACAATACCGGGTCGTGCGTGCGCACGGCACCGAGCGGGCGTTCGGCGGGCGGTACTGGGATCACCACGACGACGGCCTTTACGTGTGCGCGGGTTGTGGACAGCCCCTGTTTTCGTCGCAGGCCAAGTTCGACTCCGGTACAGGTTGGCCGAGCTTCACGGAGCCGCTCACCGACGTGGCCATCGAGACCAGCACGGACCGGAAGTGGTTCATCGTACGCGTGGAGGTACACTGCGCCTGCTGCGATGGGCACCTGGGGCACGTCTTCGACGACGGTCCGGTGCCGGGCGGTATGCGCTACTGCATCAACTCGGCGTCGCTCGATTTCAGCGGGATCGACGACTGAGTTGTCGGCTGCAGCAGTGAACCGCTGTCAGCTGTCAGCGAACGGCAACTGCCGGAACACGGATGACACCGATCTCACCGAACCAACACGGATAAGCCAACAGCGTTGTTTGCTTATCTGTGTTGGTTCCGTCCATCGGTGTCATCCGTGTTCTGGCTTTTGCTGTTGCGGTTCGCTGTAGCCGAATGCGAAGAACCCCGACACCGGATCAGTAGATCCGATATCGGGGCTCTGCCCCCCACCGCCTTCCCGCGGTGGATCTCCAGAGCGTCAGTCGCGGATGATCGCGCCATTCGCTCCGTCCATCGGGTCTGCGATTACGAGCAGTTCGGGCGACCGCGCGGAAGCGCGACGGTGCAGTTCTTCGTCGTGCCGTTGTCGGTGATCTGCAGCTTGGCCGTTGCGGTGCCGTTGTACGTGAGCACTTCGCGACGTTCCTTGGTGGAGCTCGAGCCGTCGATCGTCATGATCACCTTCATGCGGCGAATCACGGTGCCGGCGGTCGGGTAGGTCTGCACGGTGGCCGACACCGGGATCACGAGACCGGTCGTGGTGTCGGCGGCGGTGCGTACCGACGAGAAGGTCTTGCCGTCGCGGTTGGTGCCGGTGGCGGTCTCGTTGCCCCGTGACGTGCCATTCACGGTGCGCTGCGCGCTGCCGGCGGCGAGTCCGGTCACCGTCCGATCACCGCTGTTGTTCACCGTGGCCGTGACGCTGCCGTCGCGGCTGCGGGTGGCCGTGCCGGTCACCGTGGTGCGGACGCGAACAGAGTTCGTCGTGACACTGTCGATCGCCGACTGCGCCGTGCCGCCGGCGTTCTTGATCGTGTAGGTCGACGTCACCGTGAGGCCGTTCTTGACTGTCGGACCACAGGTCAAATCTCCGGTGCCGGCCGCAAACACACAGCTGTCGTCGATGCGGATGCCGAACGGCCCGCCGTGCGGCCCACGTCCCGGTGCGGCATTGCCGGTGAAGGCATCGCCCAATCCGCCGCCCATGAAGCCACCCATGCCAGGTCCGCCGCCCGGACCGCGTCCCGGGCCACCCCACGGCATACCGTTGTCGCTGGAACTCGCATAGCTGCTGGACACCAGGTCGAGTCCGGCCGGTGCACTGCTGAACGCCAGATCGGACAGGAAGGCGTTCGGGCCGTTGCTGTTGTCGAGGCTGCAGGCCGCCGCGCCCAGCAGTGTCGCGGTCGCGGTCAGTGTCAGAAAACGGGATCGTGCCATGGGTGACCTCTCGGAGGGGCGTTCGGTCGAGCCTCGCAATCTTCGCGAAGGCATCGGTGAGGCGTTCGAAACAGAAAACACGTGATCGCGAACGAACCCTATGTGCTACTCGCCGCGTGCTACTCGCCGGCACTCGGCAAAAATGCGGACAGCTTCTCGCGTAACTGGCGGAGAGCTCGACTCATGTTCGCCTCCACGGCTTTGACGCTCACGCCGAGCTGCTCGGCGATCTCACTGTAGCGCAAGTTTCGTTCGCGGCTCAGCAGGAATACTTCGCGCGTCCGGGGTGGGAGGGCCGCGATGGCGTCACGGATCGCGTCTTGCAGCTCGCCCGCCTGCGTTTCGGCGTCGGCCTGTTTGGCGGGCTCACTGAGCGCCTCGACATAGACGGCCGACTTCCGCTGCACCTGAAGATGTCGCAGATGATTGAGCGCGCGATTGCGCACGGCCTGCATCAGGTAGCCGGCCACGCTGCTGTCGGGGGCGAGCGTTTCCCGACGGCGCCAGAGCTCAAGGAAGACATCCTGCGAGAGCTCTTCGGCCACGCCCGGATCATGCAGCACCCGGTTGGCCGAGCGCACCACGGGCTCATACCACTGCCGAAAGATCGCGTCGAACGCTGCGTGATCCCCGCCCCGGAGGCGGGCCAGCAAGTCAGCGTCGGACACGAGGGGCGTGGGGTCGGGAAATGTCTGGGACGGGATACGGTCGATGCGACTCCTCGGAGTCCGGTCGGCCTCGGTTGCAGCGTATACTACATCGGAGCGTGGCGCTTTTGCGCTGCGACCCGCCGGAAAGGCGGGGACGTAGGGTATCGCCATTCACTCGTGTCTCTTGGGCATGTCCGACGAAATCCGTCCATCCGATGCATCCGCTGCCGACGCCGACTGGGACGCGATCTCCCGTGTTATCGCGGGGGAAAGTGATGCCGTCGAGTCGGCCGCCGTGGCGCGTTGGCTGGCAACGCATCCGGAAGACGCCGCCTTGGCCGCCATCGTTAAGGCGCGGGCCAAACGGGCGGCGACGCAGTCGATGGTCTCGGTGGATACCGAGCGGGCGTTGTCGGCCGTCCGGAGCCGGATGACGGCGTCTCCGTCGTTGACGGTCTCGCGTGGCGGCGCGGCTCAGTCCTCGGTGGCCAAGCCGGCCGCCGCGGTGCGCCGCTGGCGCGGGCCGGTGTTGGCGGCGGCGGCGGCGCTCACGGTCATGGTCGGCATCGCCCAGTGGCGCGGCGGCGACGCCGCGGCGGAGCAGGTGTATGCCACGACGGTGGGGCAGCGTGACTCGGTGACGTTGCCCGATGGCAGCACGGTCGTGCTGGCGCCCGGCAGTCGGCTTACGGTGGCCTCGGGCTTCAAGAGCGGCAATCGTGACGTCACGCTGGAAGGGGCGGCGTTCTTCGATGTGAAGCACGACGGGGCGCACCCGTTCGTGGTGCACTCACGCGGGGCCGAAATTCGCGACATCGGGACGGCCTTCTCGGTGAAGACCGATGTGAACGGTCGCGTGTCGGTGGCGGTGACGCACGGGATCGTCGCGCTCCGCGATACGACGTCGGGCAGTGCGGCGCCCGTGGAGCTGCACGCCGGTGACCGCGGCGTGTTACAGGCGGGCGCGGTGGCAGTGGCACGCGGTACGGTCACGGACGAAGACATGGCGTGGACACGCGGGCAGCTGGCGTATCGGGACGCGCCGCTGGCCGAAGTGCAGGCCGATGTACGTCGCTGGTACGGCATCGAATTGCAGGTGGTGGATGCGGTGCTGGCACAGCGCACCCTGACGGCCTCGTTCCGCAGCGATTCGGCGGCGCAGGTGATCCGGGTGATCGCGCTGGCCCTCGGCGCCGAGGTGGTACAGCGTGGTGACACGATCCTTCTGCAGCCGCAGGGGCCGGGTTCCACACCGAATCCTTGAACGGGGCAATCGACGCGCATATGAGGTGGTGGCAGGTGGTGCGACGCGGGATGACCGTGGGCGCGATCGCAGTCGTGATCGCGCCCATTTCGGTCGTGCACGCCGAGCGTGCGCCGGCGCTGGCCGCGCGCCTGTCGGATCCGGTGTGTGCGGTGCGGCTGGGAGCGCAGGAACGGTCGTCGCTGTGGGCGCCGCCGCTCGACCGCATTGTGAATCTGCATGTGCCTGAGGTCTCGATTCGCGAGGCGCTCGATCGGTTGGCGGTAGTCGCGAAGATCGAACTGTCGTACAGTGCGGAGCTGCTGCCCACCGGAAAGCGGGTCTGTCTTGCGCTCGATCGCGTGCCGGTGGGTGCCGTGTTGGAGTCGCTGCTCTCCGGCAGCGCTTTGCGCTCGATCGTACTGGGCACCACGCAGGTGGTGCTGGCGCCGTCGCGCGCTGGTGTGGTGGCGGACGGCGAGAGCAGTGGTGGGGTCGCGCCGTCGGCGAGTGCGTTGTCGAATGTGTTGTCGCGTGCGCCGATGGCACGACGGGCCAGCGTGCTCGATCGCGTGGTCGTGACGGGATCACCCGACGGTGCGCCTCAACGTGGCTCCCCCTTTGCGCTCGACGTGATCGATGGGGCAACGCTCGCCCGTCATGGCGTGGGAACGCTGGGGGAAGCCCTCGATCTGGCCGTGCCCGGCGTCTGGTCGTGGACGGCGAGCGCCGGCACGCTCTCGGCACGATACGGCAGTATCCGCGGCGCCAGCTCGTTCGGCGTCAGTGCGCCGAAGATTTATCTCGATGGCATCGAGGTCGCGAATCCGTTGCTCGTCACGCAGCTCGACCCGGCACGTGTGGATCGCGTGGAAGTGATTCGCGGACCGCAGGGTGCGGCCCTGTACGGTGCCGATGCGATCAGCGGCGTGGTGAACATTCTCACCCGACACGATGGAACGCCGACGGGCGCGCCGGTGGTGCAGCTGTCCACCACGGCAGGGCTGTCGGCCACTGCCTACGCTCCGCGTGATGCGTTCGTGCAGGATCATGCGCTGTCGTTCCGCCGTGGCAGCAGCTCCCGCAGTCTCGGTCTCGGTCTCAACGTCGGCACGGTCGGGGCCTACGTGCCCGGCGCATCGGAGCAGCGTCTGTTGGCCGATGCCGACGTACGCGTGGTTCGCTCGAACGCCGTGTTCACCGGGACCGCGCGGTTTTCGGCGCAACGCGCGAATGCCAGCACCAGTCTGATGTTCGGTGGCGCGACGTCGGATGCATCCGGTAATCGGTCACCCGGTGATCGCTCACCCTTGGATCCCGCGGGGCGCGAGCCCTTTGCCGGCGACAGCGCCACGGGCCAGTCGCTGTCGCAGTACACGGTGGGCGGCACGTTGGCCGTGATGCCCAATCTGCACTGGACGCACACGGTCATTGCCGGCGTCGATGGTTATCGGCTGCGCGGACTCTCGTCGGCCTCGCTGCCGACGCCGGTGTCGTCGACGAGTTCGCTCGGCGACGGGCAGGGGGCGGCCGATCGCGGGACGCTGCGGCTACGCAGTGTGGGCCGTTTCGACGTGGCCGAGGGCACGTTGTTGGCGGTGACCTTCGCCGCCGAGCAAGCGCTGACGCGCGACGTGGCCTCCGAGTTGGTGAACGGCCCGGGCTCCCGACCCGGCGGCGGAGCGTTGGCGCCGGCCATCGCGTCGTTGTCGGCGCCGTTGCGCCTCACCCAGAGTTTGATCAACAATGCGGGCGTCTCGGCGCAGGCCATGCTGTCCTGGCAGGACCGGTGGTACCTCTCGGCGGGTGGCCGTGCCGAGCGCACGAGTGGCGCCACGGCCGACGTGCAGTACGCGCTGTTGCCCATGGTCGGCGCGGCCTATGTGCGCGACTACGGGCCGGCGGTGTTGAAGCTCCGCAGCGCATATGGCACTGGGATTCGGCCGGCGCGCACGCTGGCGCGTGGCACCTCGTGGATGGGGCGTGGCGCGGCGTCGGCTACCGAGGGGCTGCAGCCCGAGCAGCAGACCGGCCTCGAGGCCGGCGCCGATCTGGTGTTCGCGCACGGGGTGTCGTTGCACGTCACGCGTTTCGATCAGGAAGCGTCGGGGCTCATCCAGCCGGTCGGATCGATGGCCACCGCGGTCGGCCCCAATGGCCGCATCGTGCGCAATGTGTCGTACACGCTGCAGAATGTGGGCGCGATCACGAATCGGGGCTGGGAGCTGCAGGCGACGGCGCGTCGGAGTCGTCTGCAGGTGGCGGGCACGTTGTCGCTGGTGGATAGCCGGGTGGCGCGCACGGCCACCGCGTATCGCGGTGAGTTGCGCGTGGGCGATCGCATGCTCGATGTACCGGCGTCCACGGTAAGCCTCTCGGCCACGTGGGCGGCGCGCCGCTGGAGCGTGAGCTCGACGGCGACCCGGGCCGCTGACTGGATTGGCTACGATCGGACCGCGATCGGTGCAGCGGTGGTGAACACCGCGCCCGAGTATGACTTCGGTGGTCCGCTGCTGCGGCGGTATTGGCTGCAGTACGACGGTGTGACGCGCTGGCGAGCCAATGCGAGTTACCGGTTGCGCGGTGACCTGTCGGTGCTGATCGGCGGCGAGAACCTGCTGAACGTGCAGCGCGGCGCGCCGGACAATGCAACCGTCACGGCGGGCCGCACGCTGAGCTTCGGACTCCGCTCGATGTTCTAGGGGAGGCCCCCCGCCGGGCCGCGAAAAACCTCCACTCGCGTCCAACGGATTCTTGCCGCATGTTCCGGTATGGACCGCCGACTCTTTGTTTCCGCCGTGGCCGGGGCGACCGCCCTGCCCAGCCTTGCCGCCGCACTGTCGCCGCGCTTTGCGCCGCACGCGATCCGGCGTCTGATCGATGCCGCCGAGGTCGCGAAGGATCGCGGCGTTGCCCTGTTCGATCCGTCCGCGCCCGCCTGGCGAGGCGATGCGGCGCAAGCCGAGGCGTTCGCGGCCGACGAGGATTTCTGGGAGCCGATCCAACGGGCGTTTGATCTCGACCGCACGTGGATCAACCTGAACAACGGCGGCTGTTCGCCGGCCCCCTCGCATGTCATGGCGCAGCTCGAGCGCGACCTGCGCTTCTCGAACGAGCTGCCGGTGATTCACATGTGGCAGACGCTGGAACCTCGCATTGAGATCGTCCGGCGCGAGCTGGCGCTGGAGTTCGGCTGCGACACGGAAGAAATGGCGATCACGCGTAATGCATCGGAAGCGATGGAGACGCTGATCTTCGGCATCGATCTCAAGCGCGGTGACGAAGTGGTGATCAGCAACCAGAACTACGGGCGTATGATCAACGCGTGGAAGCAGCGCGCGCGCCGCGAAGGCATCGTGCTGAAGGAAGTGTCGTTCCCCGTGCCGTGCACGGAGCCGCAGCAGATCGTGGACGCGTTTGCCGCGGCGATCACGCCGCGCACGCGCGTCATGGAGATCACGCACATCACCAACCTGACCGGCCAGATTCTCCCGGTGAAAGAACTGATCGCGATGGCGCGCGCGAAGGGCGTGGTGACCTTCGTCGACGGTGCGCATGCGTTCGCACAGTTTCCGTTCACACGCGATGAGCTCGACGTGGACTACTACGGCACCAGCCTGCACAAGTGGCTGCTGGCGCCCATCGGCACGGGTTTCCTCTACGTGCGCAAGGACAAGATCGAGTCGATGTGGCCGCTGATGGCGGGCAACCCCGGGCAGGAAGCCGACATCCGCAAGTACGAGGAGATCGGCACGCATCCGGCGGCGAATCACAACGCGATTTCGGTGTCGCTGGCGTTTCATCGGGCGATCGGCTCGGCGCGGAAGCAGGCACGACTCAAGTTCCTGCGCGATCGGTGGGCCAAGCGATTGTTGGCCGAGGGGAAAGGGCGCGTGAAGGTTCTGACCCCACTCGATTCGAAGTGGGGCGGCGGTATCGGCTTCTTCAACGTCGACGGTCTCGATCCGGTCAAACTCGGCAGCTGGCTCGTGTCCCAGCACCGCGTCGTGCAAACGCCGATTGTGCATGCGGAGTTCAGCGGGATCCGCGTCACGCCCAACGTGTATACCACATTGGACGAGATCGACCGGTTCTCCGAGCTCGTGCTCCGGGCGATGCGCAACGGCATCGCCTGACCTCTTTCTCAAGCGAGTCGAGATGTCACGCGTGTGTCCGTTGGCCATCGCTGCGGCGACGGTCTCGATGGTCGTCGTCACAGTGCCGCAGGTGGTCGCAGCACAGCCGTTCGAAGGCGCGCTGACGATGCGCTTGTCGTCGAAGGGCGCGAACGGTCCGCAGGTGCAGGAGGTGGAGTATCTCGTGCGCGGCGGCAAGGTGCGCGTATCGGTGGGTGGGCCGGCCGGTGCGATGTCGCTGTTGTCGGTGCCCCAAGAGCAGAAAGTGTATGTGCTGATGGCGGAGCAGAACGCCTACATGGAGATGCCGATCGGTGATGCGTCGTCGAGCGTCGCGGCCAAGACGCCGGCCGATGCGAAGATCACGCGCACCGGCCGGATGGACATGGTGGCCGGCTCGGCGTGCGAACACGTGACCGTGGCCAGTGCCGCACAGACCGTCGACATCTGCATGGCGAAGGGACTCGGCGGGTACGTGAATCCGCTGGCGTCGATGCAGCGGGGCAGCGAGCCGGCCTGGCAG
>JBBARJ010000083.1:0-1826 GCA_040399825.1 Gemmatimonas sp.
ACCGAGGACCCTCAGCGCTATGGCATCAACATCGGTGACTACTTTGCCTGACGTGTCTCACCCGTCGACGTCCCGGCTGTCGGCGCGATTTTCTGCGCTTGCCGCGGAGGGTCGTCGAGCGCTCGTCTGCTATGTGACGGCGGGGCATCCCGATCCCGAGCAAGGCGTGGCGTTGCTCCGTGGCATCGCCGCCGCCGGTGCCGACGTGATCGAGATTGGCGTGCCATTTTCCGATCCCATGGCCGACGGTCCGGTTATTCAGCAAAGCTCGCAGACGGCGCTCGACCACGGCATGAACTTGGAGCGGACGCTGCACCTGGTGCGCGCGGCCGCGCTCGACATCCCAGTCGTGCTCTTCAGTTACCTCAATCCAATCATCGCCGGTGGGCCCGACGTACTGATTCGTGCGCGCGCGGCCGGTGTCGATGGCGTCTTGGTGACCGACCTGCCGGTCGGAGCCGATCCGACGCGCGAGGAGTGGTTCGGCGCCAGCGGTCTCGACTTTGTTCGCCTGGTCGCACCGACGACGCCGGCCCCCCGGATGGCGGAGATTGCCCGTCACGGCGGCGGCTTCGTCTATCTCATCAGCCGACTCGGTGTCACTGGAGAGCGGGCCTCGCTGCCCGACGATCTGCCGGACACGGTGGCGCGGCTTCGGGCGTCGACGTCGTTGCCAATCTGCATTGGCTTCGGCATCTCGACGCCGGAGCAGGCCAAGGCGGCGGCGCTGTTGGGCGATGGGGTGGTCGTCGGCAGCGCGCTGGTACGTGCCGCTGGCCGTTCAGTGCACGAGGCCATCGAACTGACGGCGGCGCTGCGTGCGGCGATCGACGAAATCTGACGAACGTCGTGGCTCCTGATCCGGTCGGCTCCCTGCCGCTCATTGAGCTGCCGTCATGGTCCATCGTGACGGACAAACGGCGCGCTCACATCGCGCGCGTCGTGGACTTGTTGCGCGGCTGGGCGCAGGCGCTCGCGCTCTCACCGGGCGAGGTGCAGGCCTGGATGGATGCCGGCGCCTGGCACGATGCGTTGCGTGACGCCGACGAGGACACGTTGCGCGCTGACACTGGCGATCACTCGCGAGCGTACGGGATGCTGCATGGCCCGGCGGCGGCGACGCGGCTGGCCGCCGAGGGTGAATCGCGTCAGGATGTGCTCGACGCGATTCGATGGCACACCGTTGGACAGACCCAATGGGCTCGAGTGGGTCGTGCGTTGTACATGGCGGATTTTCTCGAACCGGGACGCGCGTTTATGCAGGCCGATCGCGCATTTCTCGCCAGCTGCGTACCGCTGGCCTTCGATCAGGTTTTTCGGCAAGTCGTGCGCATGCGTCTTGAATGGGCCATTCGCGAGGGGAAGGGGCTCGCGCCCGAGACGGTGGCACTCTGGGATGAAGTGCGATGAGTACGACGCCGGGCTGGCCATCGATGCCGTCGCAGCAGGTGCCGCGGCGCACTCGGCGCGGATGGCTGATCGTTGCCTTGCTGACCATGGTCGCGCTCGGTGCCGGCGCCGCGTGGTGGGGGCAGCGTGAGACGTCCGCCGTCGTGTCCGCGGCCGGCACGATGGCAGCGGTCGATGACGCGTCTGGCCGTGCGCCTGACAGCAGCCGCGTGCGCGTACGCGTCCTCAACGCGTCGGGGACGCGCGGCTACGCGCGTCGCGCGACCATCGAGCTGCGCGATCGCGGATTCGATGTGGTCGATTACGACACGGAACGGGGCACGCCGCGCAGTGGCACGTTGATCCTATCGCACACGGGTCATCTCGACTGGGCCGAGCGTTTGCAGCGGGCCGTGGGGACGGGCACGATCGAGGCG
>JBBARJ010000083.1:1836-11513 GCA_040399825.1 Gemmatimonas sp.
TCCCGATTCGCTACGCTACCTGGATCTCACCATCTTCGTGGGTCGAGACTGGAAGCCGTCGGCCGAGACGCTCCGTCCGTAGCTGACCGCACGCTGCGGCAATATCGAGCCCGCGGCTGCGACGAACCGCCGTTTCCACGCCGCGCGCCCGTAGCGCGCGGGTAAACGAGGCGATGACCGCGGCCGGTGATGGGACGAAGCCCATGGTGCCGCCGGGATGGAGCGGAATCAAATTGACGAAGGCGCGGCACTCGCGAGCCAGCTGCGCGAGCATCGCGGCGTGTGACGGCTGATCATTGACGCCGCCCAGCATCACGTATTCGAACGTGACGCGGCGATCGAACGTCGCGGCCGCAGCGATCACGTCGGCCAGCGGATACTTCGTGTTGACCGGCATGAGGGATTGGCGCAGCTCATCGCTGGGCGCATGGATCGAGATCGCCAAGCGAAACTGCTCGGGACGCTCGGAGAGCGCCACGATCCCCGGCAGTATGCCGACGGTTGAAATGGTGATGTGGCGCGCGCCGATCCCCAGAGCGCGGGGGTCGTTGAGCAGTGAGAGCGTGGGATCGACCGCCTTCCAATTCATCATCGGTTCGCCCATGCCCATGAACACGATGTTCGTGGGAATGATCGGCGGCGAGAGCAGGCGAAGTTCCCGCACCTGCCCGGCGATTTCCGACGGTTGCAAGTTGCGCTGGAATCCCATCGCGCCGGTCGCGCAAAACGCGCACTGGAGCGCGCATCCCGCCTGCGACGAAATGCAGAAGGTGATCCGGTCGCCGTCGGGGATGGACACCGTCTCGATGAGCTGACCGTCGGCCATGCGGAACAGAAACTTCTCGGTGCCGTCGGTCGAGGTCTGTCGTGCGGCGAGTTCCAATTGGGGGAGCACGAAGGATTGTGCGAGCGCCTCGCGGAGCGCTTTCGGCAGTTCCGTGATCTCGTCGAACGACCGGACCGGACGTTGCCACAGGCGCGCAAAAATCTGCGCGGCCCGATACGACGGTTCGCCGCGCTCGCGCAGCCACGACTGGAGTCGTGTCATGGCGGCGTCGGGCGCCAGGTCGAGGAGGTTTTCGGTCACACGTGTTTCTGGCATCATTCCCTGAGGATCGAACTGAGCGTGAACTGATAAACGGGTCCGAGCCCTGCGATGCCTTCCTCGCGAGCCACGCCGACCACGTACCGCGCATAGTACACGGCCAGCCCCGAGCGGATACGCGTCACGGCGCCGCCGCCGGCTGATCCGCGCACGATCGCCGCGCGGGCCTCCAACCGATCCAGGCGACCCGACAGGAAGGCTCCGCGCTCGGTGGCGCCGCGATTGACGTTATTCTGGCTCAGGCCCAGCCGAAGCTCGCGCGCCGCAGAATCACCGACCACACGGGCGTCTACCGCGGCCACGAACGCTGGTCGATCATCGATCTCGCGACCCGGCCGCCACAGGAAGCTGGACACGGCGACGCGCGCGTTCTGCCACGGCAGGTCGTGCACGACCACCCCGAGATCGGCCGCGATAGCCGTGTTTACGACCTGATCCGCCCGTCCTTCGCGCCATCGAACCGCCAAGCCGGCCGTGACATGTGGCACGAGCGTCTTCGCGGCGTTGGCACTGACCAGGGTGCTGGCGTAGCTGAGCTCACCCACGCTCTGTGGATCGCTGTCGGTGCGCACCAAGCCAGCGACCGAGGTCCGGGCGACCGACAGCCCGAGGGTCGTCCCGGACGCGCGCCGGAAGGACGCGGAGAGCAGTTGCCCATCGACGCCTTGCTGTGCGCCGGTGGACAACGATGCCACGCCGAGGCGGATGCGTTCACCCGGCCGGAGTGCAGACGCGGCCGGATTCCACAGGCCCGCACCAGGCTCCGCCGCCAAGGCGGCAGGCTCGAGAACGGCGCCAAGCGGAAATTCCCAAAGATCGCGCGCGGGGACTGGCTGCGCGGCGAGCCCGCCGGCCCAGCAAAACGCGACCACCCCGCAGAGGAGCGTACGGCACATAGGGCACACTAACGGCCTTCGCCTTGGCGGGTCAAGCGAATCGGTGCGGGGAATCGCTACCGAGTCCGACGTAAATCGTTTAACTTTCACCGTTTGCGGCCAGTCATCGGCTCGTGCAGGTCCCTGATTCGTCCCGTTCGGAGCGTCGCGCGTAATGTCGTCTTTGCCAGAACAGTCCGTGCTCGCCACATCCCTCCGTACCGACACCTGTGGCCTCCTGCGCTCACACGACGTCGGTCGCACCGTCCGCCTTGGCGGCTGGGTGCATCGGAGTCGCGATCTGGGCGGCCTCGTCTTCATCGATCTGCGCGATCGGACGGGCCTGGTGCAATTGGCCTTCGGGCCGGCGTGGAGCGATCCCGAAACGCTGCGGATCGCGGCCGCCGTGGGTGTCGAGTCGGTCGTGTTGTGCGAAGGGGAAGTCGTCGCTCGTGAGGCGGATCGACAGAATCCGGACATGCTCACCGGTACGATCGAAGTGCGCGTCACGTCGCTGCGCATTGTCGGTCCGGCCGTCACGCCGGCACTGCCGGTGGCGCGCGGACGTGGCGAAAAAATGGCGGCCGAAGAGCTCCGCTTGCGTCATCGCTACCTCGACCTGCGCCGGCCGGAGTTGCAGGAGAACTTGGTGCTGCGCCATCGGTTGCTGCAGGTGTCACGCCGGTTTCTCAGCGATCGGGGGTATCTCGAGCTCGAGACGCCCATTCTTACGAAGCCGACCCCGGAGGGCGCGCGCGATTACCTCGTGCCGAGCCGCGTGCATCCGGGCGAGTTCTATGCGCTGCCCCAGTCGCCGCAGATCTACAAGCAGCTGTTCATGTGCTGTGGCTTTGATCGCTACTTCCAGATCGCCCGCTGCTTCCGCGACGAAGATCTCCGTGCCGACCGTCAGCCGGAGTTCACGCAGATCGACATCGAGGCGTCGTTCATTGAGCGCGAGGACATTCTGGCCCTTGCCGAGTCGCTGATCGGAGCGCTGTGGACCGAAGCCGGGCACAGCATTCCGGCGCATTTCGATCGTATGAGCTATCGCGATGCCATGGAATTCTATGGCTGCGATCGCCCTGACCTGCGATACGACCTGCGCCTCGCCGACTACACCGCCGTGTTCGCTGGTCTCGACTTCGCGGTCACCACCACCGCGATCGCGAATGGCGCGCGGGTGCGCGGTCTGGTCGTGCCCGGTGGCGCCGCGTGGAGCCGCAAGCAGGTCGACGAGTTGGAAGCGCTCGCGAAGAGTGCGGGCGCGGGTGGCCTGCTGCGTCTGCGGCATGCCGACGGTGCCTACGATGGCCCGTTGGCCAAGTTCCTCACCGACGACGCACGCGCGGCCTTGGCCCTCGCCGACGGTGATCTCGCCCTGTTCGTCGCGGCGCCGGATCGCGTGTCGAGCCCCGCCCTCGATCGCGTGCGGCAGGAGTGCGCCCGTCGACTCGATCTGGTCGATGACACGATGCAGCGGTTCATCGTGGTCATGGACTTCCCGATGTTCGAGGAAGATCCGACCACCGGCGCGCTCGCGGCCGTGCACCATCCCTTTACCGCGCCGCATCCCGAAGACATGCAGGCGTTTCACGACCAGCCGGCGCGTTGGCGTGCGCTGGCCTACGACGTCGTCCTCAACGGCACGGAACTCGGCGGCGGCAGCATCAGAATCAGCGATCCCGCCATGCAGTCGCGCATGTTTTCGCTCCTCGGCATCGGGGATGTCGCCGATCAGGAACGGCGCTTCGGCTTCCTCCTCGAAGGCCTCCGGGCCGGTGCGCCACCGCATGGCGGTATCGCCTTCGGCTTCGATCGGATCGCGATGCTGCTGTCGGGGGCACCGTCGCTGCGCGATGTGATTGCCTTCCCGAAAACCACGGCGGCACGGTCGCTCTTTGAGGGCGCGCCGGTCGCGGTGCCTCCGGAAGACCTCGCCGAGTTGCACATCACCGTCACGGGGACCGACGCGTGAACGGGAACGATCGCGCGCCCGAGACCGCGACGACACGCGTTTCGGTTGAAGGCGCGGACATGCAGATGCTCGCGGGCGTCAGCGACGGCAACCTCGTGGAACTGGGCCGTGCGACAGGTACGCGTGTCGCCCTTCGTGGCGACAGCCTGACGATCACGGGAGACACCGATAACGTCGCCCGCGCCGAATCGATCGCCACGGCGATGGTCATGCTCGTACGCGGCGGCAAGTCACTGGGTGCCGATGACGTGCTGCGCCTGTCGCTCACCGAACGACCAGCCGACGCGCCCGCCGCAACTAACGGCGCATTGGTGCTGCCGGGAGCGCGGCGCGGAGTGCAACCCAAGACGCCTGGGCAGGCCGAGTATCTCAAGCAGATTGGCGAGCACGATATCGTCGTGGGCGTCGGACCGGCCGGTACCGGGAAGACCTATCTCGCGGTCGCCGCGGCGGTCGATGCGCTACTCCGCAAGCGCGTGCGGCGCATCGTGCTGGCGCGTCCGGCCGTCGAAGCGGGCGAGAACCTCGGCTTCCTGCCAGGCGATATGCAGGCCAAGATCGATCCGTATCTACGCCCGCTGTATGATGCCCTCGATGACCTCATTCCGGTCGAACGCCTTCAGAAACTCATCGAGACGCGCACCATCGAAGTGGCGCCGCTGGCCTTCATGCGCGGACGCACGCTCAGCGATTCGTTCGTCATTCTCGACGAAGCGCAGAATGCGACGGGGCTGCAGATGAAGATGTTTTTGACTCGCCTCGGGGTGAACTCGAAGATCGTAATCACCGGCGACAAGACGCAAGTCGACCTGCCACGTCGCGAAGACTCCGGGCTCATGCAGATCGAACGGATTCTCTACGGCATCGAAGGGATCGCGTTTCACTATTTCACCGATGCCGACGTCGTGCGTCATCGGTTAGTGCGCGACATCATCCGCGCGTACAATGCTGACGCGGCCGGCGCGTGAGCACTATGCGTGAGGATCCCCGTGCCGTGTCGGTCCAGGCCGATGGCGTTCGCGTGCCGGTGGCCGCCGATCGTCTGGTCGCGCTCGCGCGTAATGTCCTCCGCGCGCTCAAGGTTCCGCGCGCCATGATCAGCGTGACGTTTGTCGCGTCGCGCGCCAGCGCCGCGCTCAATCGGCAGCATCTCGGTCATCGCGGTCCCACCGACGTCATCACGTTTGCGTTGGGCGCTGATCCCGCGGGGACCGTCATCGCCGACATCTACATTTGCCCGGATGTCGCGCGCTTGCAGGCGAGGGACTTCGGGGTCGGTGTACGCGAAGAGATTGCGCGCCTCGTGGTGCATGGCGTGCTGCACGCCTGCGGATGGGAACATCCCGAGGGCGAGGAACGGATGACGTCGCCGATGTGGCGACGCCAGGAGCAATTGCTGCATCGCTTCTGGATCACGCCGACCCGTACCGCATGAGTGTAGTCGCGTGGGGGCTGGCGACCGGCGGAGCCGTGGTTGCCGCACTCGCCGCCGTCGCCGATGGTGCGCTGCTCTCCGAGCCGCCACTGCCGTCGATTCCCGTCGAGCGTTCCACGCTCGCGCCCCCGGCCCCGGTGGTGCCTCGACCTGTCCCCTCGCGTGAACGGACCCACCGCGCCCTGGCCTTTGCGCGCGTGCTTGGACATCTCGCGGCAGGATCAGGTATTGCCGTCGGCTTAGGCCTGTCCGGCCGTGCGTCGCTCTCCACCGTGACGTTGCTGTTTGGGCTTGGGCTGGTGGTCGTGCTCGCCGCCGAGACCACGGCGCGGGTAGTCGGCGATGCGCTCGGCGAAGATGCGGCCGATCGCCTGGCCTGGTTTTCCGGCGGAGCGGAGCGACTCTTCGCCCCCGTGGTACGCTTGGGCAATTGGGTCGAGGCCGTGTTCGCCGAAGTGGTGTCCGACGCCGACGCGACCATCGAGCGCCGCGAGGAGGCCGCGGCCCAGTTCCGTGAAGTAATCACCAGTGAAGCCGACGTGTCTCGTGACGAGCGCGACTTGCTGCTCGGGGTCTTCGAGTTCGGTGAGACCACCGTAGAGGAAGTCATGGTGCCGCGCGTCGACATCGTGGGCATCGAGCAAGAAACGCCGTGGTCGGAGATGCTCGACCGCGTGCGGAGCGCACAGCATTCGAGGGTGCCTGTCTTCGAGGATACGGTCGACGAGATCGTCGGCATCCTCTACGTGAAGGATCTGTTGCCGTCGGTGTTGGCGGACCATGAGCCGGAGGGGGGCTGGCAGACCCTGCTGCGTCCTCCGGTATTCATTCCGCCATCCAAGCGCATCGCCGATCTCCTGCGCGAGTTCCGCGTGGCCGGTCGACACATCGCGGTGGTGGCGGACGAGTACGGCGGGACCGCGGGCTTAGTGACAATCGAGGACGTACTTGAGGAGTTGGTAGGCGAAATCCGCGATGAGTATGACCAGGAGGAACGGCAGGTCGAGATTGAAGAAGGCGTGCGTTTCTGGGTCTCGGGGCGCCTCACCCTTGACGATTTGTCGGAGGCGTTGTCGCACGACTTCCGACGCGACGACGTCTCGACCGTGGGCGGGCTGGTGCTCGAACTGCTTGGGCGCGTGCCCCGAGCGGGTGAGACCCTCGCGGTTGGCCCCTTCAAGGTGATCGTCGAGCGTGTGGTGCGCCGCAAGATCGAACGGGTGTACCTCGAGCGCGTGCGCCTGCTCGATACGCCGGGGGGAGAGAGCTGATGCCCCTGCTGCTCACGATGCTGTCGGTGGCGATCGTGGCCACGCTTACCTTGTCCGCCACGGCTGTTCGGGCCGTGAGTCGCCTGTGGCTGCGCCATTGGATCGAGCGGCGTCACGGTGGGACGGGGGCGATGGCGCGCTACCTCGAGCGCCCGGCCCGTCTCCTGCACGCGGCGGCCACGGCCAGCATGCTGACCGTGTTTGCGACCGGTGCCATGATCGCCATGGCCGACGGACTTCGGGCCTGGGAGTTTCTGGGCGACGTGTTGCTGTATCTCACGTCGCTGGTGCTCGTGGGGCAGTTGCTGCCGCGCGCGGTCGGTCGACGCTGGGCGCCGCAGCTCGTGCCGGTACTTGTCCCACTGTTGCGTCTCGTCGATCTGTTCCTGACGCCGTTTCATGTCGTGGCCGATCTCGTCCGGCGCGTCATGTCGTCGGCCCCCGCATCGGCGACCGCTGACGATGGACGTGAAGGGCTGGAGGAATTGCTGCGAGACGGCGCGTTCAACGACATCAGTACGACCGAGGAGATGGCGATCATCTCCGGCGTGGTGCAGTTCGGCGACAAGGTCGTCCACGACGTGATGTCCCCGCGCGCCAAGATCTTCGCGTTGCCGGACGGCTTACCGGCGGAGGAGTTGGCGTTGCAGGTGGCACAAGCCGGCTACAGCCGCGTGCCGATTTATCGCGACACGCCCGATCAGATCATCGGGATGGTACATGTGTTCGACGTGTTCGTGAGAAGCGGTGAAACGTTACCGCCGATTCGTCCGGTCACGGTAACCACCTCCACGAAGTCCGCCAAAGAATTGCTGTTCGAACTGCTGCGCGCGCGGCGACAGTTGGCGATTGTTCAGGATGACGCAACGGTCGTCGGGCTCGTGACGCTCGAAGACCTGCTCGAGGAGTTGGTGGGCGACATCCGCGATGAACACGACGACGAGTGACGATGACGGAAGCGATGGTTCGACTCTTGGAGCAGTTTCGTGCTGGTAAGCCGGCCGCACTCGCGCGCGCCGTCAGCATTGTGGAGAATCACCGTCCTGGCTTCGAACAGATTCTCTCCACCGTGCATCCCACGCTCGGTCGCGCCCGTCGCATCGGCATCACCGGCCCGCCGGGCGCGGGCAAGAGTACGCTGACCACGCGCTTGGCCCGGCGCTACCGGAACGCGGGGTTGCGGGTGGGCATTGTGGCGGTCGATCCCACGTCGCCGTTTACGGGTGGTGCGCTGCTGGGGGATCGGATCCGGATGGAGGAAGTCGCTCTCGACCCTGGTGTGTTCATCCGCTCCATGGCGACGCGCGGATCGCTGGGCGGATTGGCCACGGCCACGCGCGAAGTGTGCGATGTGCTCGATGGGTTTGGCATGGACGTGATCCTGCTCGAGACGGTGGGGGTAGGACAGAGCGAACTGGATATTTCCAGGGCCGCCGACACCACGCTGGTGGTCCTTGTACCGGAGTCGGGCGACTCCATCCAGACGCTCAAGGCCGGCGTCATGGAGATTGCCGACGTGTTCGCCGTCAATAAGGCGGATCGTCCCGGCGCCGATCGCCTGCGCAACGATATCGAACTCATGCTCGGCCTGCGAGCCGGTGCGACGATGCAGAACGTTCCGGCCCACCATGGCGTAGATCTTCGGAACCTGCCGGATCGTGACGCCCTTCGGGACGCGATGAATCCGGCGCGCGCCGCTCGTGCCGCGGCCCAAGCGGAACAGCCCGAGCAGTGGACCCCACCGGTCCTACGCGTCATCGCCGCCCAGAACGAAGGGGTCGACGAGGTCGTCGACGCTCTCGACCGACACGTACGCTATCTTGAGAGCAGCGGTGAGCTTCGGTCCCGTCGACGGGCTCGCCTCCGTGAACGGGTGATGGAGGTGGTGGAACAGCAGCTCCGTCGGCGCTTGTGGCAGGATCAGGACACCCGTGCTTGGGTGGAAGAACGACTCGATGCGCTCGAGGCTGGCACACAGGTCCCCTTCGCGGTGGCCGATGCCCTCCGAGCTCGCAGTGCAGCACTTCTCACCGGCGCCGAGTACGCGCCGCTTCAGGATGGATGAGCGCATGACGACCATGCAGGAACTCGAGGACGTAGTCCGCCGGCAGCAAGAAGAGCTCGACGGATTGCGCCGTGAAGTCGGTCAGTGGCGGCAGCAGTACGACACGGGCCGCAAGCGAGACATCGCGTTCACCAATTCCGCGAACGAAGTGCCGCCGCTGTACACGGCGCTCGACCTCGAGGACACCGCCGGTTCCGCGTTCGAGTTGCCCGGACAGTGGCCGTTCACACGTGGCATTCACCCCACGGGCTATCGCGGCAAGCTCTGGACGATGCGCCAGTTCGCCGGCTTCGGCACGGCGCGTGAGACCAATCAGCGCTACAAGTTCCTGCTGTCGCAGGGACAAACCGGCCTGTCGGTGGCGTTCGATTTCCCCACGCTGATGGGCTACGACGCGGACCACTCGCGCTCGGAAGGCGAAGTCGGCAAGTGCGGGGTGTCGATCTCGTCGTTGGCCGATATGGAGATGCTGTTCGAAGGTATCCCGCTCGACAAGGTGTCGACGTCGATGACCATCAACGGCCCGGCCATCATTCTGCTGTGCTTCTATATCGCAGCCGCCGAGAAGCAGGGCGTCAGTGCCGAGAAGCTGCAGGGTACCGTGCAGAACGACATCCTGAAGGAGTACATGGCGCAGCATGCCTGGTGCTTCCCGATCGAGCCGGCGCTGCGTTTGATCGTCGACGGGTTCGAGTGGTGCGCGAAGCACACGCCGAACTGGAATACGATTTCGATCTCCGGATACCACATCCGTGAGGCGGGTGCCACCGCCGCGCAGGAACTCGCCTTCACGCTCGCCGACGGTTTCACGTACGTCGAGCGCGGCGTGGCGCGTGGACTCGATGTCGATGAATTCGCGCCGCGTTTGTCGTTCTTCTGGGACATTCACAACGATTTCTTCGAGGAGATCGCGAAGCTGCGCGCCGCGCGTCGCATCTGGGCGCGCCA
>JBBARJ010000084.1:0-11494 GCA_040399825.1 Gemmatimonas sp.
TCGAGCGCGTCCTCGATGCTCTTGAGACCGGGAGCGTTGGCCTCCCACTCGGGATGCCCGAAGTAGGCGTGCCGCGCGCCGCTGGCCACCAGGAGATAGTCCCACGCAACGGTGCTGCTGCCGCCGTCGAGCGTGAGCGTGTGCTGTGGCACATCGATGCTGTGCACCTCCGCCATGATCACCGTCGCGTTGGCCTGCTCGCGCAGCATCCAGCGAATCGGCACGGTGATGTCGGCGGGGTTGAGCACCGCCGTGGCCACCTGATACAACAGGGGCTGGAACAGATGGT
Source organism: Gemmatimonas sp. (assembly GCA_040399825.1). Lineage (GTDB taxonomy): Bacteria > Gemmatimonadota > Gemmatimonadetes > Gemmatimonadales > Gemmatimonadaceae > Gemmatimonas. The sequence continues at coordinate 290 of JBBARJ010000084.1, forward strand.
GATTCGTGCGGTCGATGAGCGTGATCCGCACATCGGCCTTGGCCAGCGTGCGCGCGGCGGTGAGACCGGCGAACCCACCACCGATGATGACCACATGCGGTCGAGGGTCGGTCGCGTGCATGCTGGTGGCGCGCGTGCTGGTGTTCGGTTCAGCCTTCACCGGATATCCATTGATAGGGCGTGAGAGTCCGCGTCGCGATTACTTCGTCCAGAACACCAGACTGCCGCAGCCGCCAAGTCCGGGCTGGAATTGCGTCGGGACCTGACCCGCCATGTACACCTCGATGCCGGCGATGTCGTTCGGACGGATGAAACCGTCCAGATCGCCTGACGTGAGTCCGTTCATCCACTGGCCGTTAATGTAAATCGCCGGCTCGCAGCGATCCTCGAACACGCCACGCATCATGACCTTTTCTTCGGCGTCCATGGTGCGGTCGAGGAACAGCCCGGGTACGGAGCGGAAGATTTCCGACGTCACGAACGGTTGCCGCACGGCGATGTCGCGGGGGGTGAGGAATCGGCCAACACTCGAACGGCGGCGCTCCTGAAAGCCTAACAGATTCATGTCGACCGTGCGGGTCGCGCTGATCTTCATGGTGTCGAGCACCGACTTGAAGGTCGCGAGGGCGATGCGCAGCGGGGCGACGCTATCGACGATGTCCACGGCGCGCCGCTCGGGATAGTAGCCGACTGCCCGTACCTCCAGCAGGCGCGTGCCCGGCGGCGCCTCGGTGAATGTCCACTCACCGCGAGCGTTGCTGCGGGTCTGCGGACCGTCGAGAATGCTGATCTGCGCGCCGCTCAGTGGACGGCCGTCGTTGGTGGCCCGCACGCTGCCACTGAGGCGACCATCGCCCACATGCAGACGTCGCACCTGAAGGGCGGTCGAGTCCTTCTCGGTGCTGTCGCGCGGTGGCGGGGCAGCGGCCACCACGCGGGCGGTACCGAGATACAGTTCTCGGCGCAGCAGGCCACTGCTCGAGACGTCCACCTGAATGGTCGCCGTGCTGTCCGCGCCGCGCGTCGCCATGAGCGTCATCGATCCAGGACTCGGGACATGGCAGATCGCGAACCAGCCGGTTTCGCGCGTGGTGGCTAATCGTCGGGGCATGCGTCGCGTCATGCCGCCGGAGCCGAACGACAGCTCGAGCCACTCGGCGATCACGGTCACGCCCGACGCCGGCGCGCGGTTCGTGGCATTGCGCACGAAGCCCATGACCACGGCACCGGAATTCTGCGGCGTGGGAGCCCCGCAAATCGCCGTACGCAATCGGACGGCAGACGGGGTGGCCAGATCGGCGCGAACAGATCCGCCGTCGGCCACGGTGATCGCGCGCAGCAGCGGCTCGAGGCCGAGCGTATCGAGCACCGCGTGATAGAAGCCCAGCGTGAAGCGGCCGCTCGGCGCATCAACGAAGCGGAACGCACCGAGTGAGTCCGACACGACCGTGCGTCCGTACGTGGCCCCCGTGTCGGCCGAGACGAGCTGGACCAGCGCACCGACGAGTGGTCGACCGGCGATGCTGTCGTAGACCGTGCCACGCACGTCGGCGAGTCGCACTCCCGCGAGCCGCACTCCCGCGAGTCGCACCTCAGCGCGCGCTGCTGGCGCCTGTGCCCGTGCGACAAGGGCAGGCATCAGGAACACGCCGAGGAGCAGGAGGCAAAAAGACCGCACGGGATCGTTGGCTGAACGTTGGAGTGACGATAGAACGTTCGCGTGACCCGTCGGGAAGCGGAAGGGTCGGCGTCGGACATGCCGCATGCTCCGGCGACGGCGGGCGTGCGTTAGCTCAGCAGCTCGCGTGTGGCATCATGCGTTGGCTGCGTGAGCACCTGGCTGGCCGGCCCCTGCTCGACGACCGTGCCATGCGACAGCACGACTACGCGGTCAGCGTAACTTCGTGCGAATTCGGCATCGTGGGTCACGATCAACAGCCCGCGTCCTTGAGCGGCGAGGACACGCACGGATTCGCCGAGGGCGCTCCGGCGCGCCGGATCGAGCGCCGATGTGGGCTCGTCCATCAGCAGCAGCTGCGGGTCGGGGGCGAGCGCGCGCGCGATCGCCACGCGTTGCGCTTCGCCGCCGGAGAGTTGCCGCGGATACGCGTTGGCGCGGGCCGATACGCCGAGGGCCTCAAGCAGGCGCGTGGCGGTCGCCGCCGCCTCGACGCGTGATTGCCCGAGGGCGTGCACCGGCGCCAGCATGATGTTTTCGAGCGCAGTGAGATGCTCGAACAGCGCGTGGCTCTGGAAGACGACACCGACGCGCCGCCGCAGCGCGCGGAGCTGCGACTCGGGAGGCACGGCGCCGGGCTGCAGCGCCACGCCGCTGATCTCGACGGTACCTGATGAGAACGGCTGCAACGCCGCGACGACCCGCAGCACCGTGGTCTTCCCGGCCCCCGACACGCCCATCACGGCGCACACTTCGCCTTCGGCAACCTCGAGGTCGAGTCCACGCAGGATGGCCCGTTCGCCGTGACCCGCGTGCAGCGCACGCACCCGCAACGCGACCTCGCGCAACGCGACCTCGCGCAACGCGCTCTCGGGCAACGCGCTCTCGGGCAACGCGCTCTCGCGACTCATGCGATCCTCCAGCGCTGCTCAAGGCGACGCGCCATCCGCGAGAGCGGCAGTGACATCGCGAGATACACGAGGGCGCAGAGCGCACCCGGAATGGCCCAGCTGCCGGCGTTCGTGGCGTAGATCGCGGTCTGCTTGGTGAGCTCCACCACCGTAATGACCGACACGAGCGAGGAATCCTTGAGGAGCGCCACGAAGTCGTTCGTCATGGGCGCCAGCGCGAGTCGCAGGGCTTGCGGTCCGCGCACGAGCCGCAGGATCTGTACCTCGGAGAGGCCGAGGGTACGCGCGGCTTCGAGCTGCAGCGTGGGAATGGCTTCGAGTGCCGCCCGATAGATCTCGGACTCGTAGGCCGCGTAGTTGAGACCGAGGCCGATCACGGCGGCGGCAAAGGCCGGGAGTCGCACCACGTCCGACAAGCCGTAGTACAGCACGAACAGCTGCAGCAGCACCGGCGTGCCGCGGATGATCTCGACGTACGCGGTGATGAGGATGCGCAGCGGCCGCGCGCCGTACACGCGTCCGGCGGCGAGGCCGATGCCGATTGTGACGGCGAGCGCCATCGCCAGCACCGACAACAGCAGCGTGATCACGGCGGCACGCAACAACGCGGGGAGATAGGTCGCGATCAAAGCGACGGTGTCACGCCGCGCGGTGCGGGTCTCGTTGCTCGCTACGGAGTCACGCAGGACCTGCTGCTGAAACGCCGCTTGCTCGGCATCCCACACGTTCCACGAGCGGAAGACGCGCTCGAGGGACCCGTCGCGCATGCGTGCGCGCAGCGTGGCGTTCACCGTGTCGCGCAGCGCGCTGTCGCGGGCGGCCAGCACGGCAACGTAGTGGCCGCGGGCGACGGCCTCCGGTTGAATCACGAAGCCACCGATGCGGCGCAGCGAGCGTTCGGCCAGCACATGGTCGAGCAACACCGCGTCCACGCGTCCGCCGGCGAGATCGCTGTACGGATGCACGTCATCGTCGTACGACACCGGCACCACGCCATGCGTGCTTTTGGCGGCGAGCACCATCTCCCAGGCCATCGTGGCGCCCAGCGTGCCCACGCGACGACCACGGAGGTCGGCCATCGTGTGGATGCGCGCGCTGTCCGTCGCGCGTACGGCCAGCACTTCTCGGAACTCGTAGTACGGCAGCGACACGGCGAAGCGCTCGTGCAGCGCCGGCCGATCCTCGAGGCCGGACATGCCTATCGTGAAGTCGCCGCGGGCCAACGACTGCTCGATGGATGCCCAGGCGACCTGCACGAATTGTGGTTCGCGACCGAGGCCCTGCGCGATCATCGTCGCGATCTCGACGTCGAAGCCGCGCACTCGAGTGGGGGCGGCCGCGTCGGCTTCCACGAACGGAGCGCCCCCCTCGGCGTCCCCGCCCCAGCGCAGGGGCTCGGTGCTCGTCGGTGCGGCCGATGTCGGGGATGCCGGCGGTTCGGCACAGGCCCACGTCACCCCGAGCACCGCGGCTATCGACAGCACCCGCGTGGCGATTCGGATCATGGAGCGGGGCGGTGAGGGAAAGTCTGTACGGCAACGCAATTTATAACCTGCAACGGGCAGCGGTCGAGTAGCTTTGAGGGTGAACCAGATTCCGATTACACGGCCGGTGAGCCTTGATGTGCAGATCACCGTGCTCCATCCCGACAAGTCGCTTGCTGCCGGCGTGCCACTTCGCGTGATCCTTGGTATCGCCGCCGATTGGCAATCGCCGGCGGCCGGGGATGACATGGTGACGGGTGATGATGGCACCGTGCAATGCACGCTGCCGGTCGTGCTCGCGTCCCAGCGTCGTCAGGTGCCGACAAACTTCGTGGCGCGCCTCATGGCGTCGCGCGAGACCACGAGGCAGGTGCAGCTGGGCGTCGTCATGGAGTACGCCGGACGCTCGTGGCTGTCGGCCATCACCGTGGATCGTCGCGCCAACGGGGCCAGCCTGCGACTCGATCCGATGCGGGTGTATGGTCGCGCCTCGGATGGTCGATTTACCGATGATGTCCCGTTGCACGACGGCTCGTGGCACAAACGACTGCCCGGCGGCACGGTGGCGTCGCTGCCGGGTTTTGTCGTCACGCAGGCGACGCTCGATCCGGAGTCTCCCGCCGCCGACAACGCGGCGTGGCGCTTGCGGGTCACGTTGCAGCAGTGGGAGCCGCATGTGCTGCCGGCGGTTCGCTTGCCAAGCCTCTGACGGCGGACAATACTGAGTGACGGGCCACGCGCCGCCCGCGCGCGCTGGCCGATCTTCCCCGTTTGCCGAGCAGACTGTGCCCCTTAAGGAATATCCCGACCATCATGACGCGGAACTCGTCCTCAAACTGTACGAGCTCCGTCGCGAAGATCTCATGCGCGCATCGCGAACGTTGGTCATCAGCAAGTTCTTGCCGACGAGCCTTGAGGACGTGATCGCGGTGACGAAGGGCGACCATCCGCTGAACGCGGCGTTTCGTCAGTGCACGTCGTACTGGGAGATGACGTACGCGATGGCGCGTCACGGCGTGATGCATGCCGAGTTCATGCTCGAGAGCAACGGCGAAGGCTTGCTGGTCTACTCGCGCGTCGAGCCGTGGCTTGCGGAGTATCGCGCCGCGGTGAACCCGATTGCCTTCCGCAACGCGGAGTGGGTGGCGAAGGAAACGGAGATGGGACGCATGATCGCCGATCGGTTCCGCAAACGCATGCAAGCGCAGCTAGACGCGGCCAAGGCCGCGAAGGCCTAAGGCGGCTGGCAGGCGTGCTCCTCGGGCTCGTGTCGCTGGTGAGTGGGTGCAGTGACCCGACCGGCCCCGAGGAGGCGCGCCTCTTCCGGACGGTCGATCAGCTGTTCACGCAGGCGCGCGAAGGGATCGCCTACCTCACCTACGTCACCTCGAACCTCGTGCCACTCGCGCCGTGACGGTGCGTGGCGGCATGATCGCCGGTGTGCCGGTGCTGATCGCGACGCCGATGGCGTCGTGGTACGAGCCGCCACCGCGTGCCGCGGTGCTGTGGATGCACGGTTTTCGTGCGGATGCATTGGCCCACGCGACCGAGCTGGAGCGCTGTGCGGCACGTGGCTTCGTGGCTGTCGGCGTCGATGCGGTCGATCATGGCGCCCGATCGACCGCACAGTTGGCGGAGCGACTGCAGCGCTCCGAACACGGCGCGCTGCCGGTGATGCTCGATGTGATCGAGTCAACAGTACGCGAGCTGCCGGTGCTGATTGAGGCGCTGGTGGCTGAGTGTGGCGTTGATCGTGACCGGATTTCACTGGTGGGGATCTCGATGGGCGCGTTCCTCGCCTATCGCGCCGTGACCGCCGGCGTGCCGCTGCGTGCGGTGGTGGCACTGCTCGGCTCGCCGGAGTGGCCCGGCGCCACCAGCGCGCATTGGTCCGTCTCCGCGTTTCGCAACGTGTCGCTGCTCAGCATCACGGCGGAACACGATGTGAGTGTTCCGCCGGAAGCGACGTACCGGCTGCACGACGCCCTCGGCGCGATGCCGGGACCACCGACCGCGCATCGTCATTACGAGCTCCGCGGCTCCGGGCATCTCACGAACGCTGCTCAGTGGGCCGAGGCGATGGCTGAAACGATGGCCTGGCTGGAGCGGTACGGCTCGTGAAACCACCCAAATTCGCGGTGCGGCTTTTCGTTTACGCCAGAAAACGCCGGGCCAACTGTTCGAGCCGGTCGTCACCCTGCTGCTCGGCCTCCACGCGCAGCTCTTCCACGAACGGCTTGAGCAGCGACTCGCCCCAGTAGTAGCCGGTCGCCCGTTCCGCGAGCTGCGTTTCGTTCACGCGTGCCGCTTCGAGCAGTGCCCGCGCGCAGGCCCGATCGTAGCCCGCGTCGCTGCGCTCCGGCAGGTGGTAATTGCGGCGGGGCATTTCGCCTTCCGCATCATCTCTCAGAAACGCCCGCGACATACCTGCCTCGTCCGATCATCGTGGTTCTGCCCGAGCGCGTCCCGAGCGTGGCGAAAGCTAACGGGTCGCGCCGGACTCGCCGGCGATCGCGGTCGGGATCGCTATCGCTTGCGGCGTAGGTCAGTCACGACAATGAGGTGATCCGCCGCACGTTCCGAGGTCTCCGGCGTCACGCCGAGCGACGCCGCGAAGGCAGGCGCGAGATCAGCGCTGCTGAACGTAAAGCCACCGGTGCGTTCGAACGCCGCGTCGGAGTACAGCGTGAGATCGAGACGCCCGGGCAGAAACTGTCCGACTTTGGGGTCGGTCCAGGTGACGAGCGAACGCTCGCTCAATCGCGATGCATCACTGAGCGTCAAGTCGGAGCCGTCAACGTCGAGCCCTTGTTGCAGCGTATAAATGGACTCGTACGATCCAATCGCGTTGAAGTCGCCGGCAATCACCAGCGCACCTCGCGTGGCGCGGGGGGCGAGTTCGCGCTGCAGCCCCGCGCGGATGGCACGACTCTGCAGCACGCGCAGCTGATCCTGCGCATTGCGAAAGAACCCACCGCTCTGCAAGTCGAGCGCCACGAACAACGTCTCGATGCCGTCGATGGTGATCCACGCGCCGGTACTCGACAGCTGTGCCGTCGCTTCGATATCGAACAGCCGCTGGGCGGCCGTTGGCACCATCGCCCGTACACTGTCGAGCACGCCCGCCGGATATTCCATGCGCACCATCGACGCGGCCTGCCGGATGTCGCGATCACGGGTGGCGACCACCGCGCGCTGTCGGCCGCCACTGCGCGAGTACGCGAAGCGCCAGCGACCTAGCGCCGCCAGCTCCGGGCGCGCGAAGAAGTCGGCGAGGGTGGAGTCCGACGTTTCGGCATACGCTTCGTCCAACAGGATCACGTCAGGTGCTACGGCCGCCAACAGCTTGGCGTGGTTGGCGGGTGACCGGAATGACCCTTCCGAGACGTTCCACTGTACGACGCGCACGGCGCCGTTGGCTGCGGACGGAATGGCCGACACGAGCTGCGTTCGGGCTCGCGTGTCGAGTGGCGTGGCGAACGTGTAGCGCGCGGCGGGGAGCGCGGTGATGGCCCCGCTGGTGGATTCGAAGACCAGCCGGGCACGAACGGTGCGCCCCAGTTGCGCGAACCCATCGCGGGTGCCGCCGCGGGCGATCCGGAGTTCGAAGCGCGTGGCGCTCCACGAGGGTAGTGCAACCACATCGAGATCGTACGCACTGCGGTACGCGCTGAGTCCGCTCGGGCCGACCGTGCGCAACGCGGCGCCGGCGCCGACGCCATTGCCCTGCGTCTTGTCGGAACGCGACAGGTCGAGTGCCACATCGACGCCGGCCAGGCCAACCGCGGCGTCGAATACCGTGCCGCCCGTTTGCGTGCGGTCGTCGGTGTCCATGAGGAGATGCAGCGTGCCCGGCATGCCCGAGTGGCTCACGCTGTCGCGTACGGAGAATGACAGGTACCACCAGTGCGCGTCGTCGGTGGCCCACGCGGCCTCAAGCAGTCCGGACGATGCGGTGGCCTGTGACCACACGGGCACTCCCGTCCAATCGTCGAAGTGCCCGTCGAGTTGTATCGGGCCGCGGGCGCCAATGGACGGTGTGCCGTTGCGTGTGCGCTCCCCGCGGCCCGTGCTGCAGGCGGAAAGCGCGGTCAGCGCGGCGAGCGCGGCACAGGCACCGAGCCGTACCGTGCGGCGGTTGAGGCGGAGGCGAGACGACGTGACAGAGCGCATACCGGAAATTATCGACTCGCCGCAATGGCCGGCGCGTGGGTGCGTATCCAGATTCACCGTATGGCCCGACCGAGGCAGTCCCCGCCACCAATCAAGTCGTTCCGCGAACGGCTCGGCGCGCTCCGGCACGTCGGACCGCTGTTCCTGCTGGTGTGGGGCACCAGCGCGCCGCTCACGATCGCCACCATCAGCATCCGGCTCATCCGCTCGATGCTGCCGGTGAGCACGCTGTACGTGGGCAAGCTGATCATCGACGAAGTGATCCGCACGGCGGCGCTGCCGGGGCATCCCGATACGTGGCGTGCCTGGGTGGCCAGTGGTCTGCTCGATCGCACGATGCAGCTGATCTTGCTCGAGTTCGCATTGGCGATCGGCGCGGATCTGCTCTCGCGCAGCGGATCGCTGGTGGATCGCATTCTCGGGATCAAGTTTTCGATCAGCACCACGATCCGTCTGATGGAGCACTCGGCCACGCTCGATCTCGAACAGTTCGAGGACAGCGAGGTGCAGGACCGCTTGGAACGCGCGCGTACGCAGACGTTTCAGGGACTCGGTGTGATGGGGCAGGTGTTCGGGCAAGTGCAGACGTTGATCACGATCATCAGCTTTGCGGCCGGGCTCGTGGTGTATGCGCCCTGGCTGATTGTGTTGCTGTTGGTGGCGCTCGTGCCGGCGTTTGTTGGTGAAGCGCACTTCAATGCACTGGAGTACGCGCTGCAATGGTCGCGCACGCAGCAGCGTCGATTGCTGGAGTACCTGCGGCAGACGGGTGCGAGCGTGGAAACCGCCAAGGAAGTGAAGATCTTCGGATTGCACCGCTTTTTGATCGACCGATTCCGCGAGATCTCACTCGATACGTACCGGGCGAATCGCACCCTCGCGATCAAGCGCGAAAGCACCATGGGACTGCTCACGGCGATCGGCACCGCCGGCTATTACACGGCCTACGGGTACATCGCGTGGCGCACGCTCACCGGTCAGTTCACCATCGGTGATTTGACATTCCTCGCGGGGTCGTTTCGTCGGTTGGGTGACTTGCTGGCGAGTGTGTTGGTGGGATTCTCGAGTACGGCCAGTCAGGCGCTGTACCTCGACGATCTGTTTTCGTTTTTCACGATTACATCGCGCATTCACTCGCCTAAGCATCCACGCGATGTGCCGACACCGATTGCTATCGGCTTCGAGTTTCAGGACGTCGGCTTTCAGTATCCCGGTACCGAGCGGTGGGCGGTGCGCCATTTGTCATTCACGCTGCACGCCGGTGAAACGCTGGCGTTGGTGGGCGAAAACGGCGCCGGGAAAACCACGATCGTGAAGCTCCTCGCGCGGCTGTACGAGCCCAGCGAAGGGCGCATTCTGCTAGACGGACACGACCTGCGTGAGTACGCCCTCGATGCGCTACGCGCCAATGTGGGTGTGATCTTTCAGGACTTCGTCCGCTACAGTCTTACGGCGGGTGAGAACATCGCCGTGGGGCGCATCGACGAGCGTGACGATACGCGGCGCATTGTGCAGGCGGCCGAACAGAGCTTGGCCGCGGAGATGATTGCGCGGCTGCCGGCCGGGTACAATCAGACGATCGGCAAGCGCTTCTCTACGGGCGTGGACTTGTCAGGCGGTGAGTGGCAGAAGCTGGCGATCGCCCGCGCGTACATGCGCGACGCGCAGTTGCTGGTGCTCGACGAGCCCACCGCCGCCCTCGATGCGCGGGCGGAGTTCGAGGTGTTTCAGCGCTTCAAGGCGCTGAGTGCAGGGCGCACCAGTATGCTGATTTCGCATCGCTTCTCGAGTGTGCGCATGGCCGACCGCATTCTCGTGCTCAACCAGGGCGCGGTGGATTCGATGGGCACGCACGAGGAGCTGCTGGCGCGGAAGGGGCGGTACGCCGAGTTGTTCGAGCTGCAGGCGCAGGGGTATCGGTAACTCAGGACCCGGAACTTGCACTCATAACCTACCACTCACGTGAGTCTAGAGTTTTGAGTCAAAGTTTGGGGTTGTGAGTGACTCCGCTAGTGCTCGTCGAATTGCCGGCTCGAGCGACAATGGGCCGATCGGTCCCATCACGCGATGGCGCACGCGACCATCGCGTCCGATGAGGATGGAGGTGGGATAGCCGCGCACGCCGCCCAGCTCGCTGATCACGTCAGGGCCCACGATGGCAATGGGATAGCTGATGCCGCGCTCGCTGATGAAGTCCCGCACCGTGCGCGGGTCGCCCTTGTCGACCGACGCCCCGAGCACCACAAGTCCGGCCGCCTGGTGGCGGTTCCAGGTGGCCTCGAGGAGCGGCATTTCTACACGGCAGGGTGTGCACCAGGTGGCCCACACGTTCACGAGCACCACGCGTCCGCGCAGGGACTGCGACGTGATGGTGGAGTCGGCCAGCGTGCGCACGGCGAACGTGGGTGTGCTGCGGTCGCGCGCGGTGACGTTCACGAGCGCGCCCACGTGCGGCAGGAGGCGTGGGAGGGCCCAGATGCCGAGGCTGATCATGAGCAGCGTCGACCAGTGGAATCGTACGATCAGCCGCGTGAGTCGGGGAGGGCAAGAGTACTTGGGCGCCATGGGAGGAACGTAATGCGAGTTGGCCGACGTATCGCGGACCCGGCTTCTCCCGCTGAACTGATCACACAGAGGCAAAGAGAAAAAGAGCAAAAGAGTCGTGGACTGCCCTAAAGCGCCGTTCTCCCTACCTCCTATTCTCTTTATCTCTGCGTGATCAGTTCCCCACCGTACCCCGACCGACCGCGCGACAGTCCCAACAGTCGCTCAGGCCGTGCGCCCGAAGCGGGTGGCGAGCATGCTCCGGGGAGTATCGCCGGGTGCTAGCTTTTTGTGGTCCCTCTTCCACCCCTGCCAGGCGTACTCCGATGCGTTCTCCGATGCGTTCTCCGATGCGTTTTCCTGCCCTTCTCACGCCGCTCGCCTGCGGCGTCCTGTTCCAGACCGTGGTGGCTCC
>JBBARJ010000085.1:0-3449 GCA_040399825.1 Gemmatimonas sp.
GGGGCCTCGCCCGTCGCACGGGCGCCGAGCAGCGCCGAGGCGATGACCGCCGTCAGCACACGTGGAGTAGCCGTGATCCGTTGCATGGCGTAGCTTCGCGCCATCCCCACCAATCCGGAAGCTTCGGCGGATTGTTTCCGTGCATCGCCTGTCCCTCCGACACGCCAAGTCATGCCTCGTGCGTCGAGTCCTTTGCTGCGGTGCGCCCTCGCACTCGCAACGGTTTTTCTGGCCACCACGTCACTGGAGACGCAGAGTGCACCGCGCGCCGCCACGACGCGGCGTCACGGCTTCGCTCTGGACCGGCTGGCGCGAATCGACTCGATGCTCGACGCCGCCGTCACGCGAGAGGAAATCGCCGGCGCCGTGGCCCTGGTGTTACGCGACGATCAGGTGGTGTACGAACGCGCCGTTGGCTGGAGTGATCGTGAGGCGCAGCGACGCATGACGCCCGACGCGGTGTTCCGCATTGCCTCGCAGAGCAAGGCGCTCACCAGCGCGGCGGTGCTCATGCTGCTCGAAGAAGGCCGGCTCACGCTCGCCACGCCGGTGAGCCGTTTCCTTCCGTCGTTCGCCCGCACCACGGTCGCCATGCCGACCGACACCGGGGTGTCGATCGTACCGGCCCGACGCACCATCACGATCCGCGACCTGCTCACGCACACCGCCGGCATTTCGTACGGCATGGACGCATCGGTGCGTGCGCGCTACGCACCGATGGGGCTCGGCCCCGCGGCCGGCTTCGGTTGGTATACCGCCGACAAGTCCGAGCCCATCTGCGCCACCATGGACAGACTCGGCACCCTCCCCTTCGTGGCGCAGCCCGGTGAGGCGTGGGTGTACGGCTACAATACCGACATTCTCGGATGCATCGTCGAACGCGCCTCAGGCATGCCGCTCGACGCGTTTCTTCGCACGCGCATCACACAGCCACTCGGCATGCGCGACACACACTTCTTCCTGCCGGTCGCCCAGCGCGAGCGCCTGGTTGCCGTGTATGCCAACGACTCCGGCCGGGTCCGTCGCGCCCCCGACGGCCCCCGTGGACAGGGACACTACGTCGACGGGCCGCGCGTCAGCTTTGCGGGGGGGGCGGGGCTCGTGTCCACCGCCCGCGACTATGCGCGCTTCCTGCAGATGGTCGCGCACGGCGGCCGCTGGAACAGCCGGCAATATCTCGCACCGCACACCGTCGCACTGATGACGACGAATCAGGTGGGTACGCTGCACGGTACCACCACCGGCTTCGGCCTTGGCTTCGAGACCACCGAACGGTACGGAGCCACCGGCTCGTCGTCAGTCGGCACCTTCGGGTGGGCTGGGGCCTACGGCACGAACTACAAGGTCGATCCGGCTGAAGGACTCGTCATCGTGTTCATGATCAACCAGCTCCCCAGCGGCACCGACGTGGTCGTTCGATTCCAAACGATGGTGTACAGCGCGCTCGTCGACGCGCGCGCGACGCGCTGACCGCGCGTTACCGTCGCCTCCATGCAGATCGGAATTGACTTGGGTGGCACCAAGATCGAGGGCATTGCCCTCGACGCCATGGGCCGGGAGCTGGCGCGCCACCGCGTGCCGACGCCGCGCAGCTATGACCTGACGATCGCCGCCATCGTCGCGATGGTGGCCCACCTCGAGGCCACCACGGGCCAGCGCGGGACCGTCGGGGTTGGCATTCCCGGCGCGGTGGTGCCCGATACCGGACTCGTGAAGAACGCGAACTCCGTCTGGCTCATCGACCGCCCGCTCGGCGCCGATCTCGCCGCGCGACTTCATCGTGAGGTGCGCCTCGACAATGATGCCAACTGTTTCGCGCGCTCTGAGGCGAGCGATGGTGCGGCGGCCGGCGCCGAGGTGGTGTTCGGGGTCATCATGGGGACCGGCGTGGGCGGCGGCATCATCGTGCGCGGACGCGGCCTCACGGGCCCCAATCTCATTGCCGGCGAGTGGGGGCATAACCCGCTACCGTGGCCGCAGCCCGACGAACTCCCCGGCCCTCCCTGTTACTGCGGCAAGACCGGCTGCATCGAGCGCTGGATCTCGGGCCCGGCCGTCGCGGCCGACCACCAACGCGTCACCGGTCAGGTCCTCGCAGCACCGGACATTTTCGCGGCCGCGGAGTCGGGGCACCCAGGCGCGCTCGCCACGCGCGCGCGCCTGATCGACCGGACCGCCCGCAGTCTTGCGACCGTCATCAACCTGCTCGACCCCGACCACATCGTCCTGGGCGGGGGGCTGTCCAACGTGCCCCGGCTTGCCGAGGACGTGGCGGCGCAACTGCCAGCCTGGGTCTTCTCCAACCGCGTCGACACGGTGCTCGTGCGGAATCGGCATGGCGATTCGAGCGGCGTTCGCGGCGCGGCCTGGCTGTGGCCCGCGTCGTAGCCGCGCGACGCTTGTCCGCGGTCCGGCCGTGGGATAGCATACGTGGGTACGCAGGTGGCCTATCGTATAACGGCTATTACCTCGGCCTTTGAAGCCGATGATCTCGGTTCGATTCCGAGTGGGCCTATCGACACCGAATAACGCGAATGGCGAGGCCGCGGAACCACCGCGGCCTCGCCATTCGCGTTGGACATGACGCCTCTGCGCCGATGACGTGCCCGCGGCCGATGGTCGGCGCGCCGGCACGCGAGCATCAGAACTGGTAGCGGAGCCCCATTTGCATCTGGTACCGATTCCCGGACTTGATCGTGCGACCGAAGTTCGGGTTTACCCGGTAGCGATACTCACGAGAGGCTTGGTCGAACCCAATGACGTTGAGCAGCGTCTGGTTCGCGCCCGGCACGACACGCACCGCGCCCCAGTTGTGATTGATCAGCGCGGCCGCGTTGAACACGTCGAGCGTGAGTTCGGCGCGCTGCCCGCGAATCGACGGCAACTTCTGCGAGAGACGCAGATCGACCTGGGTGACGAACGGATTGCGCACCGCGTTCCGCTCCGCGACCTGGCCGATCGACTGCCGCAGGAAGTCGGCACCGGAGTTGGCCGGATTGGAGTACACCAAGCGCAGCGAGTCGGCAAAGCCGGTACGCAGTCCCGGTGACGACGGGTCGAACACGAACGCGAGGTCGTTCTGGTTACCGAACGAGCTGCCGGCGCCGACATCGTCGCCGTTGATGTCCTGCGCCACCGTGGCGGACCACGGCGAGCCAGACTGTCCGATGACGCGGGCGCTGAACTGGAAGCCCTTGATCTCGGGGGTCGCGCCGTACAACACGAGCTTGTGACGGAAATCGGTGTTGCTGGCACCCCACGTCGGGATGCGCGGGTCACCGGGCACCGGCGTAAAGACGGAGCTGATGGCGATACAGCAATTGAACGAGCTGTTGTCGCGCGTCTGATTGAACGTGAACGAGCCGCTGATGGAGCCGTTCCGCGGCAAGCGGAGCGCGGCGTCCACGAAGAACGCCTTCTGGTGCTGGGCGGCGTCACTGCGCAACTCG
>JBBARJ010000085.1:3459-11419 GCA_040399825.1 Gemmatimonas sp.
GCACACGCTGGAACTGCGAGAACGGACGCGCGAGCACCGGGTTGCGACCACCGGCCGCCGTGATGCTGGCCGCGGGCACGAACACCGGACGACCGGCCTCGTTGGCCAGGGTGAAATCAGGCGTTGGCCGCAGGTTGAGGTCGACGTACCGATACAGTTCGCTGGTCTGGGCGTACTGCACCGCGGCCCCGAGCGTCAGGTTGCCATCGAACAGGCGGCGCTGGTACGCGAGGTCACTCTTCCACGTGCGCGGCACCTTGAAGTCGGCACCGAACATGTTGATGTACGCCGGCCGCGGGCCACTTCCAGCGGGAATGCCGGGCGCGTTGGCGAAGGACTGCCGATAGCTGACGAAGTCCGGCGTCGGCACGGCGGCGCCGGTCAACAGCACGTCGGCCAACTGCGAGCCGTCATTCAGCAGGTTGTTGATGTGCGCCATGTAATGCGGCTGCGCGGTGAAGTAACCGCTTCCCATGCGCACCAGGTTCTTACCGGCCGCGCCGGGCGTCCACGTGAGCTGCGCGCGCGGCTGGATCGCGATATCCACCGGCGTCAGGTCGGTGCGCTTCCCGAACGCCTGCTCTACCGCCGGGTTCGGATTCGCGCCGGTGAGGAACGCGGTCATGTCCGCCCGAAGACCGGCGGTCACGTTGAGGTTGTCACGCACGCGGAACTCACCCTGCGCAAAGACACCACCGTCGTACACCCACTGACGCATGCGCGGCTCGAGATTCTGCAACGGCACCAAACGCGCATACGACGACGGACGACGCGCTTCGAGCGCCGCCAGGTTGGGGAACTGGAACAGACCGTCGGTCTCGATCGACACGAACATCGAGAGGTTGTTCAGCGAATGGTCGGTACCGAGGGTAAAGGCACTGCGCTCACCGTCGAAGCGCAGCACATCGACCAGCTGATACGACTCTTCCGTCTGGAGTTCCGGGCTGGTGCGCTGACCGCCGAACTGCAGGATCTGATTCGCGCCCGTTCCACCGGTGGGGAGCGCCGAGGAGACGTTCACCCACGCACGCGGCAGGCGCGTGTTGGGCTCGTTCTCGAGAATGCGGTTGGTGTACGCCAGCCGAACGTCGTTGGTGAGCCGGCTGCCGAGATTGGACTTGATGGAGCCCATCGTCTGCACTTCACGGGACTTCTGGTTGCCGCGGCTTTCCAGCACGGACAGCTCGCGATCGGGGATCGAGTTGCTGTAGAAGAAGTCGGAATAGGTGGTGCGGAGCGTGGCGCGATGGGCGTCGTTGATCTGATAATCGAGGCGGCCGAATACCGTGTTCAGCGTGTTGGCGCGATCGAACGTGCCATTTTGGCGATCGCTGCTCAACCCGTAGGAGCGGCGAAGAATATCGAGAAAGCGCTTCACGCTGTCGGGGGCAACCTGGAGTCGGGCCCAGTCGGCGTTGTTGTCCACCTGCAGGGTGGAGAACGGCTCGGCGACCTGCTGGCGATCGTACGCCACGAAGTAGTGGAGGCGATCCTTGACCAGCGCGCCGCCCATGGATCCGCCGAACTGCAGATTGTCGAACTTCGTAATGTTTTGCCCGAGGAAGTTCGTGTTCGTGCCAAGCGCTTGGTTGCGGTTGTACACGAAGAGGGAACCGTTGGTCGTGTTGGTGCCCGCACGCGTCGCCACGTTGACCGCGCCGGCGCCTTGGCGGCCCTGCGTTACGTCGTACACGTTCGTGACCACTTCGAACTCACGCACCGCTTCCACCGAGATGGAGTACGGACCGCGACCGAAGCCGGCGCCCCAGATCGTGTTCTTGGCTTGCACGCCGTCCACGCGAATATCGGTGCCGCTCACGCGGCCGCCGGCGATCGACGACGATGACGTAATGATGCCGCCGGTGCCGGCGCGCGACGTCGTCGGCGCCAGAATCGCCAGATCGGCAAAGGAGCGGTCCTGAATAGGGAGCTGCTGGATTTCCTTTTCGGACACCACGGTGCTGCCGCCGACACGCTCGGCGCGCTTGCTCTCCCGGTCCGCCCGGACATCGATGGCCGCCAGTTCTGTGGCCGACGCGTCCAAGGCCAGATCGAGCGTCACGCGATCGCCCAGGTTGAGCATCAACCCGCTTCGCTGTGCCGGACGGAAGCCAAGCTGCCGGACCGTCAACGTGTAGGGACCGCCGATCGGGAGCTGCGCAAACACGTAGCGCCCCCGGGCATCGGTCTGCCGCGTCTGCTGGGTGCCGGTGGATTGGTTGCGCGCGGTCACCGTGGCACCCACCACCACCGCGCCCGAGGCCGACCGGACCTGACCGGCCACGAACCCTTCAGTGCCCTGAGCGTTCGCCAGCGGGGCAGATAAACCGGTCATTACGACCGAAAAAAGCGCGCAAAAAACGCGGCGGACATGAGACATGCGTATCGCTCGTCGAGAAGTGAGAGGGAGCATCGCCGGACGGTGGCGTGACGTAGTAATACCCCCTGTCCGTGATCGTCTGTCGACAACGAGACCTCAGATCGGTCACGACCCGGTCACGGCGATGCCGACAAGCTGCGCCGTTGCCACTCCCTCTGCGACGGCCGTCTGGCTATGCTTCGTAGCTGATCCGGGACGGAGCCGCCGCGCCTCGCACGAGGTACCGGCGACACTCCGCCCCATTTGTACTGGTTCCGTACCAACACCCTTTACGCAGGTCGAGACCACCGGATGACTCCGTCGTTGGACGCACCGTCCCTGTCGCCGCGCGGCTTCAAGATCCTCTCCGGAACGGCCAATCAGCCGCTCGCGGAAGAGGTCGCAAAGATGCTGGGCGCCGAGCTGTGTAAGGTGACCTGTACGCGCTTCGCCGACGGAGAAGTGTTCGTCCGTATCGACGAGAACATCCGCGGGGCGGACGTGTTCGTGGTGCAACCCACGAATCCGCCGGGCGAAAATGTGCTCGAACTGCTGCTGCTCATCGACGCGGCGCGTCGTGCCTCGGCCGCCCGCGTCACCGCCGTGCTCCCCTACACGGGATACGCCCGGCAGGATCGCAAGGACCAGCCGCGCGTCGCGATCGGCGCCAAGCTCATGGCCAACCTCATCGAGACCGCCGGCGCCGACCGCGTGCTCGGACTCGATTTTCATGCGCACCAGCTGCAAGGGTTCTTCGACGTGCCCGTCGATCACCTGTATGCCGCGCCGGTGTTCACCAACTATTTCCGCAAGAAGGGGCTCAAGGACCTCGTGGTCGTGGCCCCCGACGTGGGATCGGCGAAGATGGCGCGTGGCTTTGCCAAGCGGCTCGACGCCACCTTCGCCATCATCGACAAGCGTCGTCCCAAGGCCAACGTGGCCGAAGTGATGAACGTCGTCGGTGAAGTCGAAGGCCGGGATTGTCTCATTCCCGACGACATGATCGACACGGCCGGTACCGTTTCCGAAGCCGCCCGTGCCCTGAAGAATCTCGGTGCGAACGATATTTACGTGTGTGCCACGCACGCGCTGTTCAGCGGCCCTGCCGTCGAACGGCTCACCAACGCGCCGATCAAGGAAGTCGTGGTGACCGACTCCATCAATCTCCCCCCCGAGCGACGCTTTCCGTCGCTGCATGTGCTGTCGGTGGGCGAACTGCTGGCGAAGGCCATCCGATTCACGCATGCCGACCAGTCGGTGAGCGTACTGTTCGAATGACGGCGAAGTAAGGCGTAAGGAGTAGGGAGTACCCCGTACCCCATACTCCCTACCCCGTACTCCGCCGTCACTGGCCGGGCCGACCATTTCCGGTTACTCCCGAACCACTTTTTCTCAGAGGTTAGTCCCCATGTCTACCGCTTCTCTCTCCGCGTCCGTTCGCACCGAAACGGGTAAGGGCGCCGCTCGTAAGATCCGTCAGGCCGGCCACATCCCCGCCGTGATCTACGGCCACGGCCGCGAGGCGCAGTCGCTCACGATCAACGCGCGCGAGACCGACAAGCTCCTCAAGAGCATCGCGATCAGCAGCACCGTGATCGAGCTCAGCATCGACGGCAAGAGCGCCCGCACGCTCATCCGCGAAGTGCAGCGTCATCCGTTCAAGCGCACCATCACGCACATCGACTTCCAGGAGCTCGTGGCTGGTGAGACGGTGTCGGTGCATTGCCCGATCGTCTACGTCGGCGTGCCGGAAGGCGTCCGTCTCGAAGGCGGCCTGCTCGACCAGATCATGCACCAGCTGCACATCGAAGTCGATCCGTCGGCGATCCCGAACCACATCGACGTCGACGTCTCGGCGCTCAAGATCGGCAACACGCTGCACGTGTCCGACCTGAAGCTCCCCGCCGGCATCAAGGTGCTCGACGAGGCCGGCACGACGGTCTGCATCGTCCAGGTCCCGAAGGTCGCCGTGGAAACGGTCGCCGATGGCGCCGCCGAGCCGGAAGTCATTCGCGCGAAGCCCAAGGCCGACGAGAAGTAAGCTCGGCGTTCATTCGTTTTCGCTCGATCGTACGGGGCGCGGAGTCCGTTCAGCATGGTCACCCCACGCTGGCGCATTCCGCGCCCCGCCCGTTTACCCCTACGCATGAAAGTCATCGTCGGACTCGGCAATCCCGGCCGGGAATACGAACACACGCGACACAACGTGGGCTGGTGGCTGGTTGACCACCTCGCCCGGCATTGGCATTTCGATCCGTGGCGCAAGGACGGCGAGGCCATCACCACACAGGGCATGGTCGGCGGCAAGAAGGTCAAGCTGGTCAAGCCGCAGACGTTCATGAACCTCAGTGGGGCCGTCCTCCGCCCGTATCTCAAGCGCGAAGGCTGGAAGGCCGCCGACGACCTCATGGTCATCGTCGACGAAGTCGCCGTGCCCGCCGGCGAATATCGATTGCGCGCGGCCGGCAGCCCCGGCGGACATAATGGACTCAAGAGCATCGAGGCCCATCTCAAGTCGCCGACCTACCCGCGTCTGCGCATCGGCATTAAGCCAGTCGACGAGCGCCGACAGATCGGCGATCTGGCCGACTTCGTGCTGCACACCATGCCGCGCGACGAACGGGAGCTGGTCGAAGCGCTGTACCCGCGCATGATCACCGCGCTCGAATTGTGGATCGCCGACGGCACCGAGAAAGCCGTGAGCGCCATGGGGCGCTGACGGCGCTCACGTCGGGCGTTAGCGCTTCGCGTTGATGTGCTGCTTCGTCCAGAGCACCACCACCGCGCACTGATTGCCCGCCGTCTGGAAGCGTGCCGGCGCCTGCATCTCATTGTTGAAGATTTCGACCGCGGCGATTTCATCCTTCGGCAGGCGGGCAATCATGTTGTCCGGGGTGTTCGGCTCGCGCACGGCGTTCACCCACAACGACGCCATGCAGTCGCTGCGACCGCGGATCACGAAGTCTCCCGGCGCGCGTCCCATCTGGGTACGAATCCCCGGCAGCAGATCGAGCGCCTGACGGGTGCGATCGTACTTCGCGAAGTGCGTGGAATCCACGAACCGTCCCAGCCCCGACGCCTTCCGTTCGTCGAGCTCGGTGGCATCGCGTGACTTGATACGCGTGGAGCGCACATTGACCTGTTCCACCAGCGTGCCCTTCTCCACCAAGACTTCGAGACCGGTCACGCCCTTCTCGAGCACGTCGAGCTGCTTCGTCACCGTCACGTAGCCGATCTTGCGCGCCGACACCATGCGGCTGCCGGTCGGCACGTTGTTGATCGTGAAGCGTCCGTTAGGGCCCGACATGATTTCCGTGGCGACACCGCCGAATGTCACCGTTGCCGCTGGCACGGACGCCCCCGTTTCGTCGACGACGCGTCCCTGCACCGTCGCCGTGGCCGTCGGTCCGCCCGTGGCGCCGAGCACCAGATCGACGCGACGCAGCGAGGCGGCGTCGGCATCGACCAACACATTGTCGCTGCGAAACTGCGACGACGACGCCACCAACGCGGCCGGCCCGAACTCCTGCACGCCGCAGAAGAGGTAATTGCCCAACGAATCGCTGCGCACCGTCATCGATTCGAACTTGGGCGTCGTGTCGAGCAAGCTCTTCACCGCCTGCCACTGCAGCACGAGCCCGACGCCCGCCACCCGTGTGGCACCGTCGGCCGCCGTGGTGGAGCCGAAAAGAATGCCGCCCATGCCGTTGGCCGGGCGTCGCTGCCCCACGCACAGCCGCGCCCATGCCGTGTTCATGCCGGGGGTCGCCACGATGGCACGCTCCCACGGGCCATCGCCGGCCGGACGCGTGACCGTCAGCTCTCCGAGACCAAGGCGATCGGCCCGCTCGTGGAACGCGACCAAGCGCATCACGCGCATCCGACTATAAATCGTGAAGCGCCCAAGGGAATCGCTGGCGGCCGACTCACCGCCCGGCTCCGCCGTGATGAGTGCGCCGGCCATCGGCCGAAAGGCCAGGCTGTCATAGGCGAGGCCACGAATCGTGTCCGGTCGCTGCGACACCGGAGCGACCTGCGCCCCCACTGTCGGCGCGGACATCAACCTCGCCATCACGATCGACGACACGGCGGCCGCCTGCCAGAATCCACGACGCATCACGCACAATTCCTGAAAAAAGTTCGTGGCCTCGTGATCGGCGTCCGGCGGCCAGATTCGGGACCGGGACCCGGATTCGGGACCAATTCATGACGAATGGTTGATCGGGACGAGCCCGCCGCGCAACGTTCCTATATGCTACCCCAATCTCCGATTCGCAGCGTGCTTTTCGCCAGCGCGGTGATCATGGCCACCGTCGCGGCCTCCGCCTGCGGCGCAGGCGAGCGTGCCGCGACGTTACCGCCCTCGACCGCCATCCTCGGCGCCGTCGAAGAGATCCCCAGCCCGGCGCCGGCTGGCAGCAAAACGCCGTTCGTCATCACCGACGACAGCGGCTCGGCCTACCTGTCGTGGACCGAGCAACGCGCCGACTCCTCGTTCGCGCTCCGCCTCGCGAAGTGGAATGGCGCCAGCTGGGACTCGTCTCGCACGGTGGCCGCCGACCGCCCGTTCTTCGTGAACTGGGCCGATTTCCCCGCGATCGTAAAGCTGGGTAACGGCGACCTCGCCGCCCATTGGCTCGAACGTGAGGGCACGAGCACGTACGCCTACGGCATTCGCACCGTACGCTCGCGTGACGACGGCCGCACCTGGAGCGCCCCCGTGACGCCGCACACCGACGGGCTGGCCGCCGAGCATGGGTTCGTATCGCTCTGGGCCGAGAGCGGCCGAGACCTGGGGCTCGTGTGGCTCGACGGCCGCAAGAGTGCCATGAAGGACTCCACGCGCGAAATGACCGTGCGCACCGCCGTGGTGCGCGACGACGCCACCCTCTCGCGGGAAGCCGTGCTGGACGCCCGGACCTGCGATTGCTGTCAAACCGCCACCGCAAGGGGTTCGAACGGTCGCGTGATCGTGTATCGGGATCGCTCAGACAAGGACATCCGCGACATCGCCATCGTGCGCGAGTTGGTCGGTGGCTGGAGTCCGCCGGTGCTTGTGCACGCCGACGACTGGTTCTATCCGGGGTGCCCAGTGAATGGCCCGCAGGTGGCCGCCAGCGGCAAAACGGTAGTCGTGGCGTGGTACACGGCCGCCCACGACACGGCGCGTGTGCTGGTGGCCACCTCCACCGATGGCGGCGCCACGTTCGGCGCCCCGGTGCGCATCGACGAAGGTGATCCGATCGGCCGCGTATCCATCGTACTTGATAGCCGGGCCGAGCCGATCGTCGCTTGGCTCGAACAGCGCACGACCGATGAAGCCGAAGTGCTGGTACGGCGCGTGACCGGCGCGACCGTCGGTGAAACCCGCAGCCTGGCCCGGACGTCGGGCGCACGGCAGAGCGGCTTTCCGCGTCTCGCGGTGCTGCGCGACACCCTGTTGGCCACGTGGACGACCACGAAACCCGCACCGCAGGTGCACGTGGCGCGTCTTCCTCTTTCTTCGAGTGCCCGATGAGTTCTGAGGTCTTCCGTATGGTGCCACACGCGGCGTCGATCGGCCGTCGCCTGATGGTCGGGGCGATCGCCTCTGGTGCGCTG
>JBBARJ010000086.1:0-11387 GCA_040399825.1 Gemmatimonas sp.
GGAAATGGGCACGGTGTGGGAGCGCGCCGTCCAACCGTCGGTGTTCACGCTCATTCTCACGCGGTATGGCGGGGCGGACGCGATGGAGCGGGCGACCAAGCCGCGCGACGTCGTGGCGAACGGCCAATGCTTCATGATGTCGCGGCGCGTGTACGACGCGATCGGCGGCCATGAGCCGGTGCGCGGCTACGTGGTGGAAGATGTGATGATGGCGCAGGCGATTCAGGCGCGTGGCGACCGCGTGTCGCTGGCGCTGGGGATCGGCCAGCTGAGCACACGGATGTACGACGGCTTGGACAGCCTCATGAAGGGCTGGGGCAAGAATATGTACGCCGGTGGACGCCACGCGATGTGGTGGGGCGCGATCGGACGGCGGCTCTACCCGCTGTTCCTGCTGGCGTTTCCCCTCGGCGTGCTGATGCCCTTCGTGGCGCTGGCGTGGTCCGTTGCGGCCGTGCTGCTGGGCGGCGCGGTGAGCGCGGGCGTGCTGTGGTGGAGCGCCGCGGCGAGCACGGCGATCCTGACGTTATTCGCGGCGGCGAACCGGCTGAATGGTGATCCGATTCGCCGCGCGGTACTCGCCCCGCTGGGCGGGGCGATCGTGCTGGCGATCTGCGTGTCGGCGATCGCGCGCGGCAACAACGTGCGGTGGAAAGACCGCGGGTACGTGTCGCAGTAGCACCCGTCCTACCGCGTCAGCTGCTCCGCGCGCTCGACGTAGGCCGCGCGCAGGCGCTGCGTCACCGGGCCACCCTCGCCGCGACCCACGGGGTGCTCGTCAATCGTGGTGACCGGCAGGATGAAGCTGGTGGCGCTGCTCATGAAGCACTCGTCGGCCGCCTTCGCCTGCGCGACCGTGAAGGCCCGTTCGCGGACCGGTACGCCGGCGGCATGCGCCAGCTCGAGGACCACGTCGCGCGTGATACCCGCGAGAATGTCGCTCGAGAGCGGCCGCGTCTGCACCACACCGTCGTTCACGATCCACAGGTTGCTGGAACCGCCTTCGGTCACGAGACCGTCTTCGTGCATCATCGCTTCGAAGGCACCGGCGGCGCGCGCCGCCTGCTTGGCCAGCACCTGCGCCAGCATGCTGGTGCTCTTGATGTCACACCGGTTCCAGCGCATATCCGGCACCACCAGCAGTCGCACGCCTGACGCGTTCAGATCGGCACGGAGCAGCTTCGGTCGTGCATACGCGAACATCGTGGGCGTCACGTTCGCCGGGAACGGGAAATCCCGCTCGGCCACACCGCGCGTGACCTGCAGATAGACGAGTCCCTCGTCGACGCCGTTATCGGTGGCCAGCTGCTGCATGACACCGAGCCACCCGGCCACCGTCTGCGTATTCGGGATGCCGATCGCGGCGAGTGAGCGCCCCAGTCGCACGAGATGCCGGTCGGCGTCGAGCAGCTTGCCGTTCATCACGGCCGCCACTTCGTACACTCCGTCGCCGAAGAGCAGGCCGCGATCGAAGATGGACACGTGTGCGTCCTGTTCCGCGACGAAAGATCCGTTGAGCCAGCAGACGGGCATGGGAAGACGTGCGATGAGGAAGAAGGGAGACGGGGGGCGGCGATACCCGCGAGGTCCAAGATAGCCACGCCAACCGCACCGTGCCGCCGTGCGCTCCGAAAGCACCGCCTGCGCACTTCGGGTGACACATGATCGCCCGAGTGATCCCACCGTGGCCGCGTGCTCACACTCCGCGCCGCCGCCCAACTGCTTGCGCAGGCCGACTCCCGCCAGTCGCTGCGCCCGATCGCCCAGGCCATGGGCTTCACCGCCGCTCCCACCGCGCTCTCCGCCGACGGGCGCGATCGCCTGCATATCGACGCGCTGGCGAGCAGCGCCGACCTCGTGCGTGGCACGGGGACGCTGCGACTGCTGTGCGCGGAGCTGGCGCCTCCCACCGATCTCGCCGGCGCCACCGATCCGCGCGAACTCACCAAACGGCTCGCCGCCATGATGCTGGAGCAGGCCCCGGCGCGTCAGTGGTGCCTCATCACGCTCGACGCGCGCCGGCGCACGCTCTGCATTGCCACGGTGTGCCCCCATAGCAACGGCCCGCGCGTGGCCGCGCTCCGCATCGATCGCACCCGCGTGGTCGATTCCGATGCGGACACGCTGCGCACCCTCGCCGCCGTGTCGGAGCCGGATGCCCTGCTGCGTCATGCGCGTTTCACCGACATCCTGCGACGCGAAGCGCTGTCGAATCGCTTCTACGGCATTCTGGAGCGCGCCGTGACCACGCTCGCCACTGATGTCACCGGCCCAGCGGCGCAGACGGCGCTCCCCGCCGAACGTCGCGAACTGGCTCTGCTCTGCACCAGCCGGTGCCTGTTTCTCGCGTTTCTGGAAGCCAAGGGATGGCTCGATCACCGGCTCGACTTCCTGCTGCATCACACCACCGCGCAGCTCGAAGCCGGCGGTCAGCTGCATCAGCGCCTGTTGCGGCCGCTGTTCTTCGGCGCGCTGAACACCCCACGTCGCGATCGGGCGCCGGCCGCCAGTCGCTTCGGGGCCGTGCCATTTCTCAACGGCGGGCTGTTTTCCCCGACGCCACTCGAGAAGCGCCATCGCACCCTGCGCTTCAGCGATGATGCGATCGCGCATCTCGTGGGATCGGTGCTCGACCGGCATCGCTTCACCGCGCACGAAGACTCCGCCAGCTGGTCGGAGGCGGCGGTCGATCCGGAGATGCTGGGGCGCGCCTTCGAATCGCTCATGGCCACCGATGAACGTCGGCGCTCGGGCTCGTTCTACACGCCCCCCGCCCTCGTGGATCAGGTCGTTCGCGACGCCCTCTTCACCGCCCTGCCCGATCTCCCCGCCGATGCGCTCGACGACTCCACCGCGCCGCTCCTGCTCTCCCCCGCCACCACCAACGCCCTGCACCGCCTGCGCATTCTCGACCCGGCCTGCGGCTCGGGCGCCTTTCTGGTGCACACGCTCGAACGGCTCAGCACCCTGCTGCGACGCACGCAGCTGGCGTCAGCCACGCTTCCCACGCCGACCGCCCCCGACGTACACCACATCCGACGACAGCTCCTCACGCACAGCATCTTCGGTGTCGACCGCAATCCGGTCGCCGTCTGGCTCTGCGAATTGCGTCTCTGGTTGTCGGTGGTCATCGAATGCGCGGAAACCGACATCACCCGCGTGCCGCCACTGCCCAATCTGGATCATCACATCCGCGTGGGCGACTCGCTGGCCGGCGGCAACTTCCGATTCGCTCCGCCCAGCGCCCGCACCCTGACCGCGCTGCGCGAGCGCTATACCCGCGCCACCGGCCCGCGCAAACAATCCATCGCCCTCGCCCTCCAGCGGGAAGAACGGCACCGCGCGATGGCCGCCCTCTCCACACAGCGCGATGCGCTTCGCGCCGAACGCGCCGCCCTTCTCAGCACGCTCCGCGCGCGCGACTTGTTCGGTCATCGCCGCACACCCAGCCGCGCCGATGTCGCGCGTCTCGACGCGCTGCGCGGGCAAGGCCGCGAGCTATCGACGGCGCGCGCCAAACTCGCCGACGGCGGCGCGCTGCCGTTCCGATTCGTCACCTACTTCGCCGACGTAGCCGCCGCCGGTGGCTTCGATGTGCTCATCGGCAATCCTCCGTGGGTGCGACCACACGCCCTCGCTCAGCGCGAGCGCGAACAGCTGCGCCGCGAGTTTCGCAGCATGCGCGCGGCCACCTGGCACGCCGGTGCCGCCCGCGCCGGTGCCGGTGTCGGCTTCGCGTCGCAGCCGGATCTGGCTGTGGCCTTTATCGAACGCAGCCTCGAACTGCTCGCCCCCGGCGGCACCCTCGCGCTGCTGGTACCGGCCAAACTCTGGCGCACCCTCTCTGGCGGCGGTATCCGCCGCACCATCGCGCACCTCGCCACGATTCGCACCATCCGCGACTGGAGCGACGCTCCCGCGCTCTTCGACGCGGCCACCTACCCGTCGTTGCTGGTCGCGCGCACACACCCGCGCGCCGATGCGCTCATGCACACTCAGGCTGCCGCATCCACCGACATCCACGTCACGGTCTCTACGATGCACGGCGAGCGACACTTCCCAATCCCTTCCGCCCGACTCGCCCTCGACGGCGACACCGCCGCGCCGTGGATCCTCCTCCCGCCGCCAGCGCACGCGGCCTTCGAGCGCTTGCGTACCGCCGGCCCAGCGCTTGGCGACTCGCGGATCGGTCGTCCCCTGCTGGGGGTGAAGTGCGGCTGTAACGCGGCCTTTCTCGTGCACGCCCGCGAACACGACGACGATTCCGCCACGGTCGTGGCGTCCGACAATCCCGCACCCGGCGCCCTGTCGGTGCCACGATCGGCCATCATCGAACGTCGACTGTTGCGCCCCGCCCTGCGTGGCGAAGGCATCACCGCGCGCGCGCCGATCGCCGGGTCTCCAGCCAGTGGTGCTGAACTGCGCATCCTGTGGACACACGGCACGGATGGACTCCCGTTGCGCACACTGCCGCCCGCCACCACGCGATGGCTCGCCCATTGGCGCCCACGACTCGAGAGCCGACGCGATGCCCGCGCCCGCATGCCCTGGTGGACGCTCTTTCGCACCGAAGCCGCCCGCGCCGACACGCCGCGCGTGGTGTGGGCCGACATCGGCAAACGACTGCGCACGCGCGTGCTCGATGCCGGTGACCCCACGGTGCCACTCAACAGCTGCTACGTGGTGCGCACCACCTGCATCGACGACGCCTACGCCCTCGACGCGCTGCTCAACTCCACCATCGCGGCCGCGTGGCTCGATGTGCTCGCCGAACCAGCCCGCGGCGGCTTCCGACGCTTCCTGGGATGGACCGTGGCCTCCCTCCCGGTGCCGCACGACTGGCTCCGCGCCCGCACGATCCTCGCCCCGGTCGGACAACGCCTCGCCCGACACGAGTCCGTTCCCACCCACGAGCACGATCAGGCGGTCGCCGATGCCTACGACGTGCCGCTCCGCCTTCTCACCCCGTTGCTCGAATGGTATACGCCATGACGTGGTCTCTCCACGATGCGCGTCACGTGCAAGCCCGCCTCGTCCGTGCGCACATCCCCCCGCTGCCTGCGGCCGAACTGGGTGACATCACCCTGCTCCCCCACCAGCGTGATGCCGTCACCCGGATTCAGCATGCCATCCACTTGCATCACGGTGCACTCTTGGCCGACGACGTCGGACTCGGCAAAACCTACACCGCGCTCGCCGTCGCCCGCGCGTATGCGCAGGTACACGTGATCGCGCCGGCGGGGCTGCAACACATGTGGCGCACGGCGATCACCCACGCGCAGTTGCCGGAGATCCGGTTGCACTCCGTGCACGGATTCTCCCGACCGGACCACGCCCCCCGCGCGGTCGTCGCCGACGAAGCGCCCCCGGGCGTGGTACGCGAGCGCGAGCCACGGCGCACGCTCGTCATCATCGACGAAGCGCATTACCTGCGCACGCGCCGAACCGCACGCTACACCGCGGTCGCGCGCTTCGTCGCCGGGTGCGACACCCTCCTACTCACCGCGACGCCATTGCATAACCGAGCGGGGGAGCTGCGGAATTTGCTCGCGCTCTTTCTGGGATCGCGCGCCGATCTGCTGTCGGATACGCTGCTCGCGCAGGTGGTGATTCGTCGAGCGAACGTGACCGCAAGCTCAGGGCCGCACGGCGAGACGCCGTCAGCAGCCACGGCCCGCTCCGCCACGGCCCGCTCCGCCACGCGCCCGCAGGTGCGGCAACACGCGCCGCTGCCCATGCCGCACGACCGCGCCACACTCACCCACATTCTCGCGTTGCCGGCGCCACTGCCCGCCCATGATGGCGCCGTCGCCGGCGCGCTCATCCGACTGGGATTGCTGCGGGCCTGGTGTTCCAGCGACGCGGCCCTCGCGCACGCGTTGCGTCAGCGGCGGCTGCGTGGCGATGCGCTGCTGCACGCACTGCGCGCCGGTCGACATCCCACGCAGGCCGAGTTACGGAGTTGGCTGGTGGGCGATCATGAAGTGCAGCTCGCTTTTCCCGAGCTCATGGCGAATCACGAGGTCGAATGCGCACCACTCATCGAGCGCGTGGAGGCGCATCTCGAGGCGCTCGCGCAGCTCGCCGACCATCACGAGCGTACCGCACACGGAGACATCGCGCGGGCGGATGCGCTGCGCGCGCTGCTCGAGGCGCACCCCAGCACGCCGATCATCGCCTTCTCGCAATTCACCCATACGATCGGCGCGCTGCATCGCGCGCTCTCGGACATTGCCGGCGTCGGTCTGCTCTCCAGCAAGCACGCGCGTATTGCCAGTGGCCGCATCAGCCGAAGCGAGGCGCTCGCGCGATTTGCGCCGCTCGCACAAGAACGCCCGCCACCGCCGGCGCACCAGACTATCCGCCTGCTGCTCGCCACCGACCTGCTCGCCGAAGGCGTGAATCTGCAGGATGCGGGCGTGGTGGTGCATCTCGATCTGCCGTGGACCGACGCGCTGCGCGAACAACGCGTGGGACGCTGCGCGCGGCTCGGTTCACCACACCGTGCGGTGCACGTGTACAGCTTCGCCCCACATGCCGACGGCGATCGCGCCCTCCGGCTGCAGCGTCGATTGGCCACCAAAGCGGCGTTGTCGCGGCGCTTTGCCGGAGGCGACACGGTTCACCACGCACGAGCGCAGTTGCGCGAAAGCGCGGCGGAGGCGGCATCGCGGCTGCACGCGACGCTGCAGCGCTGGGCGGCCTCCGGCGCGACCACGGCATCGCGGCGTACGGTGGTCGTTGGCGCGCTGCGGTCGGACCGAGACACGGCATGGATCGCGCTCGTCGAACATCAGGGGCAGTCACGACTGCTGTGCTCGCACGCCCTCGGCGCCACCGGTCGGCGGCGCGTCGTGAGCGCGCGCGTGCGCTCCCTGCTGCGCGTCGCAACGATCGCCGATGGCGCGAGCCCGGCCGGTGTGTCGTCGGGCGCCGAGCTCGCCGCGTCGGTTCAGCGGGCGTTCCGAGACATTCGCCGTTGGCACGCGCGTGCGGTGGCACGCCGCGACATCGGCCCCACCAGTCAGGCCTTGGCGCCGCTTGCCCAACGCGCCGCCAGGCGCCTCGCCCAATGCGTGCAGCGCTGCGGCCCGATTGAACGCGCCGTACTGCGGGAGGCGATTGCCGATGCCGAATGGGTCGTGGCGACGGCGCGTGGGTCGGGCGCGGAGGACGCGATGGCGCGCTGGTGTGCGCAGGCGGAGGCCACGCCGCGGTTCGGGCCGAGGGGGTGGTTGACGGCGTGGCAGCAGGAGCCCGTGTTGGCCAACGTCGCACGGCAGCGCGCCCGGCTGGCAGAGGTCGCGCCAAGTGCGGTGGCACGTGTCCGTGCCCTACTGCTGATCGGGCCCGATTACACACCCAATTAGGCTTCAGTATGTCACGACACGCGCTCCTCTTCGACCTCGACGGCACCCTGATCGACTCCATCGGGCTGCTCCTCGAATCCATGCGATTCGCCTTCGAAGGACGCGAGCGCGCGCCCACCACGGAAGAGTGGGTGGCCGGGATCGGCACGCCGCTGCGGACGCAGCTGGCCGAATGGTGCGATGGGGAGGCCGAAGTGGAGTCGCTGGTGGTGCGCTACCGTGACTATCAGGGCATTCACCTGCCGCGCCTCACCACTGCGTATCCGGGCGTGCTCGACACCATCGCGTGGGCGCGGGCGCAGGGCCATGCCACCGCGCTCGTCACCAGTAAAGGTCGCGGCATGACGGCGCGGTCGCTCGAGCATGTCGGACTCGAGGGCGCCTTCGACGCTATCGTGACCTTCGAAGAGACCGTGCGGCACAAGCCGCTCCCCGACCCCGTGCTGCTGGCCCTCGACCGCTTGGCGCTGCCGGCCTCCGGCGCCCTGTTCGTGGGGGATTCGCCGCACGACATGCACTCCGGGCGGTCCGCGGGGGTGCGCACCGCTGCCGCGCTGTGGGGGCCCTTCAGCCGAGAGGAGCTGGCCGTCGCGGCACCGGATTACTGGATGACCAGCATGAACGAATTGCCGGCCATCGTCGCGTCGCTGAGCAGCTGAGCCGTCGGTTCAAACCCGCCGGGCCACGCGAGTCTCCCATCGGGTGACCTCCGACCGTCGCCTCGGTGCTGGCCCTGCGCGTGACGATGCAGACGATCAACCAACGATACGGCATTACGCCGCCGCCAGCTCCTCGATCGCGCGGGCGAGATCGAAATCCTTCGTGGTAATCCCGCCCGCGTCGTGCGTGCTGAGCGAGAAGTGCACCTTGGTGTAGCGGATGTCGATGTCGGGGTGATGCTGCATCGCTTCGGCGATATCGGCCACCTGCGCGATGAAGGCCACGCCCGCAGGGAACGTCGCGAAGTGATAGCTCTTCACGAGGGTGTCGCCCTTACGCGACCAGCCAGGCAGCGCGCCGAGGCCACGCTGAATTTCGATATCGGAAAGCGCAGGCATGATGCTCTAGAGTAGGGTGCGCCGCCGCGGCGGACAATGCCTGCACATGGAATCCGGTGGTCACGGATCAGGCAGGCGGTGCCGTCTTGTAATTTCGGTGTTTATTCGGTATTATTCAGCATGCCCCATGTTGCCAAGGCTGGCCTTCGAGCGACGGGTGGCTTGGTGCGGGTGCCAAGCGCCGGGGAATTCGCTGTTCCCGTCGCCTTTTATTTCGGTATTTATTCGGTATAACCACCTTGCCTGCTCCCGCCATTGCCGAACCTGAGATCACGTCCGCTCTGCCGGATCTCACCCTCCTGCGCGACCAGCTGCAGGCGGTGGTCGCCAGTGGGCGGCAGGCCAGTGGCCCGTGGAGCACGGGGCTGGCCCAGCTGGACCGGGCGCTGGGGGGCGGCATCCCGCGGGGGCGCGTCACGGAAATCAGCGGCCCGTTGGCGGTAGAGAAAACGGCGCTGCTGCGGCGTCTCGTAACCCAGGTGCTGCACACCGGCGCGTGGGTGGCGTGGATCGACGCGACACGCACGCTCGCCCCGGCGCCGTGGACCGCCCTTGGCGCGCGTTTCGTGGTGATCCGTCCGCCCGATACCAAGCGCAGTGCGTGGACCGCCGACCTGTTGCTGCGCAGTGGCGTGTTCGCGCTGGTGGTCATCGATGGGGCTCCGCCGCTGTCGCGCGTGCATGGCGTGCGTCTGGCGCAGTTGGCGCGCGAACGCGATGCGGCGTGCGTGGTGCTCGAACATCACGACGGCGGGCGCGACGTACGTCCCAGTCGACTGGCCGGCACCGTACGCCTGCGCATCGCGGCGATGCCGCCGTGCGCGCCGAGTATGCCGCCCTCCATGCGCCTGCTGTCGAGCCGACGACGACCCACCCGATCACGAGAACCGGTGGCGGGCGAGTCGATCGCCGGACCGTCGCCCACCGTCGCCGATGACTCGCGACGGTTCGTGGTGACCGTGGAGAAAGGGGGGAACAGTCAGGGTCGCAGTCCGTCCATCGAGGTGAGCAGTGCAGTCGTCGTGGCGCGTCGCGTGTGTGCGAATTCCGAGATTCCCGATCGGCGCGGGGTGGCGCGAAGCGCGCGTCGTCCCTGGACCGCCCGCGGCAACAGCAGTGACGCCGAGCAGCCCGGCCAGCACACCGAGCACCCCGTCACCTGGGGCGGGCTCGGCGTGTCCGCCAGCGACCTGTACGGAGTTGACCTTCCCGGACACCCAGCTCGCCTTGCCGCTGGGTTTGCCAATGGCGCCATCCCCCTCAGCAGCGACCGCCCGTTCCCGCCGCGGGAGCGCAGTGACCGCGAAACCGACCAGCGTACCCGCGACTGGACGCGCCACCGCGGCCGCCGCCGTGCCGCCGACCCCAGCTACGCCCGCCGCCCCAAACGCGACCTCTCCCGCCATTAGCCCACGGCCCACAGCCCACAGCCCACAGCACTGGGACAACGCCCCCCGCGCCCTCGTCATCGACACCAAACTCCGCGCCGTCTCCCTCGCCGCCGGCCGCGCCGGGGTCCGCGCCGGCATGCTCCTCCCGGAAGCCCGCGCCTGCTGCGCCAATCTCGACGTGCGCCCGTGGGACGATCACGCCATCCGCGACGCGGTGTTGGCGGCCAGCACCGCGCTGCTGGCCGCCAGTCCGCAGGTCACGCCGGTGGCCGGTGCGCCGGGCATGTGGTGGGTCGGCGCCAACGGCTTCGATGCCGTCGGCGGCGAAGCGCAACTCGCGCGGACGCTGCTTTCCATCGCACAGCAGTGGCACCCCGATGCCCGCGTCGCCATCGCCGATTCGTGCGTGGCCGCGCGCGCCGCCACGTGGGCTCCACGCGCGCGCAGTCGCGCCGTGCGCGAACGTGATCCACAGGGGGTGCGGGAACGCGATCCCCTCACACTCCCTGACGGCATCACCATCATCCCGGCCGGACAGTGCGCCGAGTATCTCGCGCCGGCCCCGTTGGGGCTGGTGCCCATGGATGATGATCTGCGCGATGCGTTGCAGTCGCTCGGCCTGCGCACCGTGGGCGCGCTGGCGTTACTCGACGCCGGCGACATCGAAAAGCGCTGGGGCCCCGCCGGCCTCGGCGCGTGGCGACTCGCCCACGGCGACGACCCCCGTCGACCCGGCCTCGTGCGCGTGGAAGCCGCACGCAGTGCAAGTGTAGAGCTGCCCGCCGCCGTGGAGAGCACCGAGCCCGTGCTGTTCGTATTGCGCGCGCAGTTGCAACGCCTGTTGCGCGAGTGTGTGGAAGACGGACGCGCGGCGGCATCGGTGGCGATCACGCTCGTGCTCGACGCCGGCCGTCAGTATCCCATCGACGACATCGGCAGCGAGATGCGCGGGCATGTCCACGTGCCCGAAACGTCCGATGACACCACAACGCAGGAATCAGGACGGAGGGAATCAGGACGGAGGAAGGAGCCCTCCTCTCCCCCCTCCTCCCTGACATCCTCCTCCCTGCCTCCTAAGCCGTTGGCCGTTACAGACCTCCTCAGTATCCCCCAACGCTCCATCACGCGCGAAGTCCGTCCCGCGCGTCCACTCGCGCGACTCGAGCCGCTGTTCGATCAATGCCGCAGTCTGCTGGAACGGTGGAGCATCCCCGCGCCGATCATCGGCGTCACCGTCAGCATTCCCGCCACCGCACCACTCGCCGCCGATCAAGGCGACCTGCTGATCCCGTCGTGGCGCGACGCCGCGATGAATGCCGAAGCCGTGTTCGCGCGCCTGCGTGCCGTGCTCGATCCCGACAACACCGGCACCGTGGTCGTGCACCCCGAAGCCGGCGACAGTCATCGCCCCGAAGACACCGGCCGATGGATCAGCGCCGATGCCATGGCCCTCGGCGCCGCACCGATACCCGCGCCGTCAACGCCCACCTCGCCCACCCCCACCACCGCCGTACTCCGTTTACTCGACGCAGCGGAAACGGTAGACGTGGAATGTCCGCACGGCATTC
>JBBARJ010000087.1:0-11154 GCA_040399825.1 Gemmatimonas sp.
GAGGGCGATGTCCACCGCTGCCGTGGGCCGTTCGTCTACCAGTTCGTCTACGAGATCGAGCATCGCTTCGACCGGTGTATCGAGCACCGTTTCGAACGCGGCCAGAATGTCGGCGTCGTGATGCGCCGGCTCCTGGATCATGATCACCCCCAACGGGGTCGTACGCAGCAACCCATCGGTGATCGCGACGGCATCGCGGAGCGGCTGATCGTCCCACTCCTCCAGCGCTTCGTGGTCGTCGACCGAGGCGTGCGCGTACACGGCCACCTCGGCACGGCTCGCGTCCGTGCGATCGGCCCCAGCCCGTGCCCGCACGGCGGCCACCATTGCCAACAGGTGATCGGCGCGATCGGTGGACATGCCGTGCACCGCCAACAGGGCGTGCAAGCGCATCAACAGCGGCTCGGCGTTGGCCGGCGTCCCCGCGGCGAGGGCCAGACGGGCCGCGTTCTCGAGCATGACGACGAGACGGGCATCGTCGTCGCCCACGTGCAGTTCGACGGCCGCGATCGCGCGCTGCAGAAGGGCCTGCGCCTCGTCCAGCCGACCGGCCGCCCCCAGCATGACCGCGAGATCCATTCGCTGGCGGGCCACCGGCATGGCGTCTTCACCCGTGAGCGCCACGCGGAGCGCACATGCCCGCTGCGCGTGCTCCAGGGCATCGTCGGTCCGTCCGGCGCGGAAGCAGGCCTGCGCCAGATTGCCAAGAATCAGCGCCATCGCATCATGCGAGCTGTTGTCGGGCGCACGGCGTGCCAACACGTCGGCCGCGGCAGCAAACGCCTCGGCGGCCTCGTCCCATTCCGCCAAGGCGGCAAGAGACAGACCTCGTGTGTTGTCCTCCATCCAACCGTCGCGCTCGAAGCGCGCGGACTCGTGTGCCATCAGCAGCTCATGCATTGCGTGAGGTGGACGCGCCGTCGTCACCCACGTCACCGTAGGGGGCGCGATGGTGCCAGCGGCGTGACGTTCGTGCACGGAGCGGTGTAGCGTCAGTCGGCCGCTCCTGCAATATGGCATGGATGGCCCGCGAGGTGGCAGGCAGGTCTCTTCGTCGTCAGGCTTCGCGGATCGCCGCCATCGGCGTTTCCTTGTACACATCGCGGCTGGTGAGCAGGCCGATCCCCATCGTGAGCAGCAGCATACCCGCGGCGATCACGAAGGTCGGACCGACGGCGGGATCGAACGGATCGTCGAACACGAATCGCGTGAGCCCCCACGCGCCGGCGAACGCCAGCATCATGCCGGTGAGCGCACCGAGTGCCCCCAGCGCACCGTATTCGGCCAGCAGCACGCGAGCCACCTGCGCCCGTGATGCCCCCAGCGTGCGCAACAACACGCCTTCGCGCAGTCGGGCCCGTCGCGTGGCCGCTACTGCGCTGAAGAGCACGGGGACACCCATCGCCAACGAGAACAACCCCAGGAAGCGAATGGCGAGCGTGACCTTGTCCACGATCGCCCCGATCGTCTGACGCACCAGCGTCAAGTCCACGCTCGAGATATTCGGGAATCGCCGCACGATGTCCCGTTGGACGGCGGCAATCGCGGGGCCGGCCGGTACGTTTGCCACCACGATGAATTGCTGCGGGGCGCGACGCAGTGCCTCGGGGGCGAAGACCACGAAAAAGTTGGCCTCGAAGCGCGCGAAGTTCACGGTGCGGAAGCTGGTCACCACCGTCGTGATCGGTACGCCCTGCACATTCCACGTGACCGTGTCGCCCAGCACCACGCCCAGATCCGTCGCGAGATTCTGCTCGAGCGACACTTCGAACGGCGCATCCGGGTTGGCGGCGCGCGCCTTCGCCCGGGTTGCCGAGTCGGCAAACCAGGTGCCGCCCACCAACACTTCCGAGCCCACGATGGAGTCGCGATAGGTACTGCGATATTCGCGGCGTAGCGCCCACCCGGCGCGGCGCGCACTCGTGTCGGCCATCAGCGCCGACACGCTCTGGCCGTTCAGCGCATCGATGCGCATGGTGATGACGGGGGTCTGCTGCACGATCGGATGCTGACGTGCGCGCAACAGGGAATCCAACGGGGCCGCCTGATCGTCCTGCACATCGAAGAAGAGCAGGTTGCCGGCCGAACCGGCCGAGGTGGCTTGCACACGACTCAGCAGATTCGCCTGCACCAGATACACGGTGCTGAGCAGAAACGCGCCGAAGCCCAGCGCGAGCGTGACGGCGCGCGTCTGATTCGCAGGGCGATGCAGATTGGCAATGCCCTGGCGCAATTCGAACGGCCACGACGGCCGCGTGCTGCGGCGCGCGGCGGCAATTAACAGCGTGGCGGCGATCCACAGCACCAGCACCGCACCACCGATGGCGGCGCTGATGTAGAGCCCTTGGCGCACACTGCCAATGCGCGACACCACGATGCCGATGATGCTGCCCACCAACAGCGCATCCACCGTGAGTCGCGCGGGATCGTTCCACTCGCGGGGGAGGGCCGTGTTGTCCATCTCGCGGCGAATGGCCTGCAGCGGCGACACGCGGCGCAGCGCGAGCAGCGGTCGCATGGCGAACACGAGCGATACCCACACGCCGGTGGCGAGGCCAAGGATCAAGGGCCGCGGTTCGAGCGCGAGTTCAACGTCGATGGGCAGGAAATCCGACACCACCCCCGGCAGCAGGAACTGCACGGCGACACCGAGCAGAGTACCGGCGATGGCACCGACGAGGCCCATCGCGGCCGACTGCAGGACGTACAGCGCCAACACCTGCCGGCCGGTGGCGCCGAGGCAGCGCAGCACGGCCACCGTGTCGATCTTGGCTGACACGAAGGCGTTGACGCCGCTGGCGACGCCGATGCCGCCCAGCAACAGCGCGATCAAGCCGATGATGCTGAGGAAGTCCGCCAGGCGGGCCACCGACTCGGTGAAATCGCGCTCGGTATCGGCCACGGTGCGCACGCGTACGCGGGTGCGTGCCACACCGGACACGAGGCCTGAGGCAGGGCCTGAGGCGGGGCCCGAGGCGGAGTCGGTTGCGGTCGCGGCCGCGCCTCGCGCCGCGGTGTCGGCCGGCGGTGGTTCGTCGTCGCCACCCGGACCGCGGCGTTCTTCTCCGCGCGCTTCCTGCGCCTCCTGCAACGCGGCGGCCTTCGGATCGATGCGACGGCGGAGATCGCGGGCCATGGTCTTCGCCGCCGCCGTCGTGGCCAGCGCAGCGGGCAGCTTGAGCACGACGTCGTACTCGGCGCGGCTGCCGAACGTCAGTAGCGCGGTGGCGTCGAGCCAGGTGTCGGACAGGTACACGCGCGGCCCGATGACCGCCGTGATGCCGGCGTCGCCGGGAACGTTGCCGAGCGTGCCGGCGATCTCGAACATCTTCTGCCCGAGCCGGAGCGAATCGCCGACACTGGCGTCGAGCGCCACCAGTAGCGACGGATCCACGAACACGATCGGTGCGGTGTGCACGCGCGCCCAGCCCTGTGCGGGCACGGTTTCGATCTCGCCGTAGAACGGATAGCCGGGCGAGACCGCACGCACCTGCACGAGCCGGGTACCGCCCGACGGTTCCGCCAACGCCATGCTGGCGAACGTCGTGACGCGCGAGGTGGCGATCTGCTCGGTGCGCAGCGAATCAAGCAGGGTGTCGACGACCGCGGGGAAGGCGGCGCGCGCCTGCAGCGCCATGTCACCACCCAGCAAGGTGCGCGACTGTTCGCGGATCGACCGCGTGACGTTTCCCGCGAACGAGTCGATCGCCACGAGGGCGGCGACGCCGAACGCGATGGACGACATGTACAGTGCCAGCCGACGACGGGCGGTGCGACTTTCCCGCCACGCGAGGCGGAGCAGGGCCTGCGTGGTCATGAGGCGGCGGTCACAGGCGTTCCGTGGCGGATATCCTCGACCACGATGCCATCGCGCAGGCGGATCGTGCGTTGCGTGCGCGCGGCGAGGGCGATGTCGTGGGTCACGAGGACGATGGTGCAGCCTTTCTCGCGATTGAGCGCCTGCAGCAACTCGACGATGCGCTCGCCGGTGGCGCCGTCCAGATTGCCGGTGGGCTCGTCGGCAAACAAAATGCGCGGTTCGTTCACGAAGGCGCGGGCCAGCGCCACGCGTTGCTGTTCACCGCCGGAGAGCTGCTGGGGGAAGTGCCCGGTGCGATCCCCCAGCCCAACGCGGGTGAGCAACTCACGGGCGCGGGCGGTGGCCTCCTTGGCCGGTACGGCGCCGGAGAGCTCGAGCGGCACCTGCACGTTTTCGAGGGCCGTGAGTGTGGGAATGAGTTGAAAGCTCTGGAACACGAAGCCGACCTTCTCGCCGCGCATGCGCGCCCGGCGATCTTCGCCGAGACTTCCGAATTCCTCGCCATCGAGCGACACTGTGCCCTGTGACGGGGTATCAAGTCCGGCCAGCAGGCCAAGGAGCGTGGTCTTGCCGCTGCCGGACGGGCCGACAATGGAAATGAAGGCCCCCTGCGGGACCTCGAACGACACGTCGCGCAACACGGTCAGGCGCTGCGTGAACGCACCGGCGCCGATCTGATATTCCTTGGTCAACCCACGGGCAACGAGCATGCGATTGGAACAGAAGAGGGGAGTCGGACGCTGGGCCGCGAGTCTTGTACTCGTGGCCCTGGCGGCAACAGGCACCGCCTGCGGCACCAACGCGGATTCCGGTCGTTCGGATTCCGCGGCTGGCGCCACGGCGACAGGAGAAAGAACCGGCAAGAGCGCCGCGGCGGCAACTGCCATTGGTGAATCCGCCGTAGGCGGATCGGCCGCGGCGCGTTCCGATACCCCCAAGTCGGTCGGCGGGTCACGGGTGTCGCGGGTGGTGTTGCTGGGCACCAGCCTCACGGCGGGGCTGGGGCTCGATCCCGACGTGGCCTACCCGGCGCTCCTGCAACGGAAAGCCGATTCGGCGGGGTACGCGGTGCGTATCGTGAACGCCGGCCTGAGCGGGGAAACCTCGGCGGGAGCCTTGCGTCGGGCCGGGTGGGTGTTGGACCAGCCGGCGGCGATGGTCGTGCTCGAGGTGGGGGCCAACGACGGACTGCGCGGCGTCGACCCCGACTCGACGTATGCGAACATCGTGGCGCTCGTGCAGGTGGTGCGGGCGCAGCGGCCGGAGGCGCAGGTGGTCTTGGTGCAAATGGAGGCGCCAACGAATCTCGGCGGGAGCTATACCAAGCGCTTCCATCAAGCGTACGTGCGGGCGGCCACGGTCACCGGTGTGCCGCTGCTGCCGTTCCTGCTGGAGGGGGTCGCGGGCGACGCCCGGTTCAATCAGGTCGACGGGATTCATCCGAATCCCGAGGGTTCGAAGCGCGTGGCCGATACGGTGTGGCGTGGGTTGTCGCCGATGCTGGCGACGCTGGCCGGTGGGTGACGGACACCGGCGGTATCGGTGGAGCCCGAGGCGGGGTCCCTTCCGGTGGTGAGACAGTCGGGTTATTTTTCGAGGCTGCGCAGGATTGGATGACTGGGTGCGTCTCGCCCGGTGTCTGGACTCCGCGCGGCATTCCAGCTGCTTTCCTGCGGGGGCTCGCCCCCGATGTCCCCTGTTCGAAGGTGCCGTTCGCATGGCCTTTTCTGCGACCCAGATCCGCCGTGGCATGGTTCTCGTGTTCGAGAACGATCCGTGCCGCGTGGTTGAGTTCCGTCACCACACGCCGGGAAACCTGCGTGCCATGGTGCAGGCGAAGCTGAAGAACCTGCGCACGGGTTCGAACTTTGAGCATCGGTTCCGCGCGGCGGATACGATCGTGAAGGCGGACATGGAAACGCAGGAACTGGAATTCATGTACCAGGGCGGCGACACCTTCCACTTCATGAACATCTCGAACTACGATCAGATCGAGATGGATGAAGAGGCGCTCGGGGATTCGGCGCCGTGGATGCAGCCGGGCATGAAGATTCTGGCCGAGTACTACAACGGCCGTCCCATCGGTATCGAGCTGCCGAACTCGTTGATCTTCGAGATCGTGGAAACGGCGCCGGTGGTGCGTGGTGCCACCAAGACGGCGTCGTCGAAGCCGGCGAAGTTGTCGAATGGCGTCACGGTGAACGTGCCGGAGTTCGTCGAAGAGGGCACTCGTGTCCGCGTGAACCCGACGACGGGTGAGTATCTGGAGCGCGCGAAGGACTGATCGTTCGGCGGATGAAGAAAGTCGGGGCGAAGTAGGGCTGCCCCGCTTGCAATCGGTCTTTCGTCTGGTTACAGTTTGCGTCTCCTGTCGGTTGTCATCCTGGATGCTGATCGGACGGGCGTTGGATTCGAACGTGATGGGTGAAAGCACACGCGTTCGTCGATGGTGGCCGTAGCTCAATTGGTTAGAGCACCGGATTGTGATTCCGGGGGTTGCGGGTTCAATTCCCGTCGGTCACCCTGGTCGCACTGACAGCGCCAGTGAGACGCGGCGCTTCAGGAGGTCCGTAGCTCAATTGGTAGAGCACCGGTCTCCAAAACCGGCGGTTGGGGGTTCGATTCCCTCCGGGCCTGTTCTCCAGAAGTCGGGAGTAAGGGGTAAGGAGTACGAGGTAGACCGGGCGCCGCGAGGCGAGCGGGGCGGGGAGTGATCGCGATCAGCGATCACGACGGGAAATCGAAGTTCCGCCGTGGCCTCGCGCCTCGGCGCGAGACCACGGCGGTATCGTCTAGGGGACTAGGACACAGCCCTCTCAAGGCTGGAACACGGGTTCGAATCCCGTTACCGCTACTGAAGGTGCTGTTGTATCACGCGGGTTGCTCGACACGCAGGACGTAGACTCTGGCTCCATCGTCTATCGGTTAGGACACGACCCTTTCAAGGTTGAGAGACGGGTTCGATTCCCGTTGGAGCTATCAGCTCCCCGTGGAGCTGGCTGATGCAGGTGTTCGCGCAGGTGCAGGTGTTGTTGGGGGCGTAGCTCAGTTTGGTTAGAGCACTCGACTGTCACTCGAGAGGTCGCGGGTTCGAGCCCCGTCGCTCCCGTTGTTCCGCGGATGTTTGGGATGGTGTTGCTGGTGGAGTTTCCGCGAACACAGATGCAGTGCGGCAGGTGTTGTACGCCCTCGTGGTGGAATTGGTAGACACGCTACTTTGAGGTGGTAGTGCTTAACGGCGTCGCGGTTCGAGTCCGCGCGAGGGCACTGTTTACCGCTGCATAGCAGGACACGGCACCTCACCGTGAGATCGAACGCCACAGTAGCTCAGTGGTAGAGCACCCGATTCGTAATCGGGCGGTCATCGGTTCAATCCCGATCTGTGGCTCTTCTGAAAGTGTTTGACATAGAAACGTTTCGAGTTGTACCGGCGGCGCCCCTCGTGGGCGCCGTTGCTGTTTTGTGACCATGGGTGTGCACCGTGGCCGTTGCCAGGCCATACCCTATACAAGAGGATTCCCCCATGAGCCACGCGCACGCCGACAGCCGAATCCTGATCGTCGAAGACGCCCCTGCCAACATTCAGGCGTTATCGGCAGTCTTGCGTGAAGACGGGTACCTGCTGCACGTCGCCACCAACGGCCGACAGGCCTTGGAGGTCCTCGGGAAGGTCCGTCCCGACCTCATCTTGTTAGACGTGATGATGCCGGAAATGGACGGGTTCGAGACCTGCGAGCGCATCAAGGCCGTACCGGCATGGCGCGATATCCCGATCATCTTCCTTACGGCGAAAACCGACACCGGCGACATCGTGCGCGGGTTCGAG
The DNA here is from genome assembly GCA_040399825.1 of Gemmatimonas sp. Lineage (GTDB taxonomy): Bacteria > Gemmatimonadota > Gemmatimonadetes > Gemmatimonadales > Gemmatimonadaceae > Gemmatimonas. The sequence goes on from JBBARJ010000087.1 coordinate 7,647, forward strand.
CTCGGGGCGGTGGACTACGTGGCCAAGCCGTTTCACGCGCACGAACTGCTGGCGCGCGTACGCACGCATCTCACCATCGACCGGCTGCGCAAGGACAACGAGCGGTTGGTGCGCGTGGAATCCGAGGTCGCCCGGCATCGCTCGGTGGCGCAGATGGTGGCCGGTGTCGCGCATGAGATCAACACGCCGCTGGGGATCGTCAATACGGCAGCCAGTCTCGTGGCACGCGCGCTGTCGTCGCCGGCGCTCGTGGCGCTGGGCGAGACGCCGGATGGGCAGGAGGCGCTCGACGACCTGACGGATGCCAGCGCGCTGATCGCGCGCAACGTGACCCGCGCGCACAAGCTGGTGCAGGATTTCAAGAAGGTCTCGGTCGATCAGATCACCGACAGTAAGGAGCGGGTGAATCTGGCCGACGTGGTGGGCGAAATGGCCCACCTGTTCCGGGTGACGTCCCGCACCTCGCGCGTGGACGTGGTCATCGTCAACACGTTGCCGGACGCCCGTGGGGAGTGGCTGGGGTACCCGGGCTCGCTCACGCAGGTGCTGCAGAATCTGCTGAGCAATGCGCAGCGCTACGCGTATGCCGAGGGCGTGGGCGGCACCGTGGAGATCACGCTCGCCCTCGAGGGCACCGGCGCGTCGGCGATGTACCGCCTCGCGGTGCGTGATTTCGGCCGTGGCATTGCGCCTGAGCATTTGCCCCGGGTCTTCGAGCCGTTCTTCACCACCGGCCGCGGCAAGGGCGGCAGCGGCCTTGGTATGGCGATCGTATACAATTTGGTCACCGCGCATCTGCAAGGATCGATCGCGATCGCATCCACTGTGGGTGAAGGGACCACCGTAACCGTGCTCCTGCCGGTCATCGCACCGGAGTAGGGCGCCGCGAAGCATCCGGTGGACTGCCACTCCGGGCGTCCCCGCCCCCCTTTATAGGAAAACCCGAGTATGCATTCCACCGAGTTTCATGTCGTCCTGGTAGACGACGAACCCGATGTCCACGAGATCACCCGCCTCGCGCTGCGCAAATTCCGCATCTACGGCCTGCCGGTGCGGTTGCACTCCGCAGCCAGCAAGGCCGAGGGCATCGAGCTGCTGAACAGCCTCACGCTCGGCCGAGCTGACATCAGTCTGGCCGCGGTGGCGCTGATCGATGTGGTCATGGAAACCGATCACGCGGGGCTCGAGCTGTGCGCGCACATCCGCGACGTGATGAAGAACCGCCGCATGCAGCTGTACGTCCGCACCGGACAACCGGGTGTCGCGCCGGAGCGGTCGGTCATCGATCAGTACGACATTCAGGGTTACCTGGCCAAGTCCGAGGCCACCGAGGACAAGCTGTACACGCTGGTCAAGGCGGGGGTGCGCCAGGCGTGCTACACCGCGGTGTCGCACGCGCTGCAGGACCTGCTGCATTGCCTCATCCAGTCGGCGTCCTCGCGCGAGAACATCACAGCGGCGTTGCGCGGCTGGCAGCGTCAGGCCCGTCTCAATCTGAAGGGGGAGACGGCGGCGTCGATCGCCTCCGCGCTCTGTTACATGGTGGACGACGCGTTCGTGGCTGGTGTCGGTGCGTGGCACGACGAAGCGCTCGCGCGGCAGCGGCGGAATGAACTGGCCGCGTTACCGGCGACGCCACTTAACGAGGAGGGCGACCGTATCACGATGGACGGCAGCGACTTTCTCATGCAGATCGCGCCGACGGCGGCCAATGCGGCGGTGCAGTATATGCTGCGCGGCACGACGGCGGCCCCCGATTGGGAAGTCGCTCTGTATCACGCGTACCTGCGGTCGTTCGCGGCACTCTGGAAGCAGGCCGGATAACCGCGACAACATCGCGCGCGCCCACACTCCCCCCGCTTCACTCTCCGGCGTTACCGTCTTCTCCCACTTCTGGTACAGGAATCCCGACGATGCATAACACTGAGTTTAACGTTGTCCTGGTGGACGACGAACCTGACGTTCACGAGATCTCGCGCCTGGCGCTGCGCAAGTTCCGCATCTACGGACTGCCGGTGCGGTTGCACTCGGCCGCCAGCAAGGCCGAAGGGATCGAACTGCTGAACAGCCTTACGCTCGGCCGAGCCGACATCAGTATGGCGTCGGTGGCGCTGATCGATGTGGTCATGGAAACCGATCAGGCCGGGCTCGAGCTGTGCGCGTACATCCGCGACGTGATGAAAAACCGCCGTATGCAGCTGTACGTCCGCACGGGACAACCGGGTGTCGCGCCGGAGCGGTCGGTCATCGACCAGTACGACATCCAGGGCTACTTGGCCAAGTCTGAAGCCACCGAGGACAAGCTGTACACGCTGGTCAAGGCGGGGGTGCGCCAGGCGATGTATACCGGTGTGTCGCACGCGCTGCAGGATCTGCTGCATTGACTGATCCAGTCGGCGTCTTCGCGCGATCTTATTGCGGAGACGATGCGCGGCTGGCTGGGTCAGGTGCGTGTCGATCTGAAGGGCGAGACGGTGGCCTCGATCACGTCCTCGAGCTGTTATCTGGTGGACGATCAGCTCGTGGTTGGTCTCAATGAATGGCACGACGAGGCGGTCGCGCGTCAGCGGCGGGACGAGCTGGCCGCGTTACCGTCCACGCCCATTAACGACGACGGCGACAGTTATACGATGGACGGCCGGGACTTTCTCATCCAGATCGCGCCCACGGCGGCCAAGGCGGCGGCGCAGTACATGCAGCGCGGCACGGTGCCGGCCCCCGATTGGGAAGTGGCCCTGTATCACGGGTTTCTGCGGTCGTTCGCGGCGCTCTGGAAGCAGGCGAGTTAGCCGCGACATCATCGAGCCGGCGCTTTCGCGTCGGCTCCGTGGTATGGGCGTCCCCGCTGTCTCCCACTTTCCCGTAAGGAACCCCGACGATGCATATGACCGAGTTCAACGTGGTGCTCGTGGACGACGAACCTGACGTCCATGAGATCACGCGCCTGGCGCTGCGCAATCTCCGCATCTACGGCCTGCCGGTGCGGTTGCTCTCAGCGGCCAGCAAGGCCGAAGGGATCGAGCTGCTGAACAGTCTCACGCTCGGCCTAGCCGACATCAGCATGGCACAGGTGGCGATTATCGATGTGGTCATGGAAACCGATCACGCCGGGCTCGAGCTGTGCGCGCACATCCGTGAGGTGATGAAGAACCGCAGCATGCAGCTGTACGTCCGCACCGGACAACCCGGGGTCGCGCCGGAGCGGTCGGTCATCGACCGGTACGACATCCAGGGCTATCTGGCCAAGTCCGAAGCGACCGAGGACAAGCTGTACACGCTGGTCAAGGCGGGGGTGCGCCAATCGTGGTACACCGCTGTGTCGCGCGCGCTGCAGGACCTCCTGCATTGCCTGATCCAGTCGGGCTCGTCACGCGAACACATCACGGCGGCGTTGCAAGCCTGGCAGCGCCTAACCCGTCCCGATCCGGCGGGGGAGCGGACGGCGTGGCTCCGCTTCGCGAGCTGTTACATGGTGGACCACCAGTACCTGGACGGTCGCCACGAGTGG
>JBBARJ010000088.1:0-11146 GCA_040399825.1 Gemmatimonas sp.
ATCCCGATCGTGCTCTTTTCCATGCACGCCGGCGCCTTCGTGGATCATGGCGACAGGCTGCGCATCGTGCGAGTGACGCAGAGCATCTTGTTGGCTCAGGCGGCGGTGCTCTGGCTGGTGACCATCACCGGCCATGTGTCGATTCCGATCTTGCTGGTGTTGGCCTTCGTGCAGGGGCTGAGCAGCGCGGTGGAGATCCCCGCCCGCCAGAGCATGATCATCCAGCTGGTCGGGCGCGACGACCTGCAGCCGGCCATCGCCCTCAATTCCAGCGGATTCAACCTGGCCCGCGTGGTCGGCCCGGCCATCGGCGGGTTAGTGATCGCCCGCTTCGGGATCGCCTGGTGTTTCGGCCTGAATGCCCTGAGCTTCGTGGCGGTGCTCTCGGGGCTGCTGCGCATCACGCTGCCCGAGCCCACCATCGCCAACACGGTTCGCCTGACGGTGACCGGCGTGCACGAATGGCTGGAGCGGAGCACGGCGGGGGCGGCCGAGGGGCTGCGGCATCTGGCCAAGCCGGGGCCGGCGCGTGATCTGCTGGCGCTGGTCACCGTGGGGGCGCTGCTGGGCGGCCCGTTCCTCACGCTTATGCCGGTGATCGCCCGCGACCAGCTACGGCTCGGCGCCGGCGGATATGGCACCCTGCTGGCGACGGTGGGGGTGGGTGGGTTGCTGGGCGCGCTGCTGGTGGCCGGGCCGATCTCGCACGCGCCAAACAAGGGGCGGGTGTTGATGACGGCGGGGCTGGCGTTCCCCACGTTGCTGCTGGGCTTCGCCTACACCACCACCCTCGCGATGGCGTATGTGGTGCTCTTCGCCACCGGGATGGCCATGATCACCTTCAATTCCCTCTCCAACGGCGTGCTGCAACTGCTGGTGGAAGAGAAATACCGCGGACGGCTGATGGCCTTCTACAGTCTCGTGTTCGTGGGGCTGTCGCAGGCGGTGGGTTCGTTCGCGATTGGTGCCTTGGCCCGCGCGATCACGGCGCCGCATGCGATTGCCTGTTCGGCAATCGTGCTCTTCTTGGCGTCGCTCTCTGCCCTCCGGTACTCGGACTTCTGGCGACGGGTCTGACCTTGCCGGGTCTCCGTCGCGTGTCGCCTCGCGCCGCGTGGTGCGGGGGGATCGCGGGTGGGATCGGCCACCAGTAACATTAGGGCTCTGTGGTGCGGACTCTGCGCTCCGCCCTTCGGTCCGCCCGCGATCCTTGACCCGCGTCCATGCAGCTCTCTCCCGGCCGCCGCGTTGCGTGTGGCCTTCTCGCGACTCTGGCCTTTGCTGTCTCCTGCGGCGACCCGGCGTCTCCCGATATCCCGCCGGTGGTGGCCATCCGGGCCGCCAGTGGCCTGACCTCACTGGGCGCCGGCACGTCGGTGCTCCTGTCGGCATCCCTTACCGACGAGCGAGGGAAGGTGGTTCCCGGCGCGGCCTTCACGTGGAGTTCCGCGAACGGTGCGATCGCATCGGTATCGGCGACGGGGCTGGTCACGGGGGCGCAGTCGGGCACCACGACGATCACGGCGACCTCGGCGGGTACCGCTGGCACCTTCGCCATCGCGGTCACACCGGGGGCGCCCGTGAAATTGGTGATCACCACCCAGCCAGCGGGGGCGGTCTCCGGCGCGCGGCTCGTGACGCAGCCGGTGGTCGAGGTGCGGGACCTGTACGACAATGTGGTCACCGCGACCTCTACGGTAGTGAGCGCCACCTTGGTTGGCGCGGGTACGGTGTCAGGGGGCTTCACTGTCGCTTCGCAGGAGGGGATCGCCCGCTTTACCGACCTGTCCGTGGCTGGACTTGTGGGCACACGGTCGCTGCAGTTCGCGGCACCGGCGCTTGCTCCGGTGACCTCTGCCTCCTTCGATATCAGTGCCGGTGCCGCGGCCGCGCTGGCGTACGTCGGAGCCGCTCCCCGACTGCGCAGCGGGATCCCCGCGGCCTCGCCGATGCAGCTGCAGCTGCGGGACCGCGAGGGAAATGACGCGTCGGTTGCCGGCCGTCGTGTGACGGTGGCGGTCAACGGCGGCAGCGGAGTCACGGCCGCCGCCAACACGACGGTCACCACCAACGCGCAGGGACGAGCGAGCTTCAGCGCCCTGACGGTGACCGGCGTGGCCGGCACACGGACGCTCACATTTACCGCCGATGCCGGAGTCTCCCCGACCACCGCCACGTTGCAGCTGTCGGGTGGGCGCGCCTCACGCCTGATCATCGAGCGCGACATGCCCGCGAGCCTCAACGCGGGCGCTGCCGTGTCGCCGCCGCCCATCGTGCAGCTGTTGGACAGCATCGGCAATACCGCCGGCGACGTGGGTGTGCGTGTCCGCACGACGTTGCAGGGGGGCACCGGTACCCTTGGCAGCGCCACGGCCGATACCGACACGCTGGGACGCGCGATCTTCTCGGGGCTGACGGTGCTGAGCGCCCTTGGCTCGCGTTCCCTGCAGTACGCCGGCGATGGGCTCTCGGGCGCCTCCGGGCGCACCTTTACCGTGCTCCCGCCGGATACGCTGACGCAGCCGGCGCGCATCATCACGCTGGTCACGGCCGCCGATACGGTACAGCGCGTGCTGCAGCTCGAGACGCCGACCTCACAGTTCACGCCCTTTGTGTCCGCACGCACTGCTGATGGCAGCGCGGTCAGCGATGCCGCGGTGCGCTGGTTCGCGCGTGATCCCTCGCGGGCCACGGTGAACGCCAGCGGTACGATCACCGGCGCGCTGCCGGGGCGGACCTTCATCGTCGCGCAGGCGAACCGCACGCCCTCGGTGGCCGATTCGCTGCTGGTGTTCGTGCCACGCAATGCGACCGGCCCCATCGTGCGTGCCACGCTGCCCAGCTATCGCATCACGACCGATACCTTCTCGATCATCATCGAAGTGCAGTCCCGCGATGGACGTCCGCTCAGTGCCATCGATCTCGAAGTGGCGTGGCCCGGCTCGGCGTCCTTTCCGTATTCGCCGTTCAACGCGACGGCCTTTCAGGCCCTGCGTTCCGGTGTGCAGGTCCAGCAGGTCGATGGGCAACAGAATCTGCGGATCAACTGGGCCACGGTCACCCCGGTGCAGGGCACCGTACAGCTACTTCGTCTCCAATGTCGCGTGAATCAGCGCGGTGTCGGCAACCAGGTGGTGATCACGCTCAATCAGTTGCTGGACGGTACGCTGACTGACCTCTCCAGTCTTACCAGTGTGTTCAACCCGATCGTGATCATTCCATGAAAACGACCTCGTACGTGACGACGCTGGCCCTCACGCTGGTTCTCGCGTTAGCAGCCTGCCACCAGACCGCCGACCTGCTCAATACCAATCCGGTTGCTCCCCGCAGCGTGCTCTCGCTTCAACCGGCAACCATGCAGGGCGACACTATGCGCCTCGCCATCGCCCTCGGCGCCGGCCCCACGCGCTCGGTGGGCAGTCTCACCGGCGACGTACAGCTGGCCCCACAGTGGGCGTTCATCGGCTGCACCGCGGCGCAGGGTGAGCCGCTGCTGGCCTGCCGGGCACATGGGCAGTCGGTGAAGGTGGCCGCCGCGTGGGCCATGGGCACGCACACCGGTCATCTCGTGACGATTACGGTCGTGCGCACGGCGCCATCGGCGGCCGCCACGTGGAGACTCTCGGTCGAGGAGATGCATAGCGTGGGCGGTGTGTCGCTGCTGGATTCCATCGACGTGCGCCGCGACAACGCGGGCGCACCATGAAGGCGACGTTCACGAACCCCCACGTGCTGAGCACGGGCGCGCTACTGCTGGCGCTGTCGGCGTGTCATCATCGTGGTGCGACTGCGCCGACCATCGAGAGCGTGACCCCTGCCGCCGCTGATGTGTCACGTGGCGAACAGGTCACGGTCATCATTTCGGGGCGCGATTTCGATGCACTGAATACCGTGCGCTTTGGGCCCATCGCTCTGCGTCAGGTGCCACGCGTGTCGCACTCGCGCACGGCCAGCACGCTGCAGTTCACGGTGCCGGTCAACGATGAACAGCAGCCCGATCGCGGCGGCGCGCCGGTGCGACCGCTCTCCAGCGGTCGCTACAGCGTACAGGTCATCACGTCGAGCGGCACGTCGAATGCGTTGTTCTTCACTCTCACGAATGGAAGCGTTGATCGTGACTAGCGCCCCACGCTTTTTGCTGAGCGCGTCGGCACGCGCCACGCTGCTCACCCTCCTCCTGCCGGCTGCGTTGCGGGCGCAGGAGAAGTCGGTCGTGAGCGAAAGTGATCCGGAAGAGCGGCGCAGCGCCCTCGTCGAGTTGTGGGATGCGCGGCCGGGCAGCGCGGAGGCCCGGTCGGGGATGACCTATCAGGCGTGGCTCGCCGCCCAGCCGAGCGCGAGCAGCGCGATGTTCCGCGCCACGGTGCCGGTGCCGTCACCGGGGCGCTGGGCCTCAGTGGGCCCGCGCGGCTTTTACGGTGACAATGGATTCTTCGGATCGCTGCCGCAGCTCGATGCGGGACGCGTGCCGACGTTGGCGTTCCATCCGACCGACCGCAATGTGCTGTATGTCGGGACGTCGGCGGGCGGCGTCTGGAAGAGCACCAACGAGGGGGCCAGCTGGGTACCGCTCACCGACGATCAGTGTTCTCTGGTGATCGGTGCCATCGCCGTCGATCCCGTCAATCCGCAGATCGTGTACGCCGGTACGGGTGAGCCATCGGAAGCGACGCAGGGGTGCGGTATGCTGCGCAGTACCGATGGGGGGACCACATGGCGCACCTTCGGGCAGGAGGTGTTTACGCCGTCCCTGTCGCAGTCATGGGCGATGTACAACATCGTCATCGACCGGGCGAGCGCCGGATCGGCCACCAGCACCACGATTCTGGCGGCGACCCTGCGCGGCATCATGCGCTCGACGAATTCGGGGCAGACGTGGTCGGTGGTGACACCGGCGCTCACGTTCAGCGATATCGTGCAGCATCCCACCGACCCGAATGTCATGTACGCCGCGCGCGTCGGTGTGTCGGGGAGCGCCACGCCGCCGGGACTCTGGCGATCGGGTGATCGCGGTGCGACCTGGAACACGGTCACGACCTTTACCGCTGACTCGGTGGGCCGTCTGGAGATCGCGGTGTCGCGCGCACAGCCCGGTAGTGTGTGGGTGGTCGGTGCACGTCCGGACCGTCGCTTCGGTGGGTTATATCGCTACGACGAAGCCACCGGTGTCCGCACCACGCTGGTCGCCACCGGCGTGAACAGCGCGCCGGTGGTGGCCAACCGCAACAACTTCGGGGCGCAGAGCGAGTACAACCTCATGATCGCCGTCGATCCCCACGACGCGAACGTGATCTTCGTCGGCGGCGTACGTGCCTTCCGCTCGGGCGACGGCGGGCAGACGTTCTCCGAGATCGCTCCGCAGATTCATTGCGACTGGCACGTGATCGCCGTCGACCCCAACGATTCGCGCCGCATCTTCAGCGGCAACGACGGTGGTGCCTTTCTCTCGCGGGACGGCGCCGGCAGCTTCGCATCGCTCAACGGTGGTCTCGCGACGTCGCTGCACTACCCGGGGCTGTCCATGCACCCCACCGATCCGTCGGGCGTACTCACGGGCATGCAGGACAACGGCACCATCATCGCTCGCAATGGTATGCTGCAGTGGAACGGCGTGAACGGTGGCGATGGCGCATTCACTGCCATCAACCCACAAAGCCCGGACATTTACTACGTATCGAGCCAGAGCGGGAACATGGTGCGGGTGAGCGCCAATGGTACGTCCGCGCGCACCATCATCAGCGGTATCGATGCCAACGAGCGCCGCGCGTTTATCGCGCCCTTTATCATCGATCCCCAGCGCCCCACGCGCCTCTATTTCGGTGGCACGCGTATGTACCGCACGGTCAACGAAGGCACGTTGTGGACGCCGATCTCGGTGGATCTCACCAAGGGGTCGGGCACCATCTCGGCGATGGCCATTGCGCCCAGTGACACCAACGTGCTGTACGTGGGCACGAGTGACGGCAACGTACGCTTCACCCGCGACTACGGCGTGAGCTGGATAAGTCCAACGACGACGCTTCCCAACCGCGGCGTCACCGACTTCGCCGTCGATCCGGCCGACGCGAATCGCGTGGTAGTCACCTTCGGCAGTTCAGGCACGTCCCACGCGTTTTTGTCGCGCGACGGCGGCCAGACGTGGACCGACATCAATGGCGCGCTCCCTGACGTGACGACGCAGGCGGCCGTCTGGGGCCCAGGGAATCGCCTGTACGTGGGCAATATGCTGGGCGTCTACGAGAGCGCGGACCTTGGTGCATCGTGGTCGCGCAACGAGGGGTTGCCGACGATCCGCATTACGGACCTCGTGTACAACGTGCGAACCAATCGCATGGTCGCGGCCACGTATGGCCGCGGCATCTGGGCCTTCGACTTCACCACTGCCGCTCCGGTGTTGCGCGGCGACGTGAACAACGATGGTCTCGTGAACGCCGCCGATGCACTGGCCATTCAACTCGGGCTGATCGGCGCACAGATCCCCTCAAGCAGCGCGCTGTTCCCGAATGGTGACGCGGATTGCAACGGAAGTCTGGAGGTTCGCGACGCCGTGGTGGTGTTGCAGTTCGCCGTGGGCTCAGCCAACACGGCGTTGTGTGTGGGGAAGCGGCAGTAATGCTGCGGAACTGCCCAGTACTACCCAGTACTCAGTGAACTGAATTCAGGCTTCAGACTGGGTATAGTGGTCAGAACTCAGCAGCGACAGTGCTCAGTCGCGAGAATTTCCTGACTGCGCGTGCGGACGGCGGGGGCTGGTGGTGGCCGCTGCGCAACGTGCCGAGCGAAGGTCTCGCAATCGTCAGCTCCACCAAACCCGCTCGGCACTGTGGACTGTCGCTGCTGAACTCTGACCACTATACCCAGTCTGACGCCAGCGTTCAGAACACTGAGTACTGAGCAGTTCCGCGCTGTTCAGTTTCCAGTCTTCAGCGCCCCCGCGACACCGAGAAACTCAGCATGATCGTTCGCGGCATGCCCGGCTCGAACGCCAGCGCTTTGCCGTTCACGATATCCGGGTTCAGAAACGCCGAGCCGATGAAGCGGCGGTCGGCGAGATTCTCGACTGTCAGGAAGCCCTTCACCGTGGCATCGCCCACGTGCACGAGACGATCGGCGCGCAGGCTGGCGCTCACGATATGTGCCTCCGTCACCCGAACGGCGTTCGCGTCGTCGGCCCAGTATCCACCGGTGCCTTGCACGCCGAACTGCGCAGTGAGGCCGAGGGGCGCCGTGGAGGGAGCCCAGGTGGCGTTGGAGCCGTAGAACCAGTCGGGGATCCCGACGATGCGATTGCCGCTGTAGTCGGCCTTCGCGCCCGGCTTGCCGTAGTGCACGGAGTCGACCACGTAGTCGGTGTACGCGTTGCGTGAGAGCGTGAGCGAGCTCTCGAAACGCAGGTCGCCTTTCGCGAGCGCGGTCACGGCGATCTCAGCGCCGGTACGGCGCGCGCGGCCGGCCATGAAGTAGAATCGTCCGCCGCGGTACGGCACGAGCTCGTTGCGCACGTTCGTCAGGTACGCGGCCGCGTCGTACGACACGCTGCTCACAAAGCCTGAGCCATCGCCGACCATGAAGATCTGCTTGGTGCCCACTTCGTAGGTGTATGAACGGATCGGCTCGAGCAGCGGATTGAGGGCCGTGACGGTGTCCTGTCCGAAGGTGCTGGCCGGATCGGTTTCGTTGCCGGCGGGCGCTTCGACACCGCCGCCGACATTGGCGTACAGCGTCTGCGTTTTCGACAGGCGCCACGACGCGCCGATCTTCGGCGTGAGCTGCGAGAAGGTGCGGCTCGCGTCGGTGGTCGGATTCAGGAAGTTCTTGTAGTAGTACGCAATCGCATCGCCGCGCAGGCCGAGCGTGATGCCCAGGGTGTTGTTGAGCGTGAGTTCGTCTTCGAGGAAGATGCCGCTGTTATAGGCGCCCTCCTTTCGGTTGTCACGCAGCGTCGTGCCGCGACCGTTGGTGGCGCTCAAGCTGTAGAAGAGCACGGCGCCGTCCTGATACGCCTGATCGATACCGGCGGTGAAGCGATTGGTGAACGTGGGGGACACCACATCCTGACGGTTGTAGGCCGCGTTCATGCCGCCGTGATAGCGCGTGAAGTCGCGGAAGGTGCCGCGCTCCGAGCGCTGGAGATACTTGGGATTCACGTACGCCATGACCGATACGCTCGACGTGCTGTCGAGCGCGTGCTCCACGCTGGCGCCGAGCCGGGCGAGGCGGTTGAATCGACGCTCGTCTCGGCTGTTGTAGGTGGCGTTGGCTTGGCGCGGATTGGACGTGACTTGGTCGGCCGACAGTGGCCCGGGCACATGGAACAGATTGTTGGCGCCGAGTAGATGAATGCGCACCTGCGTCTTGTCGCCAACGGGAGCGACGATGCCGGTGTTCACCAGCACGCGGCGCGCGTCGGAATTCACCCGCCAGCCGTCAAAGTTCGTGTTGACGAACGTGGCGTAGACGACGCCGCCTTTGGTGCCGATGGGGGTGCCCGTCTGCGCGATGTAGCGCTGCAGACCGAAGCTCCCGCTCTGGTACTGCGCGGTGGCGAACGGACGATCGATCACGGGCACCGTGGACACGCTGATCACGCCACCGGCCGCATTGCCCCACAGCGCGCTCGCATTCGAGCGGATCACATCGATCCCTTCCGCGGCGGCGAGATCGATGTTGTCGAACGACGTGCGACCGTCCGGTTCGGTTTCCGGCATGCCATCGAGCAGCACACGCACCCCGCGCGAGGTGCCGGCATTGCTGCGATCGCCGGCGCCACGCGCACCGAAACCACGAATGGCGATGCGGACATCGCTGGTGCCGTAGCGCGACTGCACGAGCACCCCTGGCACACTGCCGAGCGCGTCATTCAGCCCGAATCCCGACTTCCCGGCGAACTGTCCCTTGTCGATGTGCGTAATCGCCAGCGGGGCCGTGAAGGAGCTCTGGGTGCTGCGCGTCGCGCGCACCGCAAACGGGGCCAGCGTGCGCGCCAAACTGTCGCGGCGAGCCACCGTGTCGGCCTTGGTTTGGCCGTGGGCCAACCGCGAACCCACGAGACCGAGGGCGCCAGCAGCCAAGCTCAGCAGTACGGAACGGCGGGGGACAGAGGGCATTACGGGGAGTGCGTAGGGAACAGGCAGGTGTCCGAACTACGCGGCGGAAGGTGAGGCTGTTGGCCTTAACGGGGGATTAACACACAACCCAGGACTGACCACTCAGTACTCAGTGCTCCGAACTGGGGCGTCAGACTGGGTATAGTGGTCAGAGTTCAGCCGTTACAGTGCTCGGTGCCGAGAATTTCTTGACTGCGTGTGGGGGCGGCGGGGACGGTGGGTCGTCCAAAAGCGAGTGCCGAGCAAAGGCCTCATGAATCGTCAGATCCATGAAACCCGCTCGGCACTGTGGACTGTCGTTGCTGAATTCCGACCGCTATCCCGATCAGACGCCCGAGTTCTGAGCACTCAGTACTGGGCTGTTCAGGGCTCAGCCAAAGTAGTCCTGCTGCCCTTTGTTCCGTCGCGATTCGCGCTCCGCCTTCCCGTACGTCCCTTCGTCCGACCGCGAAATCTTTCTCCGCGCCACGAGCGCCTCGAGCACCAGTTCGCAGGCCACCACGATCATCGCATCGTCGCCCTTCTTGGCGAGACCGAGCGCGATCACCGTCTGCACGAGTCCCGGCACCGTTTCGAAGCCCTGTCGTACGAGGTCCATCGCGATTTCGTCGGCCACCTGCAGGGCCCCGCCGCCGTCGAACCACATGATCACGTCGTCGGCGTCGATATCCCCGGCGCGTTCGCGCAGGGTGGCATCGCAGGCGCGACGGATGAGATCCTTGGCGATCGTGGCGCTTCCCACGAGTTCGCCCTCGTACTCGAGCTCGATCTTGCCGGTGATGGCGGGCAGGGCGGCGTACACGTCGGCCACCCGCGGCACCGCCTCGGTGTCACCGCTGCGCAGGGCGCGCTGCTCCGCGTTCGAGACCACGCTTTCCATGGCGGTGATGGGCATGCGCTGCGACACGCCCGAGCGCTTGTCGATGCGCTTATCGTCGCGTGCTTCGAACGCGATGCGCTCGACGACTTCCTCGATCAAGTCGGGTACACGGATCTGCACGCCGTCGGTACGCTGCGTCCACGCTTCCTGACGCGTGATCTTGACGCCAAGCTCGACGCTCTCGGGGTAGTGCGTGATGATCTCACTGCCGATGCGGTCCTTGAGCGGCGTGATGATCTTGCCACGCGCCGTGTAGTCTTCGGGATTGGCGGTGAAGCAGAGCAGGACATCAAGGGCGAGTCGCACCGGGTAGCCTTTGATCTGCACGTCGCCTTCTTGCATGATGTTGAACAAGCCCACCTGCACCTTGCCGGCGAGGTCGGGGAGTTCGTTCAACGCGAAGATGCCGCGGTTGGCGCGCGGCAGCATGCCGTAGTGGATCGTGAGTTCGTCGCCGAGAATGTGTCCACCGCGGGCGGCCTTGATGGGGTCCACGTCGCCAATGATGTCGGCGATGGTGGCGTCAGGCGTTGCGAGCTTTTCGACGTAGCGCTGATCGCGGGACACCCATCCGATCGGGGTGTCATCGCCGTGCTCCTGAAGGAGCTGCTTGGCGTACTTCGAAATCGGAGCGAACGGATCGTCATTGACTTCGCTACCAGCGATCACCGGCATCTGCTCATCGAGCAGGGTGCCCAGCGCGCGAAGAATGCGCGACTTCGCTTGGCCGCGCAGGCCGAGCAGAATGAAGTTGTGGCGCGCGAGAAGCGCGTTCACGATTTGTGGCATCACGGTGTCCTCGTAGCCAAGGACACCTCGGAACAGCGGGCCGCCGGCCCGCAGGCGAGTGATCAGATTCCGCCGGATCTCGTCTTTGACAGAGTTCGGGCGATTCGTGGCGTAGGCCGAGCGCTTGAGGGCGCCGAGGGTCTCGGGGAGTCTGGACACTGGTCTGGACTGAAAGGTCGTACGGTGGGCGATCCGAGGGACCGCCGATGACGTTACTACGTAAAGCGCATGAGGAGGCCAAGTTGTGCCCGATCGGCAAGGATTGGCCAATGGCTGAGTTCCCCCACGCCGCCGCGCGTGGGTCCCGGGAACGCGAAGGAAACCGTTGTGTCACAAACGCTTGACTCCGGGCGGAACTTTCTCATCGGCG
>JBBARJ010000089.1:0-11051 GCA_040399825.1 Gemmatimonas sp.
ACATCGCCGATATCTGTGCGGCGGTGCACGACGCCGGCGGCCAGGTCTATGTGGACGGCGCCAACCTCAACGCCCTGGTGGGCGTGGCCCGGCCGGGAAAGTTCGGCGGCGACGTGAGCCACCTCAATCTGCACAAGACGTTCTGCATTCCGCACGGCGGCGGTGGGCCGGGTATGGGCCCGATCGGCGTCGCCTCGCAGCTCGTGCCGTTCCTCCCCACGCATCCGGTCATCGCCACCGGTGGCACGCAGGCGATCGGTCCGATATCGGCCGCGCCGTGGGGCAGCGCGAGCATCCTGCCGATCTCGTACGTGTACATCAAGCTGATGGGCGGTGAAGGCCTCGCGACGGCAACGAAGGTTGCCATTCTGAATGCGAACTACGTGGCCAAGCAGCTCGAAGCGCACTATCCGGTGCTCTATCGCGGCCAGAATGGCCTGGTGGCGCACGAGTGCATTCTCGATACGCGCGGCGTGAAGAACGTGTCCGGGGTGGAAGCGGAAGACATCGCGAAGCGGTTGATGGACTACGGCTTCCACGCGCCGACGCTGTCGTTCCCGGTGGCCGGCACGCTGATGGTGGAGCCCACGGAGAGCGAGTCCAAGGCGGAGCTCGACCGCTTTATCGAAGCGATGATCGGTATTCGCGAAGAGATCGCGGCGGTGGAGCGCGGCGAAGCGGACCGCGAGAACAACGTGCTCAAGCGCGCGCCGCACACGGCCGCGCATGTCACGAGTGACGAGTGGGATCGCCCGTACACACGTCAGCAGGCGGCGTATCCCACGCAGTTCACGCGCGAGCGGAAGTTCTGGCCGTACGTCGGCCGCGTCGAGAGCGCGTTCGGGGATCGCAACCTGGTGTGCGCGTGTCCGCCGATCGAGTCGTACGCGACTTCTTGAGTTTTGCGTGGTGAGTTGTGAGTGATGAGAACGGCGTGACTGCTTCGGTGGTCACGCCGTTCTTGGCTTTGGGCTATGGGCGCTCGGCGGGCGTTAGTGTGCGTCGAGTCGCGGCTCCGGGCGCGGGTCATCCCCTTCGTGGCCTTGCTGTGGCGGCGAACTCGGGAGCGCCGCGCGGCGTCAGCGCGCCCGCCACAGAGGGCCGCTCACGGGACGCCCGGCCCGGCAGCCGCTCGCGTTGGCGTGGGGGGCTGCGGCCGCGGTCGAGTTCCGTTCGCCTCGCACCGAACGGCGTGATACCGAAAAGTCCGCGGCAGGATTCCATCCTCCGGTGTGACGTCGTCGCGCGGAGGCGTGGGAGTGGTACGCGCGCACCACGGGCGAGTGGGGGCTCATCGCGGGCTCGGGTGCGGGATCACGAGGCCTGCGTGACCCGCTCGGGGCCCGGCGGCGCGGGGCGGTCTACTTCCCCAAGCCCCGCGAGGGGCGTGGGTCCGCTGAGCGGCCCTCTGTGGCGGGCGCGCGAACGCCGCCCGGCGCGCCGATGTTCGCCGCCACAGCAAGGCCGCGAAGGGGATCCCACGCTCCGACCGGGGCGGTCGCCCACACCCAGCCAGCCGAAAGCAACAAGGCCCCGAGCACATAGCCCGGGGCCTCACGCACCACGATCCCGCCGAACAACAGAACTACTCGCCGACGACGCTCTTGTACTCGTCGGCCGACAGCAGTCCAGCGTCACCGCCGGCCGCGACGCGCACCTTGATCATCCAGCCGTCGCCATAGGGGTCCGTGTTGATCAGGGCGGGCTCGCCGTCGAGGCGCCCGTTGATCTCGACCACTTCGCCGGCCACCGGCATGTACAGCTCCGACACGGCCTTCACCGCTTCGACGGTGCCGAACACATCGTGCGATCCGTACGTCGCGCCGACCTTGGGCAGTTCGACGTACACGATGTCGCCCAACTCACCCTGCGCGAAATCCGTGATCCCGATCGCGACGATCGCGGCATGGTCGGTAGCGCGGATGTATTCGTGTTCCTTGGTATAGCGCAGATCGGCGGGGATGTTCGACACGAGGACTCCAGATGGGGAAGAGGAACGATCACAATGAAGTATCCGCAGCGGAGCCGCGGAGGGGAAGCGCCTGAATCGTCTGCCAGAGTGCGGCGACGCGTTTCGGAAGCTGCTCGCGTGGACCGTCGTTGTCGATGATCCAGGTCGCTCCCGCTCGTTTCCGTGCGGAGGGCCACTGCGCAGCCATCATCGCTTGGGCCTCGTCGCGGGACAGCCCACGGTCGCGCTGGAGCCGCTCGAGCCGCTCCGGCGCTGGCGCGTCGACCAGGATCACCCCATCGAACGCATGCTCGAGGCCGACTTCAAAGAGCAGGGGGATGTCGGAAATGACCACGGCGTCGCCGCGGCGCCTGGCCGCGGCCAGCTGTTCGTTGCGCAGCCGGCCCACGGCCGGGTGTACGATGGCGTTGAGCGCGTCGCGCGCTACCGGGTCCCGAAAAACGTGGCGGCGCAGGGCTGGCCGGTCGAGCGTGCCGTCCGCCTGCAGCACCGATGGGCCGAATCGATCGACGATGGCGTCGAGGGCCGCGGAGCCCGGGCGCACCGCTTCACGCGCCAGGAGGTCTGCATCGATGATGGTCGCCCCGTGGGCCTCCAAGAGTGAGGCCACGCTACTCTTGCCGCTGGCGATATTTCCGGTGAGTGCGAGTTGGAGCATAGCGAAACTTACCACGAACGCCAAAGGGCTCCGGAGAGTCCGGAGCCCTTCTGTTCGACGGTGATCACCGCACGTCGTTACGCGGCGACGCTCTCGTGCATGTCGTCTTCCGATTCCGAGATCTCTCGTCGCTTTTCGCGGTTGACGAGGAGCTCCTGAATCACCCAGCTGGCCCCGCCACGCAGACGAATCTGATGCGGCGTGCAGCCGAGATACCGCTGGCAGGTGTTCCGGAAGGCGCTCCCCGACGGGAAATCGAGCGCGCCCGCGACGCCGTCGGCACTGCGGGAACCGTCCTCCAGCATGCTCGCGGCCACGATCAAGCGACCCCAGGTCAGCAGCTGGTGCGGTGGCGGCAACTCCGCCCCCTCCAGCCGCTTCGACAGCAGGCGGCGCGACACGGCGATGAGGCGCGCGAGGCTGTCCGGTGTCAGGCGCTCGTGCGCCCGGGTCACCGACAGCATCACGGCATCACGCACGACGCTGCGCAATCCGGCGAGATGTGGCTTGAGCAAACTCGAGACACTGCGCGCTTCGGCCTGATCCAGAAGCGCCACGAGCATCTGTGGCGTATCCGTTTCCTCGGCGATCACGAGCACGTCGATGCCGCAACGCCCGGCATCGAACATGTCCTTGGCTCGCTCACGTGTCATGTCCACGTAGGCCACCAAGGCCGCTCGTGGTACACGAATGCGCAGCTGGCGCACCCGCTCGAAATCCGCGCGGCCGTCGACATACAAATCGAAGACCACCACGTTGACGGGCCCACGCTCGCAAGCGCGGGTCAGAGACGTCCAGTCCTCGCAAGGCACGAAGCGGTACCGATCGCGCGCGGCGGTACGCAGCCGTGCGAGCCGGGGCTCGTGTGCGAGGAGCGTCGCGATTACGCCCATGCGACGATCCGTTCGGGGGAAAGGAGACTTGAAATTGACATCAGCGAAAAGACGCGGCGGACAGGGCAATGGTCACTATTCGTCACCGGATTGCCCGGCTGGCCACTAACGAAAGACCCCATGGCAAGACACATTTCCCTCGACAGGCATCGGCGACGACGCCCGAGCTTGCCTTCATCGACCGCGTGCGCTTCGTGCCCTCCGACCGTTCCGTCTCTGCTGCGATGCTCCTGTCGGCCGCTATGGCCCTCGGGGATGCCCTGTTCGTGACCGATGAACAGGGGCATGTGCTCGACGCGAATTCGGCCGCCGGCGACCTGATCGGCGTATCGCTCGCCGAGCTCCGGGGACAACGGCTCGCATCGTCTGCGACGCACGTCGGCGACGGTACGTTCTCGGCGTGGCTCGAGGCGGCGACGCTCGGCGCGGGGGCGCCGGCGTTGGAGTTCTCGGTCGGGGACGGCATGCACGAACGCGTCTGGGACGTGTGCCTGCGTTCGGGCAGTGCTACCGACGGGCAGTCCTTTCGCACGGTGCACCTGCGCGACGTGACCACGCGGGCACTGGCAGCGCGCGAGGCCGGTCGGCGGGAAGCCCGGCTCCTGACGCTCACGGAGCACATGCACAAAATGGCGTTCCTGCTTCGTATCGACGCCCCCGGCGTGTTCCGCTGCGAGTCGGTGAATGCCAGGTATCTGGCAGCGACCGGCAGCGAGGCCGAGCAGCTACTCGAGCGCACCCCGGAGGAGGTTTTTCCGCCGGCCGAGGCCGCGCTGATGCGGTCGCGCTGCGACGAAGCCCTCAGCTCCGGCGAACCGATCGCCTACCGCGAGGAGGTGACGCTGGAAGGACGCCGCCTGGTGCTCGAAACGCGCCTCACGGCCATCTACAACGCCGACGGTCTCGCGACGCACCTGTTGGGGCTCGCGCGCAATGTCACCGACGAAGCGGCGGCGTCGCAGGCCCTGCGCGAGTCGGAGAGCCGCTTACGCGGGGTCATCGAAGCCGGCCTCGACGCCTTCGTGATTGCCAGAGCGCACCGCGCCACCGACGGCACGATCGTGCGCTTCGAAATTCTCGACGTGAATGCCCGCGCTGCCGAGATGGTCCATCGCTCCCGTGACGAGCTGCTCGGACATTCGCTGATGGACATCTTTCCCAACAGCCGTGAATGGAGTCTGTGGGAGCAGTGCTGCTCGGTGCTGATCACCGGCGAGCCGTTGGAAACCACGCAGCATGCCCCAACGGCCGAGCAGCCGCTGCGCTGGCTGCAGCGACAAATCGTTCCCGTGCTGGCGGACGCTGTCGCCATTTCCTCGCGCGACATTACGCGGCGAGAGCTCGAGCGCCTCGCGCTCGAGCAGAGCGAAGCCCGCCATCGCGAGCTGTTCGAGAACAACGGAGCCGTCCAGCTCCTCGCTGACATCGAGACGGCACGCATCGTCGATGTGAACCCGGCAGCCGTCGCATTCTATGGCTGGCCGCGCGATGCGATGCGTACGATGTATGTCACCGACCTCGAAGCGGTCGCGCTCGAGTATTGGCGCGACACCACGTCCGCCATTGCCACCGGCACGGGGTTGCGCGTGGAGCGCGAGCACCGCGTCGCCAATGGCGAGCTTCGTCAAGTGGAGGCCTTCATCGGCGTCGTCGCGGTCGCTGGGCGCCGCGTGCTGCACGTCATCATTCAGGATACGACCGACCGCGTGCGCGCCGAACGACAGCTGCGGGAGTCGGAAGCGCGCTTTCGCGCCGTCATCGCGGGCATGCAGGAAGGCGTGGTGTTGCACGATGACACGGGGGCGATTCGCGCCTACAACCCGAGTGCCGAACGCATTCTCGGCTTGTCTGGGGCCCAATTGCTGGGTCTCACGCCAGTCGATCGTGAATGGAGCACGGTGCATGAAGACGGCACGCCGTGGCCTCCTGAGACGCATCCCGCCCTGATTGCCTTGCAGACGGGGCAAAGCCAGCCGCGGGCGCTGATGGGCGTGCGGCGGGGCACTGGGGCGTTCGGCTGGCTGAACGTCACGGCGGATCCACTCGTCCGTGCCGGCGAAGAGCGGCCGTACGCGTCCGTGGCGGTCTTTACCGACGTGACGGACGCCCGGAGTTCTGAGGAACGCCTGCGTCAGGCGCAAAAACTGGAGGCGGTCGGACAGCTGGCCGGCGGGATCGCCCACGACTTCAACAACCTGCTCACGGTGATTCGCGGCTCCACGGGCTTCCTGCGCGAAAGTGTGAGTTCGACGTCGCCGTACGCCGCCGATCTCGATGTGATCGAGCGCGCCACCGAACGCGCCGAGGAACTGACGCGCCGCCTCCTCGCGGTGGGACGCCGGCAGATGCTGAGCGCGGAAGCGGTCGAGCTCAATCAGCTGCTGCGCGATCAGCTGCCCATCATTCGCGAAGAGGTCCCGCTCTCGATTGGCGTGCGTCTCGACCTCAGTGATGAGCCGGTCACGGCCATCATCGACCGCACCGGCCTGCTCGACGCGCTACGCGCCCTCGTGGATAATGCGAGTGCCTCGATGATCGCCAAGGCCTCGAGTGGAACGCTGTCGATGGCGACGGCTGCCGTGATGGTGCGGCACCCCCAGGCGCCGGTCGGCGATCCGCCGCGTCAGTTTGCGGTGCTGTCAGTCTCCGACACGGGCACCGGCATGCGAGACGACATCAGGGCACGACTCTTCGAGCCGTTTTTCTCGACGCAGGAGTTTGGCACGCGCAAGGGGATGGGGCTGGCTTCCGTACACGGCCTCGTGCACCAGAGCCGCGGTTTCATCGAGTGTGATTCCGTGGCAGACGAGGGGACGACGTTGCGCCTGTTCTTCCCGTCCGCCCTGCCGCCGGACGTGCACGGTCCCCTTTCGTCGTCGCCGAGAATGACCCCGCGCGACGTGCCCGCGATATCGCCGCTCGTCGCGCTCGCGGCCCACAGCATTCTGCTGGTCGATGACGATCCGATGCTGCTCGATCTGGGTCGGCGCATGCTGGAGAAGCTGGGGCACGCCGTCGTGGTGGCGCCGTCGGCGCAGCACGCCCTGGACGTCCTGGAATGGCACGCTGCCAATGTCGCGCTCATGATCACCGACTTGACCATGCCGGGCATGAGCGGCCTCGAACTGTTGGAGATCGTGGCCGCCCGCTACCCCGCGCTGCCGACGGTGGCGGTCAGCGGCTATAGCGTACACCCGGGGGCGCGCGCCGCGATCGAGGCGCGGCGCATCCCGTTCGTGAGTAAGCCGTTCACTCGCGGTCAGCTCGCCGATGCGCTGGCGCTGGCGCTGGCGCGCGCGACGAGCTGACGGTTCGCCGAGGATGGCTACAGCAGCTGCTGTTGCCCTTCGGTCGGCCGCGGCACGATATGGCAGGCACGGCAGCGCGCTTCGTACGAATCGGCCGCCCCCACCATGATCGTAGGCGAGTCGTACGGAGCGGGTTTCCCGCCGATCAGTCGCTGATTGCGACTGGCCGGCGATCCGCACAACACGCAGATGGCATGCAGTTTGTCGACCAGTTCCGCGACGGCCATCAGCTGCGGCATCGGACCGAACGGTTCGCCACGGAAATCACTGTCGATGCCGGCGAGAATGACCCGCCGGCCGCGATCGGCCAAACTCGACGCCACCTGAACGATCCCGGCGTCGAGAAACTGCGCCTCGTCGATGGCAATGACCTGCGCCATCGGATCGAGACGCAGCAGAATCTGGGCTGACGAGTCGACCGGAATCGCCTCGAACGTCCGCCGGTCATGGCTGGAGACATTCCATAACCCGGCGTACCGGTCGTCGAGATGCGACTTGAACACCTGCACGCGTTTGCGCGCGATGGTTGCCCGTCGCACGCGCCGCAACAGCTCTTCGGTCTTGCCGCTGAACATCGATCCAGCGACGACCTCCATCCACCCGCCGGAGACCTGAAAGCTGCTGCTCATGGTTAGCGCTCGCTGCTCCCGTCGGGATTGCCGTCGGGATTCCCTTCAGGATTCGGACGGGGCTTCCGGCTCGCATTCTGCATACGGGCTCCGCGCTCGGACCACTCTTCCCGACCTTCCGCGCGCTCACGCACCGGACGGTCGCCGAAGGCACGACGTTCGTCGACGGCCCGGGGCGGACGATCATTCCCGCCGCGCGGCGGACCTCCACGGCCTTCCGGGCGCGGGCCACGGTCGCCCCCAAACGACGGGCGGGCCGGACGATCACCACCGAAGGACGGACGGGCCGGACGGTCGCCGGTGTCACGACGCGGCGGGCCAAACGTACGTTCGCTGCGCGGGCCTCGTGCACCACGATCACCGCCACGATCACCACCGCGCGGAGCGTCCCCGCCGCGCTCGTCGATCCGCGCACTGAGACGACGCCCACGCAGCGAGACGGAGCCCAGTGCCTGCACGACCTTGGCGGCGTCGTCGGCGTTGAGTTCGACGATCGCATGCGACTCGAACAGCTCAACCTGTCCAATCCGGTCGCCGGGGATACCGGCTTCGTTGGCGACCGCACCGACGATGTCGCCAACGCGCACGCCATCACGCTTGCCGGCCGCCAGGAATACGCGCTGCTTACCATCCGCCACGGGGGCATCCGGCTTATGGCCGGCGGCGAGCGGCGTGCGCACCGGACCAGCGATGGTCGCCTTCGTGCGTGCCGTCACGAGATCGCGACGCGCGCCTTCATACAACCGCAGGGCGGCCGCGGCAATCTCGAGCGAATCGTGCGTTTCCAGAAGCGGCGCGAGCAGTGCCATTTCGCTGGCCGACGTGCCGCCGGAATTCGCAAGCGTGGTGCGCAGTGCGGCGCGCAGGGCCTGCACTCGGCTCTCCGCGTTGGCCTTGCGAGCTGCCGGCGTCCACGCCTCGGCCAGACCGCTCGTCATGCGTCGGAACGCCGCGAGTTCGTCTGCCATCAACAGGGCGACGGCGTCCACCGGGCGCGCGGCCAGCGCGTCCAGAAGCGCGTCGTACGACACCGGCGACTCCCATAACACGACGAGCGCGACATGCTGTGACGTGGCCTGACGCACGACCTGCACGTTCAGCCCATCGACGGCCATCCCGATCCGGGTCAAGGCGGCCTGCGCCTCGCGCTGTCCGGCATCGGTGGTCGTCACGACGACGACCGACGGCGGATCGACTTCATCGAGGATCGACCGGAAGGCGTCGGCACGCCCTGAAGCCGACGTGATCACGAAGCTCGGCGTCATCGCGAGCGGGGCGTCTCCGGCCAGCATCGGCGTGAGACGACGCGCGCGGCGCATCTGGGCTTCGAGGAAGGCGTCGATCTCGTCCGACTCGCTGTCGATCGTGCCGACGCGCATGATGTCGTCGGGCGAATCGCCGAGCAGCGCTTGTAGCGTGTCGCCCATCTTGTCGGCGAGAATCTCGTCGAGGCTGAAGACCACGAGGACCTGCAGCTGCTGCAGGTCGATGGCGGCGTCCTTGCGAAGTGCGAGCAGGTCGGCGGCGGTGCCGGTGACGATGGCGACCGGACCGGCGGCCAGCACGCGACGCGCGCGGGTGGCGGAAGTGACCGGTACGACCCGCAGGCTGTCGTCGGCCAGCAGGAGTCGCGCCTGCTCGGCGGCGCTGAGCGCCTGCTCAACGGTGGGGGTGATCACCAGGCAGGCCGGCGCGGCCACGCCCTGCATGCGACGGCTGCGTTCGATCCCCGGACGCATGGCGGCGGTCATCATCCGCAGATCTGCGGGTCCCTGCAGCACCACGTGCTGGCTTCGCGTCGCCCCTGGCGACGTCTCTTCCCGTTCTTGCTCGCCCACGCCCCACCCCATCGATTGTCGGTCAGCCTGGCCGCCCAACGGCCAGTGATTGTCGCGCCCCTATGGCGCATCGCGTACCCGCCCAGCGTCGCTGCGTAGCGTCGCTGCGTAGCGCACCTCTGTCAGGCGCGCTTAATTGCGTCTTGCCCAGCCGGTAAAGGTATCCCGGTCCGGCCCCGAACTGCAGGGGGGCCGCCCGTTCCCCTTGCCATTCACCTTCGTTCCGCGTCTCGATCATGTCTCTGGTATTCCAGCCGTCCGCCAATATCGCCCGACTCAAGGAATCCGCGACGCTCGCCGTGGCCGCGAAGGCGAGGGCGCTCAAGGCGGCCGGTCAGGCCATCATTGATCTTGGGGCCGGCGAGCCGGATTTCGACACGCCGGCGTTTATCCGTGAGGCGGCCGAGGCGGCCGTCGAAGCAGGGGCGACTCGCTACACCGCCACCGAAGGTATTCTGCCGCTTCGTGAAGCCATCGCTGCCGACGCCAACCGGCTGCTCGTCCATGGCGCGCAGATCACGGCGGCGGAAGTCGTCGTGTCCAACGGGTCCAAGCAGTCGCTCTACAACGCGTGCGTCTGCTGCTTTGGCCCCGGCGACGAAGTGCTGATTCCCACGCCAGCGTGGACGAGCTACTTCGAAATGGTCGAGCTGGCGCGCGCGGTATCGGTTCCGGTGTTCGGTGACGAAGCGAACGACCTTAAGGTGACGGCGGCCCAGCTGGCCGCCGCCGCGACGCCGCGTACGAAGGGGCTCATGCTCAATTCGCCGAGCAATCCCACCGGCGCCGTGTACACGCGCGACGAACTCACGGCGATCCTCGATCTCGCCGCGGACAAGGGTTGGTGGGTGCTCGCCGACGAGATTTATCTGCGCATTGCCTACGAGGGCGGCGCCCAGTCGGCGCTCGAAGTCGCGAAGACGCGCGACAACCTGATCGTGATCAACGGCGTGGCGAAGGCCTACGCGATGACGGGATGGCGGATCGGCTGGACGATCGCGCCGGTGGCCGTGTCGAAGGCGATGACGGCGTTTCAGTCGCACACGACGTCGAACGCCGCGGCCGTGTCGCAACATGCCGCGCTCGCCGCCCTCGAGCGGCAGTCGGAGGCGAATGCTGCCGTGAACTACATGGTGAAGGAATTCCGGCAGCGTCGAGATGCGGTGGTAGCGGCGCTCGCCGCCTTCCCGACGATCCGCTATGTACATCCGGCCGGCGCCTTCTACGTGTACATCAACGTCGCGGGCTTCCGCGGGGCTGCCGACGCCGGCGCGGCGTTCGCCGCTGCCGTGCTCGAGGAACACAAGGTAGCGGTCGTGCCGGGCAGTGCCTTCCTGACGCCCGACTGGATTCGCGCGAGTTACGCCACGACGGAGTCGGTGGCGGTCGAGGGCGTCACGCGCATCGCTCGCTGTCTCACCGGCGCCTGAGCGGGCACCCGCGACTCTTTCACGTCTTCGAGGCAATCATGATCACGACCATCGTGCTGGTGCAGGCTGATCCGAAAACCATTCCGGCCTGCGCGACCGCGCTGGCAGGTATTGAAGGTGTGAGCGAGGTCTACTCGGTGTCGGGAGCGTGGGATCTCGTGGCCATCGTGCGCGTGCCTGATCTCGAGCGCATCGCGACCGTCGTCACCGAGGAGTTCGCGAAAGTGCCCGGCATCATTCGCACGCAAACGCTCACCGCATTCCGCGCGTATAGCCGCAACGACCTCGAGCAGGCGTGGGACATCGGGGTCGAGTAGTCGACC
>JBBARJ010000090.1:0-10986 GCA_040399825.1 Gemmatimonas sp.
CGGACCTGCGAATCAGGTCTTCTTGAAGGTAGGACGCGTAGCTGGGGCCGTCAAGCAACATTCCTCAGGCGCTCGGGGCCGCTTCGCCACCGCCCCTGCTCACCACCGTGCCTGCTCCCATACCCCGAAGGCCCGGAGTTCGCGGCTGTCGGGGAGGTGCTGGGTGACGAACTCCCGCAACAGCCGCTGGTGGGCGCGGCAGTCGGCCGGCTCGACCTCGGGCTGGTCGCCCCGCAGCCACGCGGCAATGACCCCGCGGGCGGCGGCGGGGAGCCGACGGCCGGCGGGCGCCATTTTGGCACACAACGGGCAGAGGACGCCGCCGGCGGCGTGGCTGAAGCGCGCATCCGCCTGGGGGGAGATCTCGGCGTGGCATTCGGCACACCGGTCGATGCTCGGCATAAAGCCGACCTCACTGACCAGCCGCCAGAAGACGCCAAGAGTCAGGGCCACGGTATCGGCCTCTGAGGCCTCGGCGATGGCATCCAGCCCCGCGGCGACCCCGTGATAGACTCGGGGCGCTGCCTCGTCGTGTACCACGCGCAGGACGCACTCCACGAGGGCACTCGCGGCGGTGAACCGGCCCAGATCGGCGCCCAGGCCCGCCCGCGAGCGGGTCACATCGAACACGTTGAGGGCGTGCAGGTCCCGGCCCGGCTTGACCTGAATTTGGGCCTGCCCCTCCGCGAACAGGTCCACCCCACTCCCGAAGCGCTTCTTGGACGAGCGAGCCCCGCGGGCGACCACCGACAGCACGCCGGCCTCTCGCGTCGCCAGCCGCAGGATGCGTGACGACTCGAGATACGGCACGGCGTGCAGCACGATCGCATCGGTGGTGATCAGGGGCATGGGTGGAGATTAGCGACTGCCCCGAGACGGCGCGTCGTACCACAGCGTCCCGTCAGGCGTGCGCTCGCCTTACGGACGGATCGCGAGGTCGACGCCACCCTGATTGGCGGCCACGCGGCGGACCTCGGCGCCGGCCGGGCTGAACACGAGCAGCGAGGTGACGGAGCCGGTGCCGTTCTGGATGCAGTGCAGCCGGCCGAGGGCGTCGGCCTGTCCGCTGCTGCAGGAGACGGCGGTGCCGGTGGCGCCGGTGAGCACCAGCCAATCGGCCGACGCCGATGTGACAACGCTCAGATCGGCCGTGCGCACCTTGATGATCCGGTCGGTAAACGAGGCGAGATCCTGATACAGCGAGACGTAGAGGAACCCGTCGAGTCCGAGCTTCACGTCAGCACCGTACGTGTTGGCCGGCATCTTCTTGGCCGTCAGCACGCGCTTGCCGCGCAGATCGACTTTGGTGATGCCGCCGGTGGCGATCAGCGTGTAGGGGAAGGACGCGAAGCTGGCATCCCCACCGGCGCTGATGTACGCCACGTCACCGTCGACCAGCGCCGACGCGCCCGAGCCACGCAGTCCCGGCAGCAGGATGGTGTCGCGCGCGGTGCCGATGTTCGGCACGCGGATGAGACGGACATCGCCCTGCACCGCATAGTTCACTTTGCAGTTCGCGTTGGCGTCCACGATCCAGGTCGCGTTGTCGAACTGAAAGAGATCGGTCGGGCACGTGCCAACGTTCGTGATCCGCGTGCTGGTCGCGGCACCGGCGCCGGCGAAGGACACGAGCGCCACACTCGACGAGTCGCGCAGGGCCACACCGATGAGGGTCTGTCCACCCGTACCGGCAAGCAGTCTGGCGCGCGACGGATTGCTGCGAATGGGAAGCTGAATGCGGCGGGTGGTGGAGGTGCGCACGTCGGTGACGTACAGCAGGTCACCAGCGCCGCGGCTCGATACGGTGAGCACCGTATCGCGCAGGAGCGTAAAGCCGCCGGCATCGAACTCGGTGGTCGGCGCGAGCGTGAGCTTGGTGCTGGCGCTGCCCGTGTCCCCAAGGAACGTAAGGCCGGGCTGGATAAATCCGTCGAGTACGATGATGCCGCGCGGCGGCTGCGGCGTGCTGTTGTTGATCCCGTCATTCCCGCAGGCGGCGAGCGCCATGAGCAGGACGGAAGAGGCGGCGGCGAGGGTGCGGCGGCAAACGGTGGAGCGAAAGCGGACCTGCGGGGTCATCGCGGAGAGTGTTGCAGGGTGAACGACAACGCCCAGGAGCGTCCGGGCGAGGGGAAACCGCGAACCGACTGCCATGAGACATCGGCAGCATTCTCGAGCGAGAACGTGACCAAGGCGTCGAGGAAGGGCCACGGCCAGTGCGGCAGCGGGTGCAGCTGTTGGGCGACGGTGATGTCAACGAGTGACAGCGCGGCCAATTCGAAATCGGGATTCCGTGGGCCGGCGGTGTACGGCCTGGCACCCATGCCGCGCCACGCGACGGTGGCATGCTGCGCGGCCGTGTTCAGCTGCAGTTGCGCCCCGCCGGCGAGGCGCGGCACATACGGCGTGGGAATGCGGAGGCCGCCGGTGCTCAGCACCGCGTCGTATGCGGTCACCCACGCCGAGGCCGACGCGATGCCCAGCGCGAGCTCAGCGCGCGACTCGACGCCGCGCAGGCGTTCTACCCCTACGTTGGCGGGGCTCCAGCCGAAGTTGCCCGGAAACCACACGATCGCGTCCCGTGTGTTGCGCGCGACGACGGCACCCTCCATGCTGGCGCGGCGGCGCGCGCTGCCGGCCACCATGCGTAGACCGGTGGACGCGTCGAGATCGACGCGCTCCGGTGACAACGCCCGCACGAACAGCCGTTGTGGCGATGAGAAGTACAGATCGTAGAGCGTGGGGACACGCACCGCCTGCGCCACCCGACCGAACCCCACCAGTTGTACCCGCTCGCCGAGGCGGGCGACTCGGCGCTCACCACCAAGGGACGCCGTGGGCAGGACGCCGCTGCCTTCGATGAGATCGGCGCGCGCGCCGACGTCGATGCTCCATCGATCATCATTCGCCGCACGCCACGCGCGCTGCACCGCGGCGAAGCCACGTCGGCGTTGCTGCGTGATGCCGCCCGTGGCGGTGAGCCGATCGGCACCGACGCCGAGACGCCAGGCGATGTCGCGGAGCGCCCCGCGCCACTCGGCATCGGCGGCCCATGCCACTGCCCGCGTATCGAGCGCGGGGCGGGTGGGATCGACATAGCGCAGCGCCAACCGACGTACACCGGACACGAGCATGGTGCCACGCAGTCCGGCTTGGGCCCGCACCAGCACGCGGTCGGTGCGCGCGCGATCGGCATCGTAACTGCGCACGTTGGCGGGACCGACCATGCCCCGCTCGCTGGTCGAACCGAGCACGGAGAGTTGCGCGCGGCTTCCGATCACACCGAGCGAGGCGGTGGCGCGCTGTTCGTCGTTGTTGACACGCGCTTCACGTTGTGGTGCCGCGCCCGCGTCGTTCACGAACGTGAAATCGTTGGTCGCGTTGCGCCACGCAGCGCTGGCCTGCCAGAGTGCGCCGGCGGCTTGGGCGTGCCACGCGCCTTCCATGGTGCGCTGCCCGAAGGCACCCAGTCGGACGGACGCCACGCGCTGGGCGGACGACGTGAGCGCCAACACGCCGCCGGTGGCACCGGCCCCGGTGCCGACCGGATCGGCACCGAGGGACACCGTCGCCGACCGCAGCCCGGCCAGCGGAATGTCGGAGACGTCGGCCATGCCGGTGGCGGGATCGTTGAGCGGCATCCCGTCGAGGGTGATCGCGACCTGCTCGCGACGTGCGCCGCGCAGCGACAGCCCGGTCTCGCCGCGGGCTGTGCGCAGGTTGGTGTACGGCATGAGCCCGAGCAGCGCATTCACCGTGGACGCGCCGGCGATGCGGGCGTCGGTCGTTGTCAGCGTGGCGCTGGTGCGACCGGCGGTGCGCGCGACGGCGCGCGCGGCCGTGACGCGCAGTGGGACCAGCTGTTCGGCGGCACGCTCCGCCTTCGTGGCATCGCGCGGCAGCAGTGACACCCAGAGGGTATCGCCTTCGAGGCGCACACTACCCAAGGGCGGTGCCCCCACGACTACGCGCGCGATGTACCCCGCGCGGGCGACGTGCAGGCTATCCGTTGGGCTTACGCGAACGACGGCGCACGCGCCCTCGAGCCGGCGTGCCGCGGCCGACGATTGCCGACGCACTGGTGCGCTTGGCCGCACCGTGAGCCTGACGCCGAGCAACGGCGCGCGCGTGCGCGCATCGGTTACGCAGATGGTCGCGGCATCGCGGGGCGGTTGGTTCAGCTGCGCGATCAGATTGACCAGCAGGAGCGCCGCGATGCTCACGACGACGGACGCTCTCGATGACGACCGCTGCCGCGCAGCGGGAGCAACGCCGGCGCGCCGACGGCGGGATCGCGGGTGACGACGAGCGGCCATTCGTACACGCGCTCGAGAATCTCGCCACGCATGACGGCCGACGCGTCACCAGCCGCCGCGACCGCGCCGCGGTGCAGCAGCACGATATGCGCCGCAAAGCGCGCCACGAGGTTGAGCTGATGACTCACCAGCAACACCGTCTGTCCCTGTTGGGCGAGCCCATCGAGCAGTTCGAACACCGCCATCTCGTGCGCGATGTCGAGGAAGGTGGTGGGCTCGTCGAGCACGAGAACCGGCGCCGCCTGCGCGAGTGCGCGGGCGATCCGCACGCGCTGCCATTCGCCGCCGGAGAGCGTATCGGTGCGACGACCGATGGCGTCGGCGATCCCCGCGCGTGCCACGGCGCTTTCGACCGCCGCGTGATCGTCGGCGCTCATGCCGCCGAAGGCGCTGCGTCGGGCGTGTCGACCCAAGGCCACGAACTCCTCGACACGCAGCGGAAGCACCGGTTCCTCGCGCTGCGGCACGATCGCGATCCGACGCGCGACCTCCCGCGCATCGAGCGACGCCACATCCACAACACCCACGGACACGCGACCGGATTCCAGGGGCACGCGGCGCAGCAACGTGCGCACGAGCGTGCTCTTGCCGCTGCCATTCGGACCGACGACGGCGGTCATCTTTCCCGGTTCGGCCATCACCGATACGTGATCGAGCGCCAGCGTGGGCCGACCGGCGTAGCGGACGCTCACGTGGTCGAACGCGAGCGGTGCCCCCTGCTCTCTCGGTCGCGCGGCTTCGCTCATGCGGCCAACCGCCGGAGACGAAGCAAAAAGAATGGCACGCCGACGAGCGCGGTGACGGCGCCCAGCGGCAGGTCGGCGGGCGCGCGCAGCGTGCGCGCGAGCAGATCGGCGTCGACGAGCAGCACGGCCCCGTAGAGCGCACTCATGAGCAGCATCGGCCGATGCTGCCGCGCACCGAGCGCGCGGGCGATATTCGGCACGACCAAGCCGACGAAGCCGATGAGGCCGGCGGCCGCGACCGTTGCCGCGGCAAGCCACGACGCCACGAGAAACAGCTGACGCGAGACTCGATCGACGTCGACGCCAAGTGCCGCCGCCGGTTCGTCGCCAAGCGACAACACATCGAGATCGCGTGCACGCCACACGAGGATACCGCCAAGCAGCAGGAGCGCCGCGGCGCAGCGCGCGACCGCCGGCCACGTGGCATCGGCCGCCGAGCCCATCATCCAGAACAGGGCGCCCCGAAGGCGCTCCGGCGGTGCGTCCGCGAGCGCCACGAGAATCGCCGCGTTCGCGAAGGCCCCGACCACGACACCAGCCATGAGCAGCAGCTTGGTATCGGCGCCGCCGCCGACAATGCGCGCGATGGCGGTGACGACGACCGTGGCGATGGCCGCTCCGGCAAAAGCGCAGGCGGTAACGAGGGCGGGTTGCACCACGCCGAAAGCCATCGCGGTCACGGCACCGACGGCCGCGCCGCCGGAGACGCCGAGCAGATACGGTTCCGCCAAGGGATTGCGCAGCGTGCCCTGGAGCGCGCCGCCGCTGCTCGCGAGGCCAGCGCCGACCAGCGCCGCAAGCAGCACGCGTGGTGCCCGCAGGTCGCGCACGATCGCGATGGTGGACGGATCCCCGATACCGCGGAGCGCATCGATGATGTCGCGCGTGGCGATCGGCACGGCGCCAATGGCCAGTCCGAGCCCGATCACGAGGAACAGCAACACCGCACCGATGCCCCAGGCCAGCCAGGGGGAGGTGGTCTGATTCGCGAGCTCGCGCGACAACGGGGTCATGGCAGCGAGTCGCGCAATTCGGGATGCAACGCGCGGGCGAGCTGCACGGCGGCCATGCCCAGCACCACCGATGGCCGACCGGTGAGGGACGGATCCTGTACGATGAATCGTTGCTCGCGCACCGCACGGATCGCTTGCCACGACGGACTGGCCGACAGCTTGGCCCCTCGTGATGCCCCGGTGATCACGTGGTCGGGATCTCGCCTCGCGATTTCCTCGACCGAGACGGGCGGCGACGGCGCGTCCATGTCATGAAAGACGTTCTCCGCACCGGCGATCGTGAGCAGTTCGTCGATGTAGCTCCCGCCACCGATCACGAGCAACGGCGATTCCCAGGCCGGCCACACGACGCGCGGTCGCGGCCACGACGCGGTCAGGGCGCGCACGCGATCGAGGGTGGACTGCACCGAATCACTCACGATGCGGGCGTTGGCCTCAGCGCCGAGCGCGCGCCCCAGTGTCGAGAGCAGACGATGGAACTGCGCGATGTGATCGACACGCAATGCGATCGTGCGCACACCGGCGCGCGCCAAGGCGTCGGCGGCCGCACGATTTTCGGCGGTCGCGTAGAGGACCACCAACGTGGGACGCGCCGCCAGCACCGCTTCGATGTTGGGGCGAATCCCATCACCGAGTGCCGCGACGCGGCGTACCTCTTTCGGATACTCGTCCCACCGCGAGCGACCAACGAGCAGCGAGTCGGCACCGATGGTGAAGATCGCTTCGGTGGCGGCGGGATTGAGCGACACAACGCGAACCGCATAGCGCGCGTCGGTCGGCAGCAGCGCACCGAAATCATCGGTGTCCGCCACCGCCATGACCGAGGCCGTGTCGCGTTGGTCCGCGGTACCGGTATCCGCCTGCGAGCACGCCACTGCGCCGATGCACGGCAACAGGGCCACCAGCGCGCGGCGTACCCATCGTGGGTGATGATACAACAAAGGCGTCCTCTCCCACGAGAAGACGCCCGAGCACGCGTGCACATCGGATGGCGAGCATCGACGACACGTGGCGCGAGCCCCCCCTCGAGGGTCTTCGTCCGAGAATGAGCGCGGGTCGTCTCCTGGCTTCGGGTCGCTTCACTCGCCTTCCCGACCCAAGGGTCAGTGGCATCGTGAGTGTCGCTGCTTCCTCGCGAGTAGAAACTCGCGTGGCAGATCCCGTTACAGTGGCGGGGCCGCACCGGCATTGAACCGGTTTCCGTGTCCTGCGCTCTGAAATCAGTTGTCCGTCGCGCCGAATGCGCGACAACCGCAACCTACGTGCGCCTTCCCGCCTCGGCAAGCGCCGCGCCGAGGGCGCCTTTCAGTTCGCGGCGACGGGTCTCGTAGGCTTTCTGGACCGTCTCCGACGGTTCGGCGATGCGGGCGTACGTTTCATCGAGCGCCGCGATCTCCTGCGCGAGCCGTTCGTGCATCGGCGCGTCCGATTCGCGCGGGCGCATGGTGGGTTCGACCGCGACACGATTGGCGGCACGACGCTGCATGGAGCGCATGAGCACGACCATCATGAGCATGCCGATGGCAAGCAACAGCCCCGCGATGTACAGATTGCGCGCGGGCGCACCCGACGACGGCAGCTCAAGGATGAGCTCCGCATTCGGCTGCACGTCCTGCGACAAGAAGCGCCGGAAATTGCGTCCCTCCAACGTGACGGGATCGACATTGGCGAAGCCTTTGCCGGTGACGAATCCCTGCGGTTCCTCGAGCAGCACTTCGAAGACCACGGCGCCGCCTTCGGCTCGCATGGACAGCGGAAAGCTGCTGTTGGGCACCTTGTACGAGAACGCCACCTGCTTGATACCGGGCGCGATCGGCGCGTACACCGACACACGCCCTGGGCCCGCAACGAACGCGTCGGGGGAGACCTCGCCTTCGTTGGCGCGCACATCGAGGGCCGATGCCGGAATGGAGATACTCCACGTGGGCATGGGCGAGGTCGTATCGGTTGCAACGAGCGTACGCAGACTGTCGTTGGACAGTTCAAACACTTCGATGACCGTGCGGAACTGCGTCGTATCGGCTTTCCCGACGATCAAGTGCCTGCCCTTCACCGTCAGCTGAAAGCGTACCGACGTGGTGTCGAAGACGGTTATCTCGGCGTCCTCCCCTCGCGCGTCGACGTTCTTGAGCGGCGGCGTGAAGTAGGCGATGCCGCCCCACGTCGTCGACGCGAAGTACACGCCGTCGGCCGCGCCGAAGGGCCTCCAGCGGAAGCGATAGTGTCCCTGACTGTCGGTGCGAACGGAATCAATGGGTCCGGCAGTGTCCTTACCGACGCGGTGCAACGTGACCCAGGTGCCCACCGCGGGCCCCATACCTGCCGAATCCGCGTTGACGATGACAGGGCGACGCACGCGCCCGTCGACGGAGCGCGGCTGCCCATGGAGGGCGGATGCCGACACGCCCACGGACACGGAGGCGGCAACGAGCGTCAGCGCAAGGAATCGGAGAAACGAGGGAAGTCGGGACACGCGGTGCACGATCGGGTTGGAGAACAGAAACGTCAGGGCAAGAACTTTCCGAAATCTTCAGGCCGCAGCTGCTCAAGATATGACTTGAGCTGCTCGGCCGTCAGTTCGCTGTCGGACGCGTCGAGGGAGCGCTCGTTATCATCGTCGCCCTCGACATCGTCGTCGAGCGCGTTGAGCAGCAACGACGGCACAAAGATCGGGGCGTCGAGCCGCAGCGCGATGGCAATGCTGTCGGATGGACGGGCGTCCACTGCGACCGCCCCCTTCGGGCCGTCGATCTGCATCTCCGCGTAGTAGGTGCTCTTCTGCACGCGGGTGATGGAAACGCGGCGCAGCGTGCCACCGAGCCCGATGATGAGGGATTTGCAGAGATCGTGGGTGATCGGCCGTTCGCGCTTCACCTGATTCATCTGCATGACAATCGATTCCGCTTCCGGCTGCCCGATCCAGATGGGCAACACGCGCCGTCCGCCCCGCTCGCGAAGAATGACAACGTACGAATTCGTCGTGCTATCGAGCCCGAGTCGGGCCACCGTGACTTCGACCATCATCGTTGCTCCGCGTGCAGGCGACCGCGAGGACGACCTACGGTCCGCGTGGCACCGCGCTCCGCACGCGTCGTGCGGAGCGCGGCGCCGGGGCGCATCACCGAATTGCGCGCTTGAGCGCCGCGACGCGGTCGGTGCGTTCCCACGTGAACGTGGTCCGGGCCGTGCGGCCACGCCCCACGGTTTCCGGTCGGCGACCGAAATGCCCGTAAGCGGCGGTCGCCTGATAGATCGGCTTGCGCAGATCCAAATCGCGCGTGATGCCGCGCGGCGTGAGATCGAACACCTCGTTCACCGCCGCTTCGATGGCGCGATCAGACACCACGCCGGTGCCGAAGGTCTGGACATAGACCGAGACGGGCTGCACGACACCGATCGCGTAGGCCACCTGCACTTCGCACCGCGTGGCGAGCTTGGCGGCTACGATGTTCTTGGCCACCCAGCGCGCGGCGTAGCACGCCGAGCGATCGACCTTGGACGGGTCCTTGCCGCTGAAGGCGCCGCCGCCGTGACGACCCATACCGCCGTAGGTGTCGACAATGATCTTGCGGCCGGTGAGCCCGGCATCGCCCTGTGGGCCGCCGATGACGAAGCGCCCCGTGGGATTGATATGCGTCTTGAGCCGCTTCGGCAGATACTCCTCGGGGATCGACGCCATGATGACCTCGTCGAGGATGGCGCGGCGGAGCTTGGTGTTCGAGACCCTCTCGTCGTGCTGGCTGGAGATCACGACGGTATCGACCGCGATGGGGCGATCGCCTTCGTAGATCACCGACACCTGTGCCTTGCCGTCGGGGCGGAGCCACGGCAGCGAGCCGTCCTTGCGCAGCGCCGAGAGGCGGTGCGTGAGGGCGTGCGCGAGCTGGATCGGCAACGGCATGAGTTCCGGCGTTTCGTCGGTCGCATAGCCAAACATCATGCCCTGATCACCGGCGCCTCCGGTGTCCACGCCCTGCGAGATGTCGGGGGATTGCGCGTCGATGGTGCTCATCACGGCGCAGGTCTTGTTGTCGAAACCGAAGTTCGCATCGGTGTAGCCGATCCCTTCGATCGTCTTGCGCACGATATCCGGCAGCGGCACATAGGCCGTCGTCGTGATCTCGCCCGCGATCACTACCAGGCCGGTCGTCACCAAGGTCTCACAGGCGACACGCGCCGCGGGATCCTTGGCCAGAATTGCGTCGAGCACGGCATCAGAGATCTGATCCGCGATCTTGTCCGGATGTCCTTCGGTCACGGACTCCGACGTAAACAAGTGACGATCGGCCACGCAGCACTCTAGGTAGAAGGTTCGTGCGAGAAAGACTTTGGTAGACTAGTCCGCTATGAAAGGGCGGGCAACCCGCCCGACTGGGCGGCCGCATCGAGTTCGGTGCGCAGGCGACGACGCAGGAGTGTTTCCGCTTCACGCGCGGTGCCGGCGGCGAGAGCGGCCTGCGCCGCATCCTGCGCCGCGGCCATGCGTACACTGCGAATGACGCGCTTCACTTCGCCGACGGCCCGAGGGGCGACGCTCAGCTGCCGGATGCCGAGTCCCATGAGGGCAAAGACGGCCAGCGGCTGCGAGCCCATTTCGCCGCAGACGCAGACATCGATGCCGTGCGCGGCGCCGGTGGCCTGCACCTGCGCGATGAGGCGCAGCACCGCCGGATGGAACGGCGTGAAGCGAGGGGCCAGATTGGCATTGCCACGGTCGACGGCGAGCGTGTACTGCACGAGATCGTTCGACCCGATGCTGAAGAAATCGACGTCGCGCACGAGCGTATCACAGGCGATCGCGGCGGCCGGCGTTTCGACCATCACGCCGAGCGGCACGTCGGCGCGGAACGGGACATGGCGCTCCGCGAGTTCGGCCACGGCTTCGTCGATGAGCTGACGCGTTTCCCGGAC
>JBBARJ010000091.1:0-10985 GCA_040399825.1 Gemmatimonas sp.
AGTTCGCCAGCACCGGACCGAGTGCGGGCTCAACGAACAACCCGGCCGCCGCCGACACGATGAAGTACCCGTGCGCCACGCGACCCTCGAACACGCCGTTGCTCCGGGCGTCGTCGTCGTTCATGTGCGCGTAGAACATGTCGCCGCTGAGATTCGCGAACGCCTCGAGATCCGCCAGCGTGATCGTGCGCGTCTTCGTGATCAGCGTGTCGCCGATGGCGAGCTCGTCGAACGTCTTCCGGAAAGGATGCACGACATCGCTATGTTCCTCGGCGCCCTTCGTCCATTCGCGCGTAATGGCGGTCATCATGCTCGGACTGCCCTGCAAGGCCACGCGCTGCATGTAGTGCGTCACGCCGCGCGCGCCGCCCATTTCCTCGCCACCGCCGGCGCGTCCCGGTCCACCGTGCACGAGCTGTGGCAGCGGCGACCCATGGCCGGTGCTCTCCTTGGCGCTGGTGCGATCGAGCACGAGCATGCGGCCGTGGAACGCCGCCGTGCCGAGAATGACGCGGCGTGCCACCGTCGGATCGGCGGTCACCAGCGAGCCCACCAGCGAGCCCTTGCCCATGCGCGCTAACTGCACCGCTTCCTCGATGGACTGATACGGCATGACCGTGTTCACCGGGCCGAACGCTTCGATGTCGTGCGCTTCGAGGCGCGTGAGCGGTTGGTCGCACACCATGAGCATGGGCGCGAAGAAGGAGCCCTTCTCGCGATCGGCGCCGACCACGTCGAAATCGCCACCACCGAACACGAGTTCCGCGCCATGCCGGATCATCTCGGCGGCCGAGCGTACGGCGTTCACCTGCGCGCGGCTGGCCAGCGGTCCCATGCGAACGCCTTCGGCCGTAGGCGCGCCGATGGTGGTGGACGCCAAGCGCTTGGAGAGCGCCTTGATCACGTCCTCCTCGAGACCGGCGGGC
The DNA here is from genome assembly GCA_040399825.1 of Gemmatimonas sp. Classification (GTDB taxonomy): domain Bacteria; phylum Gemmatimonadota; class Gemmatimonadetes; order Gemmatimonadales; family Gemmatimonadaceae; genus Gemmatimonas. Next base: position 927 of record JBBARJ010000091.1, read on the forward strand.
ACGATCGAGCGACGGATGGCGGTGCATTTCTGCCCCGCCTTGGTGGTCATCTCGCGCGTGACTTCCTTGATGAACAGATCGAACTCCTCGGTGCCCGGAACCGCATCGGGACCAAGGATGGAGCAGTTGAGCGAGTCGGCTTCCATGTTGAAGCGCACGGAGTTCTTCACCACCGCCGCGCCGCTCTTGAGCTTCTGGCCGGTGGCGGCCGAACCGGTGAAGGCGACGACGTCTTGCTCTTCGAGATGGTCGAGCATGTCGCCCGCGCTGCCACACACCAGCTGAATCGCGCCAGCGGGGAGAATGCCCGTGTCGACGATCGTGCGGAACACCGCTTCGGCGAGATGACTGCCCGCGGTGGCGGGCTTCACGATGCACGGCACGCCGGCCAGCAACGCTGGGGCCAACTTTTCGAGCATGCCCCACACGGGGAAATTGAAGGCGTTGATGTGCACCGCCACGCCCTCGATGGGCACCAGGATGTGGCGTCCCACGAAGGTGCCGTTCTTCGACAGCGGCTCGGTGGGCCCTTCCACGTGGAAGCACTCGTTGGGGAACTCGCGACGGCCGCGGCTCGAGTAGGCAAAGAAGGTGCCGATGCCGCCGTCGATGTCCACCCACGAGTCGGTCTTGGTGGCGCCGGTGAGGTACGACAGCGCGTAGAAGTCATCCTTGCGCTCCATCAGCACCTTCGCGATCGCCTTGAGCATCGCGGCGCGCTGATGGAAGGTGAGCGCGCGCATGTTGGGGCCGCCCACCGAGCGGGCGTAGTGCATCATCGCCTTGAAATCGAGTCCGTCGCTGGACGACTCGCCGATTTTTTCGCCAGTAACGGCATCGAAGAGATCGGCCTTACGGCCGGTGCCTTCAACCCACTGACCCATCGCATAGTTCTTGAGCATGTACATCACGTAGTTCCTCCCTCGCGGGTGTCCTTCCAGTTCTTCAACACGCTCGATTGCGTGGGGCGATCAACGGGGATGTCGCGCAGCGGCTCCACCGCGCGCCAACTCGCGCGCATGGCTGCCGGCAACTGCTGATACAACTGCGTACCCGACGTCTTCCAGTCCAGCATGTCGTCGGTCACGTCCTTCACGATCTTGGCGGGATTCCCGACCACCACCTTGCGCGGCGGAATCTCCATGCCGGTGGGCACGAAGCAGAGCGCACCGACCACGCACCCCGCACCGACCACGGCGTTGTCCATGATCACCGCATTCATGCCGATGAGCGCGTTGGCACCGATGTGCGCGCCATGCACGATCGCCCCATGACCGATGTGTGCGCTGGCCTCGAGCCGCACCACCACACCGGGGAACATGTGAATCGTGCAGTTCTCCTGCACGTTGCAGCCGTCCTCGATCACGATGCCGCCCCAGTCGCCACGAATAGCGGCGCCGGGGCCCACGTACACGTCGCGACCGATGATCACGTTGCCCGTGACCGACGCCTGCGGATGCACGAACGCCGACTCGTGCACCACCGGAATGAAACCGTCAAACGCGTAGATCACGGCGCTCAGACCCGCTCGATGATCATGGCGAAGCCCTGCCCCACGCCGATGCACATCGTGCACAGTGCATAACGACCGTTGCGGCGGCGCAGCTCGCGTGCGGCGGTGAGCGCCAAGCGAGCCCCACTCATGCCCAACGGGTGTCCGAGGGCGATGGCACCACCATTCGGATTCACGCGCGCATCATCGTCGGCCATTCCGAGTTCGCGCAGACATGCCAGCCCTTGGGCGGCGAACGCTTCGTTCAGTTCGATCACGTCCATCTGATCCAGTGTGAGACCAGCCCGCGAGAGCGCCAAGCGGGTGGATGGCACCGGACCCATCCCCATGATGCGCGGCTCGACGCCGGCGGCCGCACTCGAGACAATCCGCGCCATCGGCGTGAGGCCGTACTGCGACGCGGCACGACCCGAGGCAATGAGCAACGCGGCGGCGCCGTCGTTGAGACCGCTGGCGTTGCCCGCCGTGACAGACCCGTTCCCGTCATGACGAAAGGCCGGCTTGAGCTTGGCCAGCGTCTGCAGGGTGGTGTCGGGGCGCAGGAATTCATCGTGGCGCACCACCACGGCGTCGCCCTTCTTCTGCGGGATCGACACCGGCACGATCTCTTCGGCCAGGCGTCCTTCGCGCTGTGCGGCGGCCGCCTTCTGCTGCGAACGCACGGCGAACGCATCCTGATCGTCGCGCGATATGCCGTACTGCGCGGCCACGTTCTCCGCGGTCTCCCCCATGGAGTCGGTGCCATGCAGCTGCTTCATCTTCGGATTCACGAAGCGCCAGCCAAGGCTCGTGTCGAACAGTTGCACATCACGCGCAAACGGGGTCGCCCCCTTCGACATCACATACGGCGCGCGCGTCATGCTCTCCACGCCGCCAGCCACGTAGAGGTCACCCTCGCCGGCCTTAATGGCGCGTGCCGCGCTCGCCACGGCATTCAGCCCCGACGCGCACAACCGATTCACCGTCTCACCGGGCACCGTGACCGGCAACCCGGCCAGCAGCGCGGCCATGCGGGCCACGTTGCGATTGTCTTCGCCCGCCTGATTGGCGCAGCCGAGGATCACATCGGCGATCTGCGCGGGATCGAAGCCGGGGGACGTTTCGGCGATCCGTGCGAGCAGCGACGAGATCGCATGCGCCGCCAAGTCGTCGGCGCGTACAGGACTGAGCGCACCACCGATGTTGCCGATCGGCGTTCGCAGTCCTTCGATGATATAGGCGTCGGTCATGTGGTCTGGATCACAGCTGATGTGGAATGGCCGTGCGATACACCGTGCCGCGAAAGTGACCGGCGATCACGTCGTCCTGATTGCGCACGGTCACGTCGACGAACGCCAGGCGTTTGGTCGTGCTCTGTTCGATGGCGGTCGCGGTGAGCACGTCGCCGGGGCGCACCGCCACCGGAAAGCTGACGGTGCAGTCGATCGCGACGCTCAATACGCCACCGGCGTTCGTCGCGAAGGCGAACGCGCTGTCAGCCAACGAGAACAAAATGCCGCCGTGCGAGGTCCCGAAGCCATTGACCATGTCGTCACGGACCGTCATCCGCAGGACAGACCGGCCGACCTCGGCCTCTACTACTTCGATGCCCAGCCACTGCGAGAAGCGGTCGCGCGCCATCAAGGTGCTGACGACGTCGGCTGCCGAGGGTGTGGTCACGAGTACCGCCGTGCGTCGAGCAGTGACGCCCCGGCCTGCACCGCGCGGCGCAGGCGTACACTGGGGCGATAGCGATCGTCGCCGGTTTCCGACTGCAGCACCTGCAACTGGGCCAGTACGTTCGACGCGCCGATGTCGTCTCCCCATTGCAGCAGCCCCCGGGGATAGTTCACCCCCGTGGTCATAGCGAGTTCGATATCCTGCACCGAGGCGAGCTGCAGATGCACGGCGTCCACCGCTTCGTTCACGAGCATGGCCAGCACACGATCGACGATGCGCTGCGCGAGCGCCGGATCTTCATGGGGCGCCGGCGGCACCGCGCCCTCGCGATAGTCGTAGAAGCCACGCTGGGTTTTGCGGCCCAACCAGCCGGCCTCCACGAGGCGCTGCTGCGCGTGCGAGGGCCGATAGCGCGGATCGAGGAACATGCCCTCGAACACCGACCGCGTGACGGCGAAATTCACATCGAGGCCGATGAAGTCCATGAGTTCGAACGGGCCCATGCGGAAGCCGCCCGCGGTTTTCATCGCCCAGTCGATCGTGGCACAATCCGCGATCCCTTCTTCGCGAATGCGCAGCGACTCGCCGTAGAACGAGCGGGCCACGCGATTCACCAGAAACCCCGGCGTGTCGGCGGCGAGCACCGTGGTCTTGCCCCACGCCGTGGCGAGCGCACGCGCGTCGGCGATGACCGACGCCGACGTGGTAATCGCGGGAATGATCTCCACCAGCGGCATGATCGGCGCCGGATTGAAGAAGTGCACGCCGACCACGCGCTCGGTGTTCGTGCACGATCCGGCCAACGCCGCGATGGACAGCGACGACGTGTTCGACGCCAGAATGGCCGTCGGGGCCACGATCGCTTCGAGTGCACGCAACAGCTGCTGCTTGGCCGCGAGCTGCTCGATGATCGCCTCGATCACAAAGCCGCACGGCGTGAAGGCCGCCAACTGCTCCGGCGTCACGCCATCCACGTACGTGATGCGCGCCAGTACAACATCGGCCTGCTCGCGCGTGAGACGTCCCTTCTCCACGTCGCGAGCCAACGCCTTCGCATGTCCAGAACGTGCGCGCGCGATCGACGCCGGCTGCGCGTCGGCCAGCACCACCACGTGTCCATGCACGGCCGCCACCTGGGCGATGCCGGCGCCCATCGCGCCGGCGCCGACCACACCCACCACGGTCTTATCCGCGTTCGTTATCATGTCGCTCATGCGCCGCGGTACACTGGTGCGCGCTTCTCGAGAAACGCGCGCACGCCTTCCTCGTAGTCGGCCGTACGTCCCGCTTCATGCATCGCCTGCGCTTCGACGTCGAGCTGTTCGTCGAGCGTATTCGAGAAGCTGGTCAGCATGGCTCGCTTCGTGAGACCGAACCCGCGCGTCGCCTGCGTGGCGAACGACGCGGCCATCGCCTGCACGGTCGCCATCAGCTCCGCCTTGGGCGCCACGTCCCAGATCAATCCCCACTCCTTCGCCTTCGCGGCCGGCAACTTCTCGGCCAGAAAGAACATGCCCGTCGCGCGCTGCGTCCCCACGAGGCGCGGCACGAAGAACGTGCCACTGGTGTCGGGGATGAGGCCGAGTTTCGCGAAGCTCTCCACGAAGCTGCTGTCGTCGGCCGCGATCGTCAGGTCGCAGGCAAACGCCAGATTCGCACCCGCTCCAGCAGCGATGCCGTTGACGGCACACAGCACCGGCTTTTCGATGGTGCGAATAGCGCGGATGATCGGGTTATAGCAGCTCTTCACGATCTCGCCGATGTCCGGCATCGGACCGTCGCCTTGCGGCAGCGCTTCCGCCAGATCCTGGCCGGCGCAGAAGCCGCGACCAGCGCCGGTCAGCACGATCGCGCGCACCGCCGGATCGCTCGCGGCGGCAGTGAGCGCCGCGAGAAGCCCGGCCGCCATTTCGCGAGTGAAGCTGTTGAGCACGTCGGGGCGGTTCAGCGTCAGGGTGAGGACACCGTCACGCTGGTCGATCAGAAGAGATGGGGTGGATGAGGACATTATGGAAAATACCATATCTCGCGCCACGGGAGAACCGAGCACGGTACCGAAATCTTCGTCCCCGCGCACCAACGTTCCGGATACGCCAGCAGGCGGGTCGCGCTATCTCGCGGTCCGGTCGCCTCCACGCGGACCGACGGGAATCGACGGCGATGCTCCCGTCAGGGGCTGCACGTGGGCAGATTAGTTCCTATGCCTGCCAAGTCCGCTGCTAAGAAGGTTGTCTCGACCGTCCCGCGTGCCGCTGCCGGCCATGCGACACCCCGCCCCGGGTTCGACTGGCGACGTATCGCCTACCACACGCTCGCGTCTCGCTCGGCCGACGAGGTCGAAGAGACGACGAATCGTCTGCGCAATTCCGTGCCGCGCGAGCATCTGGTGCTGTACCAGTTCTCGGCGCGGGGCCATGATATGGCTCAGGTCATTCTCGGCTCGCTCATGGACGGCAAGCATGACGGCGCTGGTGCGTACTACCGCTCGCGTCCGTTCCTGCTCTCTGTCGGCCTCTCGATTCCTGATGCCTTTGGCAGCCCGCTCGGTCGCGCCGGCGGATTCAGCGACGGCCGCGATATCGGGGTGGTGTGCAACCTGCCGAATCGCGCGGGATGCACGGTGCTGCCGATGTCGGGGGACGTGGGTTCGCAGTACACCCCCGCGGCGGGCTGGGCCCAGTCGATCACGTACCATCGCGACAGCCTCGGCGATGCGAGTTACGCCGGCTGCATGAGCGTCGCGCTTGGCGGTGACGCGTCGGTAGCGACGAGCGGATTCTGGGCGTCGCTGACCATGGCCACCACGCTCAAGTTGCCGATGCTGTTCTACATCGAAGACAATGGTCTCGGCATCAGCGTGCGCAGCGACATGCAGACACCCGGCGGTGACATCGCACGCAATCTCGCGTCGTTTACGAATCTGTTCATTCGCAATGGCAGCGGCACCGACCCGCACGAAGCCGCCGGTCTGCTGCAGGAGGCGGTGACGCACGTGCGCAGCGGCGAAGGGCCGGCGCTGGTACGCCTCACGGTCCCTCGCCTGAGCGGTCACTCGGGGCCCGACAACCAAAAGGGTTATCGCACCGACGACGAGATCGCGGCTGACCTGGCGCGCGATCCGCTGCCGAAGCTGCGCGACTATCTCGTGCCTGCCGTGATGTCAGCCGCCGAATGGGCTGAGCTCGAAGCGGAGGTCGCGCGCGATATTGCGACCGGACTCGAGGAGGCCCGTGCGCGAGCCATCCCCAATCCGGCCACCATCGCGCAGCATGTGATGGCCGACGAGTCGCCTGAGGTGGCCGAGGCGATGGGTGGCTTGTCGCGCGCCGAGCGTGCCGCGCTGCCCAGCACCGAGACACCGAGCGACGGCGGTGAAATGCTCCGCTACGCGGAGGCGATCCGTCGCACGTTGCGCCATGAGCTGGCGATCAATCCCAAGGTCGTGGTGTTCGGCGAGGACGTGGGTCCCAAGGGCGGAGTGCACCTCGTGACGGAAGGGCTGCAGCGGCAGTTCGGCAACGCACGGGTGTTCGACACCAGCTTGTCGGAAGAAGGCATCATCGGTCGCGCCGTCGCGATGGCGATCAGCGGTTTGATGCCGGTCGCGGAGATCCAGTTTCGGAAGTACGCGGATCCCGCCACGGAACAGCTCAACAACACCGGCACGATGCGGTGGCGCACGGCCAATCGGTTTGCCGCACCGATCGTGGTGCGCATGCCGGGTGGGTTCGGCAAGGATGTGGGCGATCCATGGCACAGCATGAGCGATGAAGTGCGTTTTGCGCACGCATACGGCTGGCAGGTGGCGATGCCGTCGAACGCGGCGGACGCGGTGGGCTTGTTGCGGACGGCCATGCGAAGCCCCAACCCGACCATCTTCTTCGAGCACCGCTCGCTGCTCATGACCGGCGATGGCAGCGCCCGCTATCCGGGTGACGATTATGTGATTCCGTTCGGCAAGGTACACGTGGTCCGTGAAGGCACGGACCTCACGGTGGTGTCGTGGAGCGCGATGGTGCAGCGGTGCACCGAGGCGGCGGAATCATTTGGCGATCGGGTCGAAGTGATCGACCTGCGTACCATCGCACCGTGGGACCGGGCGGCGGTGCTGGCGTCCGTGCGGAAAACTGGGCGCTGTCTGATCGTGCACGAGGACAACATGACGGCCGGGTTTGGGGCCGAGATCGCCGGTGTGCTCGCGCAGGAGGCATTCTGGCACCTCGATGCCCCGGTGAGACGCCTCGCACCGATGGATATCCCAGTCCCGTACCACGCGGTATTGCTGGACGCCGTCGTGCCCACCGTGGACGTGATCCGAATGGAGATGGAAGCGCTCCTCGCCGTGTAACGGTGTTTGGGGTCGCCCAACGGCCCCAAACATTTCGCCCGTCGTACCGGTTTTGATCACTGCCAGGGCCAGCGGTGACATATCGCGCCGCGCTCAAATGGCTTACGATTCATGTGCCCTGTCCGGGCAATTCCCGGGCGGGCATTCGGGCGATTGCTGTGCCCGTTCTTTGGCACTTACGTACAGGATTCCATGACAAAACGACTGATCGGTCTCTCGCTGCTGGCAGCGATGGCGGCGGTCCCTTCGGCCGAGGCCCAGAGCCTCGGTGAACGCATTGAGGTTGGTGCGTTCGGACAGTACACGAAGCTTGACGACAAGGTTCGCATCGACAACGTGGCCGGCATCGGAGCGCGTGCGGGTATCTCCGTGTACAAGTGGATCGGTGTCGAAGGCGACATTCAGGTCGGCAGCACCAAGGCCACCCGCGCGCCCAACGAAGACATCACGTACCGCCCGTTCCGCGGTCTGGCCACGCTGACCGTTCCGTTCGTTCCATCGAAGAAAGCCGCGCTGGTGCTCGGCGCCGGTTATCTGAACTCGGTGTACGCGGGTCGCAGCACGCCGAACGAATACGAAGACGGCATGACGGGTCTTGTGGGCCTGAAGCTGTGCTCGAGCGGCCGGTGGGGCGCACGCATCGACGGGATTCTCGACAACAATCCGTCGCCGAACGAACAGAACGTGGACGGCACGTCGCGCAACCTCGGCCTCCGCGCCGGTGTGACGTACGCGCTCCGTGGTGGTTGCGCGACGGTCGAGCAGTTTGACTGGGCGCTCAAGATCGATCCGGCCACGGCCACGATCGCTCGCGGTAGCAACCGTCAGTTCGCGCTGTCGGCGGCGGACATGAAGGCGCGTCCGATCGAGATGCGGAAGGTGATGAACCAAACATGCTCCTCGAGCGATGCGTCAGTCGCCACGGTTGACAACAGCGCGAAGGTCACGGCCGTGAAGTACGGCACGGCGACGATCACCTGCAAGGGGATCGTGAAGAAGATCGAGCGCTCGGCTTCGAGCACGGTCACGGTGCCGCCTCCGGCGTGGACCCTGACCCTCACGCCGACCAGCGGTTCCACCGATGTGGGCATGACCGTCGCGTTTGCGGCGAAGGCCGTTGACGCGGACAACGTCGATCTCGGCGCCATCACGTGGAGCGCTGCCAACGCCTCGATCGCGTCGGTCAGCAACGGCACCGCGACGTGCCACGCCGCCGGCTCGACCTCGATCACGGCCGCGAAGACGGCCTACGGCAGCTCGCAGTCCAAGTCGGCCACGGTGGAATGCAAGGCCGTTGTCGCGGCGCGTGTGGCGCTCGACGAAACGCTGTTCGACTTCGACAAGGCGATCGTGCTGAAGTCGGGCATGGACACGCTCAAGGTCGTGCTCGACGCCATGATGCGCATGCCGACGCTGCGCGTCTCGGTGGAAGGACACACCGACTGGTACGGCGACGAAGCGTATAACAACACGCTCGCCAAGTCCCGCGCCGCCGCCGTGATGGCACGGTTGCTGAAGCTGGCCGGCAAGGACGCCGCATCGATCAAGGATCGCATCGTATCGTCGAGCTTCGGCGAGCAGTGCATCATCGCGCCGAATGGCGACGCCGATCCGGGCCCGCCGCGTCCGCGCGTCTCGAAGGGCAACAAGGCCGCGCAGGCGCCGAACCGTCGCGTGGAAATCTGGCAGCTCCTGGATGGCAAGAGCGCACCGACCGCCTGCCGTTCGGCGGACGAGCGCGCGGGTCACGTGCCGTTTGGTGATCTCAAGTAGTTCGTGCGGGGCTGAAGGACTGAAACTTCAAACTCCCTAGGAAACAGGGGGGAGGGCATCAGGGGGGCAGGAGGCAGGAACCACGCGCGGTTCACCTGCTTCCTCTCCCCTGATGCCCTCCCCCCTGCTCACTAGGGAGTTTCTGTTTTACAGTGCCTTGAATTCATCAAACGGCTGCCGGCACGAATTACACACGTGAATCGCCTTGCACGCCGTGCTGCCGAACTCACTTTGCAGGCGTGTATCGTGCGAGCCGCAGAACGGACACTGGACCGCCACGCGGGCGCGCGTGAGCGTGATGAGTCCCTGCGGTTCGGCGCGACCTGGCGGGGCGATGCCGTAGGCGCGGAGCTTCTCGCGCGCCTCCGGTCCGATCCAATCGGTGGTCCACGCCGGCGACAACACGAGCTTCACGTTCACGTCGTGCACCCCCCGAGCGACCAATGCCGTGCGGATATCGGCTTCGATTTCGCGCATGGCCGGGCACCCCGAGTAGGTCGGGGTGATGGTGATCGTGACCGCCTCATTGTGGATGGCGACGTCCCGCACGATGCCGAGTTCGACCACGCTGATGACCGGGACCTCAGGGTCCATCACCGTATTGAGGACCCCGTACACCTCGTCTGGACTCAGCATGAGTGGCCGCCTACCAGGAGGCGCCAGGATGCGAGCGCGCCACGATCTGCATGGTCGCCAGCAGGTGCCCCAGTGATTCGGTGTGAAAGCCGCGCCGTCCACCGCGACGCATGGCGGGATCGGAAGGCAA
>JBBARJ010000092.1:0-10944 GCA_040399825.1 Gemmatimonas sp.
TGCACCTTCTGCCCGTGCTCGTCCATGCCGATCAGCAGATGCACCTCGTCACCGCACTGGCGACGATAGCGCGCGATGACATCGGCGCCGATCTTCTCCAGGGCATGGCCTAGGTGCGGATCGCCATTCGCGTAATCGATGGCGGTAGTTAGGTAAAATCGCGGCACGTCCGGCTTACTCCTCGTTGTCATCGCCATCGTCGGCGTCGTCACCGCCATCGGGCGGCATCGGCGATCCATCCTGCTCGGACTGGCGTCGCTGTTCTGCGGCCCGGAGACGACGGCCACCACGACGGCCACGCCGCCGTTTGCGACGAGTCGCGTCGCCGCCGGCGTCGTCGCTTTTGGCATCCTGAGTCGCTGTTTCCTCTACGACATCCGTCACGACATCCGTCACGATTACGGGCGCCACGTCCATCACCGTCATCGCCGCCATTAATGGCGCGATCTCCATCTCGACGGTATCGAGCATCGCGTGCACCGCTGCGTCGAGGGGATACTCCGCCGTGTGCGATGGCACGTCGTCATGCGCATGATCGGTCGGCTGATCCAGCCCTTCCAACTCGGTGCGAAGATCGGCCAGGGCAATCACACGGCTGTCGCCTTCTGCCGTGCGCAGCGTGATGCGCTCGTTGAAGATATCGCAGGCGATCACCTTCTCCTCGCCGAGCGACGTCGTGAGAATCTTCCCTTCCTTCGGGAATTTGCGCCGGCTCAGCACGTAGAACTCGTGCTCGTAGCGCAAGCAGCACATCAGCCGTCCGCAGGCCCCGGAGATTTGCTGCGGATTGAGCGAAAGCTTCTGATCTTTGGCCACGCCGAGATTGACCGGACGCAGGTCGGGGAGCCACGACGCCGAGCAGTACTCGCGTCCGCAGCGTCCCACCCCCGAGAGCCGCTTGGCCTCGTCGCGCACACCGATCTGCTTGAGCTCGATCCGGGTGCGGAACAGGGCGGCGAGATCACGCACGAGGCCACGAAAGTCGACGCGACGTTCAGCGGTAAAGAAGATCGTGAGCTTTCGCCGGTCCCACTGCCATTCCACATCCGTCAGCTTCATCACCAGATGGTTCGCCTTCACGCGTTCCATCGACTTGCGACGCACGGCCTCGTTCTCGGCCGTCAACTCGCGGTCGAGCTGTTCGTCGGCTGCGGTGGCAAGGCGCAGCGCAGCCCGCGGCGGTGGCGTCGTCCCGCAGCCATGGGCGCAGCCGTTACAGCGGACCTCGGCCAGTTCGCCGGTCGAGTGCACACGACCAAAATCCTCACCACGGTCAGCCTCGACGATCACCCCCGCCTTGAGTGGGGGTGCCGTCTCGCCTGTCCAGGTGAAGAATTCTTTGCGGTTGCCGCGGAACGCGACTTCGATCAGATGCGCCACGGCGTGAAAGCTACTCGGTAAACTGCCCCATGCGCAGGAACTTCTCACGTCGGCGACGCACGAGCTTGTCCGGCTTCAAGCAACGCAGCTCTTCGAGGTTCCGCACGAGGCTGTCGCGCAGGTTGTTGGCGGTCGTGGCGTGATCCGAGTGCGCGCCGCCCACCGGCTCGGGAACGATCTCGTCGATCACCCGCAGTTCGATCAGATCGGGGGCGGTTACGCGCAGGGCGGTGGCGGCCTTCTCGCGCATCTCCGGGCTTTTGCCATCCTTCCAGAGAATGGCCGCACACCCTTCCACGGAGATGGTCGAGTACACCGAATTCTCGAGCATCAGGACGCGATCGGCGACCCCGAGCGCCAGCGCGCCGCCCGAGCCGCCTTCGCCAATCACGGTGGCGATGATCGGGACCTGCAGATTGCTCATCTCGAGCAGGTTGCGGGCGATCGCCTCGCTCTGACCACGCTCTTCGGCACCGAGTCCGGGCCACGCCCCGGGTGTGTCGATGAAGGTCAGCACCGGGACCTGGAACTTCTCCGCCAGCTTCATGAGCCGTAGCGCCTTCCGGTAGCCCTCTGGATGCGGCATGCCGAAGTTGCGGCGCAGATTCTCCTTCGTATCGCGGCCGCGCTCGTGCCCGATGAGCATGACCGTCTCACCGTCCAGACGCGCCCAGCCAGCCAGGATGGCGGCGTCTTCGCGAAACAGCCGATCACCGTGCAACTCGATGAAGTCGGTGAAAGCGAGCTTGATGTAGTCCGACGTGAACGGGCGGCGTGAAATGCGAGCCACCTGCACGCGCTGCAGCGGCGTCAGCTTTCGGTAGATCTCCACGCGGAGCGCACTGAGCTTCTTCTGAAGCGGCTCCAACTCCTGGTCGACGTTCAGCGAACGGTCGGACGCGAGTCGTTTCAGCTCCTCGATCTGCTTTTCGAGCTCAGCTAGAGGACGCTCGAACTCGAGAACCGGGGCAGCAGCCATGACAATCCTGGAAAAGGGACGCCGCGCTCGCTAGCTGCCGGCACGCACGAGGCGCACACGATCAGCGCCGAGCAGCGCGCGAAGATCGGATAAGATGGCGGGCGACGCGGCCACGGTAAGGGATTTCGACCGGAAACGAATGATGCGCCCGGTGCCATCGTCCCACCGCAGTTCGAGCGGAGCCGAGCCTTCATGCGCCTCGACACTCGCCCGCACGTCGTCCATCACACCGGGAGCCAGATCCAGCTCCCGACTCAAGTCGATTGCAACCGCCAGCTCACCGTTGGCCCGCACTTCCGCGAAGCGCGTGACCGTGTCGACGATGAACGTGGCATTCTCGACGCCCTGGTCCTTCCGCGAATAGCCCCCCTTGAGCAGGAGCGGCACATCGGGCCGGACACGTTCGGCGATCACCGCCCACGCCTCCGGGAAGACCAGCACTTCGGAAGATCCGGAAAAATCCTCAACTGTCAACCGGGCAAACTCGGCGCCCGATCGCTTGGAAATCTGCTTCTTGATCGCCGTGATCACCACACCGATCGTGACCGCATCGCCGGTCCAGTTGCCCAGCTGCGCCACGGTGCTGCTGGTAAAGAGTTCGCACTCTGTTCGGTATGGCTCCAGCGGATGACCGGAAATGTAGAACCCCAGCAGCTCTTTCTCGCGGGTGAGCCGCTCGCTTTCGCTCCACACCGGCACCGCGGGGAGCGGCGGCGGTGCGCCACCATTCCCTGAACCCGGGGCGTCGTCGGCATCACCGCCCAGCAGGTCGCCGAACAGCGACACCTGACCCTTTGCCGTCTCTTCCTGGCGAAGCGACGCCTCATTGATGGCGTGGTCGAGCGCCGCCAGCAGCTGCGCCCGGTGTCCGCCCAGGCCGTCGCACGCCCCAGCGGCGATCAGCGCCTCGAACACACGCTTGTTGCAGACACGGAGGTCGACCCGGGAACAGAGGTCGTACAGCGATGTGAACGGGCCTTCCTCACGGGCCGTGATCAACGAATCGATCGCGCCCCGGCCCACGTTCCGGATGGCGCCCAGCCCAAAGCGCACCCGCTTGTCACCCACCACCGTGAAGCGCCATCCCGACTCGTTCACATCGGGCGCGAGCACCTCGATCTGCATTTCGCGCGCTTCGGCGATGTACTTGATGACTTCTTCGGTCTTCCCGATGTTCGACGACAGCAACGCGGCCATGAACTCGGCCGGATGGTGCGCCTTCAGGAACGCCGTGTGGTACGCGACCACCGAGTAGGCAACCGAGTGCGACTTGTTGAATCCGTACCGCCCGAACGTCTCGATCTGCCCTGACAGCTCGTCGATGATCTTCGGATCGTACCCCTTCGCGACAGCCTTCGTCACGAACTTGCCGAGCTCCTTCTTGATCAGCTCCGCGTCCTTTTTTCCCACCGCCTTTCGCAGCACGTCCGCTTCGGCCAGCGAGATGCCCGCCAGCACCTGCGCCAGACGCATCACCTGTTCTTGATAGGTGATGACGCCGTACGTGTTCGAGAGAATCGGCTCCAGCTCGGGCAGCGCGTACACCGTGGGCTCTTCGCCGCGCTTGCGCCGGATGTACACGTTGTGCATGCCGGCGTCGAGCGGCCCCGGACGCAGCAGCGCGTTCGACGCGACCAAGTCGTCGAACCGGTCGCAGCGCATGCGTTTCAGCACGTCGGTTGCGAGCGGCGATTCGAACTGGAACACGCCACCGGTGCGACCGGCGCGCAGCAGCTGATAGGTTTTCTCGTCGGTGAAGCCGCGCTCCTCAAGCACGACCGTCTTCCCACTGCGCTGCTTGATGCTGGCCAGCGTATCGCTGATCACCGTCAGCGTGGTGAGACCGAGAAAGTCCATCTTGAGCATGCCCGCCTTTTCCAGCGCGTTCATGTCGTACTGCGTCACGATCACGCGCTCGTCGTCGCCGCCACCGCCCGCACCTTTCGAGGCCTGCGTGCAAATCGGCACGAATTCGTCGAGCGGGCCCGGCGCAATCACGACGCCGGCGGCGTGCACCCCCGTGTGACGCGACAACCCTTCCAGCGAAATCGCGAAGTCCAGCAGCTGCGTGTAGCGAGGCTCGTTCTGGTAGAACGCCTTCACCTCCGGCACCTGCTCGATCGCCTCTTTCACGGTCAGCGAGAAGTTCGGCGCATTCGGAATCAGCTTCGCCAGCGCGTCCGTTTCGCCCGGCGTGAAGCCCAGCGTGCGACCCACGTCCTTCACGGCGGCGCGCGACTTCATCGTCCCGAACGTGACGATCTGCCCAACCGACTCCTTGCCGTACTTCTGCCGCACGTACTCGATCACTTCGCCGCGTCGCTCGAAGCAGAAGTCGACGTCGACGTCGGGCATCGAGACGCGTTCAGGATTCAGGAAGCGTTCGAAGAGCAGGTCGAACTCGAGCGGGCACACGTCGGTGATCCGCGTCGCATACGCCACCAGCGAGCCGGCCGCCGACCCACGGCCCGGTCCCACCGGAATCCCAAGGTCGCGCGCCGCTTTGATGAAGTCGGCGGTGATCAGGAAGTAGCCGGCGTACCCGGTCTTCGTGATGACACCCAACTCGTAATCGAGCCGCTCCTGCACGTTCGCCGGGAGCGGGTCGCCGTACCGCGCTTTCGCACCGTCGGTGGAGAGGCGCACCAGGTACTCGTTCTCGGTCTCGACGCCGGGCGGCAGCGGGAACGACGGCACGTAGTACTTCTTCGCGAACTGCACGTCCACCGAATCCGCGATCGCCAGCGTATTCGTGAGCACGTCTTCGCGCCCCGGGAAGAACGGGCGGATCTCGTTTGGCGGCTTGAAGTACAAGCCGTCGTCGTACTTCATGCGATCGCGGTCGTTGCGATCCTTGCCGAGGCCGATACACAGCAGCACGTCGTGTGCGTCGTGATCCTCGTGCTTCAGAAAGTGCGCGTCGTTCGTGGCGATGACGGGCAACCCCAGCTCGTCACCCAGCGACAGGATTTTGGCGTTGAGCTTTGCCTGTCCCTCGCTGGTGTGCGCCTGCACTTCGAGGTAGTAGCGGTCCTTGAACAGCTCGGCATACCACGCGGCCGCTTCACGCGCGGCGTCCATGCGGTCGTCCATGAGGTGACCGGCCACTTCACCGGCCAGACACGCCGACGAGACGATCAGTCCCTCGGAGTACTTGGCCAGGAGCTCGCGGTCGATGCGTGGCTTTGTGTAGAAGCCTTCGGTGTACCCCAACGACGACAGCTTGACCAGATTCTTGTAGCCCACAAGGTCGCGGGCCAGCAGTACCAGGTGATAGTACGGCTTCTGACCCGGTCCGGGGCGCCCGCGCGTGCGGCGGTCACCCGGCGCCACGTAGGCTTCCATCCCCATGATGGGCTTCACGCCCGCCTTGCGCGCTTTCTCCTGGAAATCCCAGGCAGCATGCATGTTACCGTGATCGGTGATCGCCAGCGCCGGCATTTCGTAATGCTGGGCGCGTTTGATCAGATCATCGATACGATTCGCGCCGTCGAGGAGCGAATACTCGGAGTGGCAGTGCAGATGAACGAACGACATGGACCGAGAATGATAGCCGTCCAGGGCAGCGAAGAACACCGGATTGACAAGGGCGGTCTGATGCCGCACCGGCGGATGTCGTGGCGCTCGCTGCGCCGCGTCACCGGGGTGACGGCCGTCTTGCTGGCCGTCGTTCTCGGGATCACCCCCACGGGGTGCTACATCTCGCGCGCGGCCTACGAGGAAGCGCGGATCCTGTCGCGGCGGCAGCCCATCACGCGCCTGGTGGCCGATTCGACCACCGATCCAGCCCTGCGCGCCAAGCTCACGCTGGTGCAGGAGGCGCGTCGGTTCGCGATCGACTCGCTGGCGCTCACCGCCCGCCAAAGTTTTACCGCATACTCGCGGCTCGACCGCGACACGCTGGTGCTGATCGTATCCGCCGCGTATCGCGATCGGCTCGCACGAAAAACGTGGTGGTTCCCCGTCGTGGGACGCTTCCCGTATAAGGGCTTCTTCGACTTCCCTGGCGCGCTGCGCACCGCCGAATCACTGCGCAACGACGGCTTCGACGTCACGGTCGGGCCGTCATCGGCCTTCAGCACCCTCGGCTGGTTTAATGACCCACTGGTCAGCACCACCGTGAAGGCGGATTCGGTCACGCTCGTGAATACGATCCTGCACGAACTGCTGCACAACACCTTCTTCGCCAAGGGCGCGGTGTCGTTCAACGAGTCCTTCGCCACGTTCGTTGGCGGGCGTGGCGCGGAGCACTTCTTTCGCGCGCGTGGCGACTCCGTGTTGTTGCGCCGGGCGGAAAATGAGTGGCACGACGACCTGTTGCTGGGCGCGTTCTGGGAGCGCACGTCGAACGAGATCGAGCAGGCCTTTGACGCGCTCCCAGACTCCGCCAGCACCGCGCGCATCGCGGCGCGCGATCGCGTGTATGCGCGCGCTCGCACCCGCCTCGTGGACAGCATCGGGCCGCAGCTGCGGACCTATCCCGACGGATGGGCGCAGAAGGTGACCCTCAACAACGCCGTCTTGCTCTCGCGCCGCGTGTACGCCGAACGCCTCGACCATTTCGATTCGGTGTATGTGGCCGAAGGGCGCGATCTCAAGCGCGCGATCATGCGCATCATCGCCCTTCAGGAAGCAGCACAAACCGCGCGCGATTCACTCCGGTGAGGTAACGCTTCGCCGCCGCGGCGAGCGTATCGGCAGTCAGCCCGGCGATCATCGGATCTTCGTTGCCGATGGTACCAAGATCATCGCCGTTCTCGAGACGGTTACGGATCGTGCTCAGCCAGTAGCCGTTCTGCTTGCGCGCCACCTCCAGCTCGCGGCGCTGCTGCTCGCGTACGCGTTCCACTTCGGCCGCGCTGGGCGGCACGCGACGCAGGGAATCGAGCTCCTGCTTCACCGCCGCGAACATCGACTCCGCCTGCTCCGGCGCGGAGCCGTAGTTGATCACCAGCTGCCACTCCGGTCTCGGCGTGCGCGCATACTGCGCGCTCACCGACACCGAGTAGGTCCCGCCCAGCGATTCGCGTAAACGCTCGAGTAGGCGCATTTCGAGCACCTCGCCGACCGACGACAACAGGTACGCCTCCTCGCGGCTCCACGGGGCCGTTCCGGCCATCAGGATGGCCGTCTGGCTCTGTGGCGCGATGCCTTTGCGCACGGTCTTGTCGATCTGGCCACTGAACAGCGTGGGCCCCACGTCCTTGAACGTCTCCTTGCGGCCGGCGGCCGGCAGAGGCGCGAGCCACTGTTCCACCAACGGCTTTAGCACGGCGAGGTCCACGTTGCCGACGAACAGGAACGTGAAGTCCCCCAGGTCGGCGAAGCGATCGCGATAAATGGCCAGCATCTCGTTCAGGTTGAGCTCCTGCAGCATCTCGACCGAGAGCGGGCGCACGCGCGGATGACCGCCGGCCAGCGTCATCTGCACCGTATCACTGAACACGGCGGCCGGATTGGCATCCTTGTTCTTGAGCACCTGATCGAACTGTTGCAGCAGTGCTTTGAACGCCGACGTGTCCGCGCGCGGCGACGTGAGCCGCAGCCACGTGAGCTGCATCATCGTTTCCAGATCTTTCGGCGATGCGCGACCGCTCACCCCTTCACTCAGATCCGAGATCACGGCTGAGGCCGTGGCCACCTTGCCGGTGAGCTTCTTGTTCAAGTCGATGATCGAATAGTCACCCACACCGCCGCGTTCGATCACGGTCGTCGTCAACGAGGTTTTGAACACGTCCTTGTCGGCTACCAAGCTGGCGCCACCCGGGCTCCATCCCGTCATGACGATCTGATCAGCGGTGAAGTCGGTGGGCTTCACGAACACCTTGATGCCGTTCGACAACGTCCATTCGGTGAGGTTGAGCGACTCGGTTCTCCTTTCGCTCACCACGCGTCCGGCCGTCGGCGCCTTGGCCACCAGAGCACCTGCCGTGACCGTTTCCACCCACGGGGCGATCGTCGCGCCGTTTACTCTCCCGAGCACCGTTCGGATATCGGCGTCGGTCGGCACCGCGAGACCATCCTTCTCGGGCAGGCTCACCGTGACGACGCGATTGGCCTCGCCGACGCGCGATGCGCCGAGCGCATTCACTTCCGCCAGCGTGACCGTTGGCAGTAGGCGCTGCATGGCGGCGTACTCGAACGCGATGCCGGGAATTGCTTCGCCCTGCAGGAAGTGATCGATGTACTCATCGACGAAGGCATCCGACGGGGTCTTGTCGCGCTCCTGATACGCGCGTTCGTAGCCACGCAGCGTGTTTGTTTTTGCGCGTTCCAGCTCCGCGACCAGAAACCCGTGACGGCGCACGCGCTCTGCCTCGGTAAGCAAGGACTGCAACGATTCCAGCAGCTGTCCTTCCTTCGCGCGCGCATCGAGCGAGTAGTACTCACTGTTGCGCACGAAGCTGCCGCCGCCGGCGCCGGCACCAACGAACGGCGCCTCGGGCTTGAGGGCCAGCTCGCCGAACCGCTGGTTCAGCATCTGATCGTAGAGACGCTCGAGCAGGTCCTGCCGGAGATCACCCACCGTGCGGGTCGTGCGCCCCGTGCTCTTCCACAGCACCCCGACCGACGAGCCACTCAGCTCCTTGTCGGTGGCGATGGAGATCAGGGTGGAATCGTGTGTCGGCACGGCCGCCACGGTGCGGGCGCGGGCGCCTTTTCTGGGCGCGATGCCGCCGAACGTGGAGCGGATCAGTGCTTCGAGCCGCTTCGGATCGGCATCACCGACCGCCACCACGGCCATGAGATCGGGTCGGTACCAGTCGCGCCAGAAGCGCTTGAGCGGTGCCGGGTTCGCCCCTTCGAGAATCTCCGGCTTGCCGATCGGCAGGCGCTCGGCGTACCGCGAGCCGCGGAAAATCACCGGGAACTGCTGGTCGCGGAGTCGTTCCCCGGCCCCGAGTCCATTGCGCCACTCCGACAACACCACGCCACGCTCGGCCACCACTTCGGTGGAATCGAACAGAATGCCGGTGGCCACATCGCCGAGAAAGCGGAAGCTCTTCTCGAGAATGCCCGCGCTGTCCGTGGGGACAGGCAGGATGTACACCGTCTCGTCGAAACTCGTGAACGCATTCAAGTCGGCGCCGAAGCGCACGCCGATCGACTCGAGGTACTTCACGATATCGTTCTTCGCGAAGGACGTCGTGCCGTTGAACGCCATGTGTTCGATGAAGTGAGCGAGGCCGCGCTGGTCGTCGTCTTCCAGAATCGAACCGGCGTTCACGACCAGCCGCAGCTCGGCCCGCTGTTCCGGCTTGGCGTTGCGTCGGATGTAATAGCGAATGCCATTCGGTAGGGTGCCAATGCGGACGGCGGCATCGATAGGCAACGCCGCCTGCAGGGCAAACGAATCGCGTGACGCCTTCGCTGCGGCACCTTGGGCATCGGCCACGGTGGCCGTCATCGCCGCGGCGATCGCGGCCACTGTCAGATTGCTGAAGAAGCTCAATGGATCCTCGTCAAGGTGAAGTGCGCGCGAGCTTACCCGCTGGGGAATCTCCCCCGCAGTAACGCACGCAGATCGAGTGGTGGTGCGTCGCCGCGCAGCGCCGGCAGGGCGGGGGGCATCTCCTCACCCACGGTCACCCGTTGCATCGATGAGCGTACCCCGGGGTCGAGAAAACGGGACAACTGGCTGTACGCGAAGTCGGCGCCGGTGCGGGTGGCGTAGCTGTGCAGCGGATACGTGACGAACAGTTGATCGCGCGCGCGGGTCATCGCCACGTACAGCAAGCGTCGTTCTTCGTCGATCTGCGCCTCGTCATTCGCCGATCGCGCCATCGGAAACACGCCGTCGGAGGCATGGATCACGAACACCGCATCCCACTCCTTGCCTTTCGCGGAGTGCGCGGTGGACAGGATCAGGGCGTCGTCCTCATCGGTGCTGCCCACCGCGAGGTCCTGCGTGTTCGACGGCGGCTCGAGGGCGAGCGCCGACAGAAACGTGCTGCGGTCGGGGTAGCCGGCGGCGATGATTTCAAGCTGATCGAGGTCGGCCATGCGCGGCGGCGCATCGTCGTAGGTGGCCTGTAGGATCGGATTGTACAGATGCCGACAGAGGCGGATGGTTTCGGCCGGCGAATGCGGGGTGTTCCCTCGCTCCACGCGGCGCATCCCATCCAGCAAGGCGGCCAAGGCCTGCAGCGCCGGGCGGGCGCGTGCGGGCGCCTTGGTGGCGCCGAGTGCCATCGGTTCCCATGCATGATGGGCCAACAGCTCGATCGCAGCGCGCGCGGTGGCGTCGCCGACGCCGGGGAGCAGGCGCAGCAGGCGGTACCAGCTCACCTCGTCGAGCGGATTCTCGAGCACACGGAGAAACGCCAGGATGTCCTTGATGTGCGCGGCCTCGAGAAATTTGAGGCCGCCCCACTTCTCGTAGGGAATGCGTCGGTTGGCGAGTTCGATCTCGAGATCGGCCGACAGATAGCCGGCGCGAAAGAGCACGGCCATCTCGCGCAACGGGATCCCTTCGTCGTGCAACTCCAAGATACGGTCCACCACGAATGCCGTTTGCGCGTGTTCGTCTTTCACGGTCACGAGCCAAGGCGGCTCGCCGCCGGTGCGCTCGGTCCACAGCTGTT
>JBBARJ010000093.1:0-10931 GCA_040399825.1 Gemmatimonas sp.
GAGTATCCGAAAATCAAGCAACTGCTCTTCCGCTTCCTCACGAACACCACCACGCGCATTAATCTCCTCAAGTCGGGTGAAGTGCACATGGTGGCCCTGGTCGCGTGGGATAAGGTGCGCGAGTTGGAGTCCGTTGCTGGCCTGCGGATGAACCGCGTGGTCGGCAACGGCTACGAACACGTCACGCTCAACCAGAAGCATTTCACGCCCTTCGCCGACGTGAAAGTGCGGCAGGCGCTGGCCCATGCGGTCAATCGCGATTTACTCGTGCGCACCATTCTCGACGGCCAGGTGTCGGTCGTGAACGGTCCAATTCAGCCGCTCTCCGCCGCCTACGAGCCGACAGTGCAGTCGTACGGCTTCGATCCCGTGCGCGCGCGCACGCTGCTCACTGAAGCGGGCTGGGTGCCCGGCGCCGATAGCATCCGCATGAAAGACGGTAAGCGGCTCGCGTTCACGCTCATTACGCAGTCGGGGTTCGCGATCCGCGAGAACGTGTCGCAGGCGTTGCAACAGGCGTTTCGCGATGTCGGCGCCGAGATGACGGTCAAGCTGCTCGATGGCACGACCATCAGCAGTGTGTGGTTCAGTGGCGACTTCGACGCGATGTTGCACTGGTGGCAGATGGGCGCCGATCCCGAACTCACGCTCTTCTTTGCCGGCGACCGCACGCCGCCGGCCGGCCGCAACATCAACTACGTGAACGACACCGAGTTGTCGGCGCTGCTGTATCGCTCCGATCGTACCGCCGATGTCGCGCAGCGCAATGACCTGCTGCGCGACGCACAGCGTCGGATCGCGGCGCTCGCTCCGGAGATCGTGCTCTACAACACGGCCAAGGTCGATGCCGTGCCGCGATCCCTCAAGGGCTTCACCGGCAATCCGACCAACGCCGGTCCGTTCTGGAACGTGTACCAGTGGGAGATCGGCACGCCGTGATCGCGGCCACGATGCGTGGCATGATCGTGCGGCGGGTGCTGCAGAGCGTGCCGCTGCTGGTCCTCATCTCGGTGCTGGTGTTCGCGCTGCTGCAGGCGGTACCCGGCGGTCCGCTGGCGGCGTATCTCGAGAATCCGAATGTGCGACCGCAGGACATCGAGCGCCTGCGCGCCGCCATGGGACTCGATCGTCCGCTAGCGGCGCAATACGCGTCGTGGCTCTCGGCGTTCGTGCGCGGCGACTGGGGATACAGCTTCGCCGACGGTCGTCCCGTGCTCGACCGTGTGCTGGAGCGCGTGCCCGCCACGCTCGAACTGGTTGGCGCGAGTACGCTGCTGGCGCTCTGCGTGGCACTGCCCGTCGGTGTGCTGGCGTCGGTGCATCGCCTGTTCGATCGCGTCACGTCGTTTGGCGCCGTGGCGGGCATTTCGCTACCGGTGTTCTGGTTTGGCTTGCTGTTGCAGTTGGTGTTCGCGATCACGCTGGGGTGGCTGCCGTCGTCAGGACGCACCTCATTCGGCGCCAGTTCGTTCGCCGACCGCATCGCGCATCTCGTGCTCCCAGTGCTAGTACTGGCCGCCGTGCAGGCCGCCGCGTGGTCGCGGTACCTGCGCCGGGCCATGCGCGAAACGATCGGTCGGCCGTTCATGAATGCGGCGCGGGTGCGCGGCGTCTCCGAGCGTGGCGTGCTGTTGCGTCATGCGTTGCCCAACGCGCTCGGCCCGTTCATCACGGTGGTGCTACTCGACGCCGCCATGATGGCCTCCGGTGCCGTGGTCACGGAGAGCGTATTCGCGTGGCCCGGGGTTGGCAGTCTGTTCACCGAGTCGTTGGTAAAGCGCGACTATCCCGTGCTCATGGCCTTTCTGATGTGCGGCGCCATCGCCGTGATGGTGCTCAATCTGCTGGCCGATATCGCCGTGCGTGCCATCGACCCGCGCACGCGGGGCGCCGCATGAAGGCTGGGTCGCGCGGCGGCGTGCTGTTCCTTGCCGCACTCGTGGTCGCGTCGTTGTTGGCGCCGTATTTGGCGCCCTTCGCCTCCGACGCGCTCGATCTCGCCAATCGCCGCGCGGCGCCGTCGCTGGCGCACTGGTTCGGCACCGATGAACTCGGGCGCGACGTCCTCACGCGTGTACTGGTCGGTGCCCGTGTCTCGCTCGCCATCGGTGTGCTGTCGGCACTCATGAGCGCGGCCATCGGTGTGGCCGTCGGATCGGTGGCCGGATATGCCGGCCGCTGGATCGACGACGCCCTCATGCGCGCCACCGACGCCATGCTCGCCATTCCGCGACTTCCGCTGCTCATGCTCGGCGCCGCCGTGTTGCAGCCCGGTGTTCCCCTGCTGATCCTGTTGGTGGCCGCCGCCGGATGGATGGAAACCGCACGCGTCGTGCGGGCCGAAGTGCAGTCGTTGTCGTCGCTCGATTTCGTGCAGGCCGCGAGGGCGATTGGCGCCAATCCGCTGGGCGTGATCGTGCGCCACATCATTCCGGGCGTCATCCCCGCCGCCACGGTCGCCACCACGCTCGCCATAGGACGCGGCATCCTGCTGGAAAGCACGATGAGCTTTTTCGGGGTCGGCGTGCAGCCGCCCACCGCCAGCTGGGGCAACATGCTCTATCAGGCACAGACGGCGATGACCAGCGAACCGTGGCTCGCGATCTTCCCCGGCCTGTTCATCTTCGCCACCGTGCTCGCCTGCAACGCCGTTGGTGATGCCATCGGTTCGTCTCCCACTCAACGTCAGGCCGTGTCATGACCTTCCCGCTTCCGTTCGCTCCACGTCGCATCGCCATCGGCGCCAATGCGCATGCGGGCATCGCCGAATCCATTCGCGCGCGCCGCCCCGATCTCGAACTGCGCGGCAAGGTGTTCACCGACATCACGGCCGACGATCTCGCGTGGGCTGAGGCGTACATCGGCTTCAAGCGCCCGCCGTCGGTTTCGGATATGGGGAACGTGCGCTGGATCCAGTGCACCGGTGCCGGCGTCGATTCGTGGATGGCAGCCGAGCTCGATCCGTCCATCCTGCTCACGCGCAGCCCCGAGTCGTTCGGCCCCATGATCGCCGAGTGGGCCGTGTCGCGTATCTTCGCCATTCAACTGCAGCTGCTGGAGTTAGCCGAAGCACAACGCGAGCGGCGTTGGGCGCCACGCGACATCGCGCGGGTGGCGGGTACGCGTGCCCTCGTGGTCGGCACGGGGGATATCGGCCGCGCCATCGCGGCGTCACTGCATGCGTTGGGCGTACACGTAACCGGCGTGTCGCGCAGCGGCACGGCAAACAGCGCGGCGTTCAGTGCGGTGCATCCGTCCAGCGAGCTCGCCAACCTCGTCGGCAACGCCGACTGGATCGTGGTGGCCGTCCCCGATACACCGGCATCGCGCGGCCTGATCTCGCGCGACGTGTTGTCGCGCTGTCAGGGTGCCGTGCTCTTGAACGCCGGCCGTGGTTCGGTGGTCGAAGAGAGCGCGCTGCCCGAGGCGCTCGACAACGGCTGGCTGCGCGCGGCGGCGCTCGATGTCTTCGCCACCGAACCGCTGCCGGCCGACTCCCCGTTGTGGAGCGACCCGCGCGTGATGGTGTCACCACACATCTCCGGACTCACCACCATCGACGGCGCCGCGCATGGGTTTCTCGAGTGTCTCGAGGCACTCGAGCGTGGTGAACTGCCCACGTGGGTGGTTGACCGCACGCGCGGCTACTGACGTCGACGGCACGCCGTCGGGTACGCGGTACTCCTAGGCCGCACCAGCACGACCGCAGCGGGCAACGGGCGTCGCGATACATTACACACATGCCTCGGGTTCTGCCTATGCGTGACGGTCAATCGACCCGTACGTCGCACACACACCGGTCCCATTCGCGCCGCCTGGCATCCATGCGCATTCGTGGCGGCCTGGCGCTGCTGATCGTGCTCGCGGGCACCTCCTGCGCTGGTGGTACCGACGCGCTGCCACTCGCCCCGCCGCCCGCAGCGCCCGGTGGCGGCGTGGCCACGCTCGCCATTGGCGCGCGGGCGCCGGCGCTTCCCGTGGGCTTCCAGACGCAGCTGTTCGTGTCCGGCACCAACGGCGCAGGGGTCGCCCAGAGCAATCGCAGCGTGGCGTGGACGACCAGCGATCCTGCGGTCGTGACGGTAGATGCCAACGGAGTGATTTCGGCCGTCGGCCCCGGCAGCGCGCGTATCGGCGTCACCGCGAGCGATGGTTCGACGGCAGCCACCACCGTCGCAAGCGCCATCGCCCCCGTGGCAACGACGGCGCGCGTGGGCTTCAACACCGCGCTCGGACTGCCCACCGACGCCGATTCTACCGACGACGTGCTCATCGCCCGACGTCAGTACACGCTCTCGCTCAATCCGCGCCGCGGCGTGGCGAACTGGGCCGCGTGGCATCTCGAGGCGAGCCATCTGGGCGCGGCGGCGCGATGCAACTGTTTTTCTGCCGACACCGCGCTCACGCGACTCGGCCTGCTGCGCACCACGACCAACGACTGGATCAACGGGGGCGAGTATTCACGCGGCCATCTCGCCCCGTCGGCCGACTGGACGAGTGCCGACGGCGATAACGCGGCGACGTTCTTTCTCACCAACATGTTGCCGCAGCGACAGGACATGAACGCCGGCCCCTGGGCGGAGTTCGAGACGGTCTTGCGCACGCTTCTCACCGGCGGCCGCCAGATCTACATCGTCGCCGGCGGCATCTGGACGCGGAATCGCTCGGGCCCCGGTGTCGATGGGTTGGGAGTGATGCCCGGTGCCCCGCTTGCGATTCCCGATTCGATGTGGAAGGTGGCGGTCGTCGTCCCCGATCTCCGCGGACCGGCGCAGATCACGAGCCCGTCCGACGTGCAGATCATCGCGGTCAACATGCCGAATGTCAACGGGATCGCCAGCCGACCCTACACGGCCTACCTCACCACGATCGATGCGATTCAGCGATCGACGGGCTACGATCTACTCTCGCTGATCACGCCCGGCGTGCAGTGCGTCCTCGAGCAACGATCATGCAGCGGCCGTTGACGGTCCCCTAGTCACGAATCCGCACCGCACGCTGCCGCTCCCGGTTCACCTCGAGCTGCAGCACGTCGGGGCGCGCGTAGTGCCCCATCGCGTCGAAGTTCTGCCGCTCCTCGCGCACCCGTACATGGTGCACGTCGGCGGCAATGATGCGCTCCTCGTGCGCCACCGGCGCCACCAGCCAGGTCGCATCGGGACCCGAGATGCAGGTGCCGCCTTCGCCCATCACCTCGGGGAGCACCCGCTGCAACAGCTCGAAGTGCGGCGTCTGTTCCGGCACCTGATCGCGTCGCAGCAGCCCCGCCACCGACATCACGTACGACCGCCCCTCGCGCGCCATGAACCGCGTGATCTCCTCGGTGTTGCGCACGCTCCCCGGCCACACCGCGACATGCAGATCTTCGCCTTGTCCGTAGAGACTGGCCCGCGCCAGCGGCATCCAGTTTTCCCAGCAGTTGAGCGCCCCCAGCGTGAACGCACCGACGCGGTGCGTGCGCAGTCCATGGCCGTCGCCGGGTGACCAAGTGAGTCGCTCTTCGTATGTGGGCATGAGCTTGCGATGCACCGTCACGATCGCACCGGTGGCGTCGATCGTGACCACGCTGGCATACACGCTGTGCCCGCCGCGGTCGAGCGGTCGCTCGATGAGGCCCAGCACCACCGTGATCGCCCGCGCCTTTGCGGCCGCGCACACATCGTCCAAATGCCCCGCTTCTATCTGTACCGCCTGATCGAGATAGTGCGCGTGCAGCGTCTTCTGCACCGACGAATCGAAGCGCGCGCCATCCGTCCACTCGATCCACCACGGGTAGCCGGGCACGAACGCCTCCGGAAAGGCGAGCAGCTGCACGCCATCGTCAGCCGCGGCATGAATCGCCGCGATCACCTTCACGAGCGTGCCGGCGCGATCGAGCCAAACGGGCGCCATCTGGGCACCGGCGATACGGAGAGAGTCGGAGGTCATGACGAGGTCGGTGGGAAACGAATGCGGCCGAACGCGGGCTTGTGCAGCGGGCGCGTAAATAGAAGGCGCGCGCAGCGTGACGCCGGCGCCGCGCGGACGTTGCGTCGAAACGGCCATGTGCGCAACGGAACGGTGATGGTCCGCACCCGAGTCGACGATATGCTCGGTGCTCCCCGGTCCCGGAGCGCGCATGCCCGACGCGGCGCCGGCGGCATTGTCACCGTCGCCATTCACACGCTGACGGGTGAGCACGATCTCGCCGCCGGCATGCTCAGCTGGTCGCACTCCGGATTTCACGTGCACACCGCCGTGTGGGAGGACCCCTTCGGCTCCCCGAGGACGATCGCGCCTTTGCCACCCGCCAGTCGGTGCTCACGCGGTCGGCGGTCGCGTCGTATGCTCGACGGATAGTCGCCCCGCTCCGATTGAAATGCCTATCCCGTGTGCGGGTGCTGCAAGCGGGCGGTGCTGCGAATCTCGCAAAATGCCGTTCGCCGCCGAGTGCCGCCCCGAGATCCGGATGCAGCGCATTGTTCGCGACGTCGCGCTCGTGCTTGAGATCGTACGCGAGGTACGCGGTGGCCATACGGCCGGCGCCCAGCTCGCGGGTCGCACAATACCGGTCAACGACTCTGACCCCTTGAAAGAAAAAATCGCCGTGAATCGCGCGGTTTACCCCCATGCGTAGAAACGACCCGGTGCGCAATCGCGCGGTACCGCACTTGACCGAGGGGCATCGCATCATGAGCGGGACAGCGATCCCGCGCTGCCGCATGACCCTCCGCCCACGCGTTGACAGTGTATTTACGGCGTAGTACGTTTCCCTTCACGTTCGAGTGGGACCCTGACAAAGTCGCTTCGAACGCGACCAAACACGGGATCGACTTCCGTGAGATCGTTCAGGTGTGGCGCGATCCGTATGCGTTAATCCTGGCGGTTGAACACGAGTCGGAAGTGCGGTATCTGCTGCTTGGCGCCCTCGACGACCGCATCGTGACCGTGGTCTTCACCGTCGGGATGCAGGCCATCCGATTGATCTCCGCCCGTTACGCCAGCCGCGAGGAGCGACGACGCTATGCACAAACGCCGCGAGGCGGGTAAGTCCAAGATCGTACGGGTGCGGGCCGATCTGGCCACGCCGCGTTCGCGCAAGACCGCGCGCAACACGATGCCCAGTGACGCAGAGATCGAGCAGCGGGCAGCGAACGATCCCGACAACCCGGCACTGAGCGCCGCACAGCTTGCGTCGATGCACCTCTTGCGCGACGCACCGCCCAAAGTGTTGTTGAGTCTGCGCGTCGATGCCCACGTGCTGGCCGCCTATCGCCGCAGCGGGAAAGGGTGGCAAACGCGGATGAACGAGGTGCTGGCAGCGGCGATCACCACGAGTGAGCCGAGTGTGTCCGCGGTCGTTGATGACATCGAAGCGTCGGCACGACGCACGCTGGCCCTTGCACAGCAGTTGCGGCAGCGCCGCGGGGACAGCTGACGGTTCGCCGTCGCGGTCATGCAGACGCTCGAGGCCATGGTGGGCGCGATGCGCACCAAGAGCACCAGCTCGCAATCGAAACGCTCCGACCACAGGTGATAACGATCGGCAACTGGCGCTGCGCCTCAAGCCGATCGCGCAGCCGCGCTCGCGATATCGGTCTCCGAGAAGTCCGTACCTTTGTACAGCAGCGGCAGTCCGCGCACCTTCGCCAACGCATAGCCGAAGACGTCGCCGAAGTTGAGTGCGGCGGGATGCCCGCTGCCCTTGCCGAAGGCCACGAACGCCGCGTAGGCGGCGTCCATTTCCGCGATCCCCGGCGGAATCAACTCGAACATCGGCGAGATCTGGGCGCCGGTGATACGGAGAGAGTCGGAGGTCATCACAAGGTCAGCTGAAAAATATTGCGACCGGACTACTCATCCGACTCGTGGAGCCGCACCACCATGCCGGGGCCGGTCAGCGGCTCGCGATCGAGGCGTAACTCGATGAACGTGGTGGTGAACGGATGAAAGAATCGCACGGCGCCACCCGGCAACACACTCGAGAGATCGAGTGACCCGTACCACGTACCGGCGCGATTCGGGGCCTCGACGCCGACGCGGTTGCCGGCAGAGCCGGTGGCAGCGTTGCCCACGGGTTCAACCATCGCGCCGCTGTACAGCACGCGCTGGGTCCCCGTGCTCGCGTACAACTGCGCGGTAAGCCGCCGCGGACGCCCGCTCAACACCGCCGAATCCTTCAACTGTGAAAGATTCACGTGAAAGCTGCGGTAGCTCGGGTCACTGCTGTACACGTGCACGTCCTGCGTGAACGGCTCCAGCGTGGCGCCGTCGCGGAGACCCAGCTGCAGATTCCAGTCGCGAATCCCGTCGCCCCGTTCATCTACGGCCCGCACGACGAACTGCTGCCACGGCACCATCGCCTCGCGCGTCTCGCGCACCGCCGCGTCGGCGCGCTCACACCACGTGGCATACGACGGGCGCGACGACACCCGCAGCGCATCGATCACCATCTGCTGGAGCGCCGGCGGCGGCGCGGAAAGAATGCTACCGTGATCCACGTTCGCGATCGGATGCATCGGCACGTCGTCCTGTGTCCAATCCAAGAGCTGCACGCGCGCGTTGTCCGCGCAATCGACCGAGAGATCGAGGACCACCTTGCGGCTGTTCAAGGCGCAGCCGGCCCACCGCACCGCCCCATCAGTACCGGGGCCGTTCGCCAGCGCACCCAGTCCGCGATAGCCGCGCGCGCCACAGAACACGAACACGTACGGTGTGGTCCGCGTCGCGTCATAGAAGCGTTCGGTGCCGAACAAGTCGGTGTGCGACAACTCCCAGTTGAACCGGCTCCCCAGCTCCAACGCCTCGAGTACCTGATCGCCCGCTTCGAGAAAGTCGGGACCCAGTTGCTTGCGTCCCTTCACCAGCGCGCCCAGAAAGCTGCGCCCCTTGTGGGCCAGCGGCGATCCGAACGTCGTCGGTGCCAGCGCGATCACGTGCTTCACACGAGCGCGCCGTTGCGCCGTCATGCCGCGTCGGGTCAGCCACGCGCGCAACACCAGCATCCCGGTGGAGTGCACCATGACATCGAACGGCTCGTCGTCAGCCAGCCCCACGCGCTGCCGCAGCACCTTGTCAAAGCCCTCGGCGATATCGCGCACCGACACGTCGTTGGTCAGTGATTCGTAGCTCACCGTGCACAGCTGCTCCGCCGTCCATCCGGCCGCGCGCAACAGCGTGCGCCACGTGGCGAACGCGTGGCCGTCGGCGCTGTACCCATGCAGCAGAATGAGCGGACGATTGGCCATGACGGATGCCGTTCAGCTAGCGGCTGTGCGTCACGAGCCAGGGCACGGCGCGCCGCACCCCGTTCCCCACCATCAGCAGATGCCCCTCGTAACGGAACAATTCGTACGTGGCACCAGGCGTGGCCTTGGCGGCCGCTTCCACGCGCGCGGCGGGAATGATGCCGTCGAGTTCCGCCCCCACGAACAGCGACGGCGGCGCATTCGGCGCCGTGATCGGACTGCCGCCAGCCAGCATGGCCACCGCCGCGAACTGTGCTGGACGCGCCTGCGCTAACCGCGCCGCCGCACCGGCGCCCATCGAATGCCCGATCAAATACACCCGCGAGCTGTCGATGCGGAATTCGTTGCGTAGCAGTGTCATCAACGCATCGAAATGCTCAGGCGAGGTGCCGAACACATCGGTTTTGGGCGACACGAGAATCAGCCGCTGCTCGGCCGCCAGCTTCGTGATAATGCCGCTGCCGTACGCATCGACGAACATGTTCTCGTCGCCGCCGGCGCCGTGCAGCACGAGCAGCACACCCACCGGCTTGCGCACATTCGCCGACGACGGCGCCACAAGGCGCATCGGCACAAGCGTGTTGTTCGCACCGCGGTACACGCGCCAGAAATCGCCCACCAGACCGATGAATGGATCACGTCCGCGTTCCAGCACGCTCACTTCACGCGCCAGATCGCGCGACAACTTCGCGGGATCGTTCAGGAACTCGGCACTCCGCTCGGGCGACGGCACGTCCACCAGCAGCTTGGCACGCTCGCGGGTGGACAACAGCGCTTGCGCCAGCGACCCCGTGCTATCCACCGCCGCCAGTCGTGCCAAATACTCGTCGCGCGCGGCACTGGCCGGCGCACCGTTCAACGAACGCGGCCCGGCTGGTGGCGCGGGCGGAATGGAGGCCGCGCCAGTCAGCTGCGCGGCGGCGGCATCGATCGTGCTGACGGCCGCCGCAAACTGCCCGCTAAAGAAACTCAATGCTGCGCGGTCCACCGTACGGTTCACCACAGCGCGCAGACTGTCCGGCAACGTCTTCGCGATCTCCCGCTGCGTGTACGCCGCATCCACGCGCATGTACGCGGCCGCGAGATCGGCGCGCGTGACTTTCGGTGTCACCACCGTCGGTGCCACCGTCGGTGCCGCCTTCGGCGTCACCGGTACCTGCGCCCTCGCCAACGCCGGCATAAACAGCACGCTGGCCGTCATGACACGCCGCCACATCGTCATGCGGGAAACAGCCCGTCAATCGACAGGTACCGTTCGCCGGTGTCGTAGCAGAACGTGAGCACACGCGCGCCGTCCGCCATGTCGGGGATCTTCTGCGCCACCGCCGCCAGCGACGCACCACTCGAGATGCCGACGAGAATGCCCTCTTCGCGCGCCGAACGCTGGGTGTACTCGAACGCCGCTTCTTCCGTGACCTGAATGGCGCCATCGAGGGTGTCGCGATGCAGGTTGTCGGGAATGAAGCCCGGCCCGACCCCCTGAATGCGATGCGGCCCAGGTGCCCCACCGCTGATCACCGCCGACTTCGCCGGTTCCACCGCGTACGTCTTCATCGCCGGCCAGTGCTGCTTCAGCACTTCGCTGCAGCCGGTGATGTGACCGCCGGTCCCCACGCCTGTAATCAGATAATCCACGCCATCCGGAAAATCGGCGAGAATCTCACGCGCCGTGGTCAGTGCATGCACGCGAATATTCGCGTCGTT
>JBBARJ010000094.1:0-10699 GCA_040399825.1 Gemmatimonas sp.
AAAATTCGAGCGATGATAGAAGCGCTCGTCGGGCTGGAGTTCGGGTCGGATGATCTGGCGGCGGCACGTACGCTGGCCACCGAGCGCTTCGGCAACCCGTCGTCCGACGTCGAGCAGGTGTCCGTGTTTCTGCACGCGTTGTCGGCCGTGCGCGGTGTCGCCCCGCAGACGGTGTTTTTGCTCGTTGGCCGTCGGCTCGTCGCGCCGGTGCTCGTGGAATTCCCCGCGATGGCGAAAGATCAGCCCACCGCGATGTCAGTGATTCTGAGCGTCAGCCGCTCGCTGCCGAGAACACTGGGCGCGCTCATGTCCCTAGTAGACGAGCCGGTGCTCGACGTGGAATTGCTGGAGCCGGATACGTTGCGCCTTCGATTCAGCGGACCGCCCGAACTGGCCTCGCTGGTGGAAGGGCTCGGCATTGGATTGAGCGAGCATTTTGGTGAGCGCGTCACGGTGGTGCATGGGGCTCCGCCCACAGGCGTTGCCCACGTGCGCACGCTGGAGATGCGCATCAGCGCCGAGCGGCGAGGCACCGGTGATCGGCGGAAGGAGAGCGTGAACCGTCGAGGCCCGCGCAACGAGACGCGGCCCGGGTAGTCGTGCGAGCGGCCTCGGGCCGCTCGCATTCGCACCACGCTGTGTGCGGCGCTACCGCGTGCGGCACTACCGCGTGCGGCGCTACCGAGTCCCGCGCCCAACCGGCGCCGACACCGCCCGCACGACGAGGACGCGCTTCGCATAGGCGGCCGGCGACACGCGCCGCACCATCGTCTTTGCACGCGTTCCCGCGATGAGCGCCGTGACCTCCACATCGACCGGCTTCATCGACGTGAGGCCCACGTGCACCGGCATGTCGCTCTGCGCGTCGTAGCCGGAGCCGGCATCCACCCATCGCGTGGCCAGGAGCGTGCGTGTCCCCGCCGCATACACGCGCACCTCCGCACCGGCCATCGTGGCGCGGCCCTTCGCGTCGACCACACGAACCTGCAGCGATCGTCGCGCCACCGCTGCCGGCAGCGCATTGCGCAGGATCGGATGCGATGCCTCCGGTCGCGATCCCGCCAGCGCCAGATCGAGTGCCCCGTCGCCATCCACGTCGGCCCACTGCACGCCGTGACTCGCCGTGAGCGCCAGCAGGTTGTCAGGCGTCACCTCCACGAATGCGGCAGGAGCAGTCGCCGCCGCGCGCGTGAACAAATAGTCTCGGAAGCTCTCCGTGGCCGACACGGTGCCATTCACATAGAGATCCAGCAGGCCGTCATGATCGATGTCGGCGAAGGCACAGGTATCGTATCGTCCATCGATCGCCACGCCCCACGTCGTGCTCACGTCGCGGAACGAGCCGTCGGCCGCCCCCAGAAACAGGCCGTTGGGTCCGTAGTTGGCCGAAAACACGTCGGCCACGCCATCGTTGTTCACGTCGGCGACGCAGGGCCGCACCGTGCCCTGCGTGGCCAACTTCGCTCCTCGTCCGCCCCACGCGAGCCCAAGCGACTCCGCCACATCGGTGAAGGTGCCAGCGTCGTTGCGGAAGAAGCCGTTGGCATCACCATCCTGATTCGCCACGTACAAATCGAGATCGCCATCCTGCTGGTAATCGAACCAGACGGCGCCCACACTCTTCCGCGCATCGGCCAGTCCGACACTCGCGGCGACGTCCGTGAATACGCCACCGCCGTTGCGAAACAGCATATTCGCACGATCACGGAACGCCACGAACAGATCCAGATCCCCGTCGCCGTCGACATCGAGAAAGGCCGGCTGACGCACGGCGCCGGTCTCCACCGTCAGCCCGCTCGCCGCGGTGATATCGGTGAATCGCGTACCATCATTGCGGTACAGGCGAAGCACCGGGCCAGCCCCCGGGGTGAATCCCAGCAGCAGATCGGGGTCGCCATCGGCATCGACATCACTCCACGCGGCCGCGCGCGTGGCGCGCGCATCGGCCACACCGGCGTCGACGGCGATATCGCGGAACGTGCCACCCGTGTTCAGATACAGCCGGTTCGGCGTACCGTTAAATCCCACGAACAGGTCGAGATCGCCATCCTGATCGATGTCGGCGACGGCGTTGGCCAGCGCTCCGCCCGCGGCGAACAACTCCGGTTGTACCGCCAAGAAGCGGGGGCGCACTGGTTGCGCCGGCAATGCCCGCGCGACGGCGGCGAGCATCACGACGGCTCCGAATGCGAGTCCGATTCGCTTCATCCTTGCAGCCCTCCCTGTTTAAGACCAGCCGTGCGCACCGGAGCGTGAGCCTGGCGGCTCAGCCTACGGCAACAATAGGGCGACGCCTTCGAGGCGATCACCGACGCATCACGCGTGGATATACTTCTCGAAGATCGCACTGAAATCCTTGCGCGTATGATCGTCGCGCACCGCGTCGTTCATCGCATCGA
The DNA here is from genome assembly GCA_040399825.1 of Gemmatimonas sp. Classification (GTDB taxonomy): domain Bacteria; phylum Gemmatimonadota; class Gemmatimonadetes; order Gemmatimonadales; family Gemmatimonadaceae; genus Gemmatimonas. Next base: position 2,400 of record JBBARJ010000094.1, read on the forward strand.
GCACGGCGCGGTAATGGCTCACCACCGACGCCGGGTCGGTGACCGTGTTGTTCAGCTTCATCATCGCACCGAGCACCGAGGCCGCCGTCATGGCGTGCGCGCGTCCCACTTCATCACGCTTCTGCAGCTTGCCGATGGTGTGCAGCGTCTTGTACATGTCCTTGAGCGCCTCGAGATGGCTCTTGCGCACGTCGATGCTGAACAGCTTGTCGCCGATCGTGAATTTGAGCTCGATATCGAGGTCCACCGTGCCCGCGGTCTCGATCGACACGTTGGCGATCGGGTACTGCGCGTAATCGTAGCGACGGATCACGCGCTTGGCCGAGATCGCGGATTCGCCGTCCACATGAATGAGCGCCAGATTCGTGAAGCAGTACTCGTCCTTTCTCGACTTGATCAGAAAATAGATCTTCTCCTGATCTTCGTGAAACAGGTAATCGTCGGCATCGACCTTGTCGAAGTCCTTGGATTCCACGATGACGCCGATATCGCTGAGGCCGAGGGCATCGGCGGCGAACTTCTTGAACATGCAATCTCCTGAAGGGGGAATCCGACGCGATTATTCCGGTCGGTAGGGTGCCTTGATCTTCATCGCGATGCCCGTCGTGCCCCATTGCAATCGCAGCGTGGCCTCGTCGCGCAACACCATCGGGAACTGGTACGTCAGCGTCTCTACCGACGTGGCTTGGTCCGGCATGACCTCCAGACGCAGAGCATCAGACATCGCGCCTGGGTACGGCGTGTGTTGGATCTTCTTCGAGCGATTCAGGATGAACGTCCACGAACCAGTCGCGCGCGGAATCAGCCACGCCGTGTAGGTGCCCTTCGCCACCGGCGCGCCATCCAGCAGAATGTCGCGGCTCACTGTGATCTGCGTGGCGAGATCAGCCCCGGGATGCCAGATGCTGTCCCACGGCACCAACGCGCCGAATAGCGCTCGTCCGCGGGCCGTGGGACGACCGTACTCGATCGAGACGTCAGTGAACGCCACGCGCTGCGCGACCGTCCCACGCTGACTCGGCGGATAGCCCTGCGCCACCAGCGGAGCGGACGTGACCAGCAGCAACGCCAAGAGGGGAGCAAACAATCGTCGCATCAGACCGCCTGAATCATGGTGTAGGCTCGTCGCGCAGAAATCGCTCAAGATCACCGCGAAATCGCTCCGCAAACGCGTATGTACGCTGCGGAAAATGATCCGAGCCCACGTAGTGCGTGATCTCGAGCGTTGGATTCACCGACAAAATCAAGTCGGCGTGCTCGTCGACGAACGCCGCGCCCAGCGTTGCGTCACAGCGGATCAATTGCGTCGGCCGACGAAACGGCTGGGCCGTGTCCAGCGAGGCGAACATCTCCTGCACCGGGATTCCCCAGCAGGCCGGATCCTGACGCTGCAACGCCGACGCATGACTCAGGATCTGCCGATGTCCCATATGATCCGCAAAGACGCCCCCGGACGGATGGGGCGTATTCGCTATCGCCGCGTACCACGCATCGAGCGGCGCCTGCGCCGCACGCAGTTGCGTGATCAGACCGATCAGCAGCGCAAAGCGACGGGGATACACCGTCCGATGAAATTCTTCGGGATTCCCGAAATACCACGCCGGGTCCAGCATCAGCACCGAGTGCACCAGCGCACTGTCGCTCTGCGCGAGCGCGCCGGCCACCACGCCGCCGAGCGAATGTCCCACCACCCGCGTCGGCGTGCCGATCGCGCGCAGGGTCGCCTCGGCGTCCGAGAGGTAATCCGCGATGCCGTAGCGCTCGGCCCGTGCCGAGTGTCCATGTCCCCGAAAATCGAGCGCATACACGCGATAGCGATCGCTCAACTCCACCGCCCAGTCGTACCACACATCGCGGCTGTTGCTGATGCCGTGCAACAACAAGACCGGTGGTGCGTCCGGCTGGCCGTACACCGATGCCGCCAGCACCTGGCCGTCATTCTCGATCGTGATGTCGTTCATGGGCGTTCGCGGGTCCGGAAGGAGACGCCGCAACTTACCTCGGGTGTTTCCGCATTCCCAGCGGACCCGGCCAGAGGCATGTTTATATCATGATCCCACGTCCGCCTCTTCGCGTATTCATGCTCGGCGCCACCGGCACGATCGGTCGAGCCACCGTACGTGCGCTCGTCCGGCACGGACATGAGGTCGTCTGCTTCGGCCGTCCTCGCCGTGATGCGAGCGACGCCGGCGCGACCGCAGCAGGAGGCGTGTCCGTGCGCGAGGGGGATGTCGGCGATCCTGCGTCTATCGACCGCGATGGGTTCATGGGTGAACGGTTCGACGCCGTCATCTCCTGCATGGCATCGCGCACCGGCACACCACGCGATGCCTGGGCCATCGACCATCAGGCCCATCTCCACGTGCTTCATGCGGCGAAGAATGCCGGCGTGCCGCAGATGGTGTTATTGTCGGCCATTTGCGTGCAGAAGCCGCGGTTGGCCTTTCAGGAGGCCAAGCTGGCCTTCGAGCGCGCCCTCATGGACTCCGGACTGACGTGGTCCATCGTGCGTCCGACCGCGTTTTTCAAGTCACTGTCAGGACAGGTGGATCGCGTGAGGCAGGGCAAGCCATTCCTGGTCTTCGGCAACGGCACACTCACCTCCTGCAAACCGATCAGCGACGACGACCTCGCCGAGTTCATCGCCGGCTGTCTGACCGATCCCGCGCGGCACAATCGCGTACTGCCGATCGGTGGGCCCGGCGAGGCGCAGACGCCACGCCAACAGGGCGAGCAGCTCTTCGCCTTGCTCGGACGGGAGCCCCGATTCAAGCACGTGCACGTGGCGCTGCTGGACGTGATCATCGCCGTACTCACGGTGCTCGGACGGGCTATTCCTCCACTGGCCGACAAGGCACAGCTGGCCCGCATCGGCCGCTACTACGCCACGGAGTCCATGCTCGTCTGGGACGACGCGGCCCAACGCTACGACGCGTCTGCGACGCCATCGACCGGGAAAGACACGCTGGTGGAATTCTTTGCCAAGCGGCTGCGCGGCGACGTCACGGACGATCGCGGCGAGCACGCGGTGTTCTCGTAACGGACCGACCGGGCACGTTGGCTGGCGAGCGCCCCTGACCTCTCGCATCTTCCGGCGTCTGCCCGCGGCCTCCACGCGCCTCACTCTCTCATTCCGGCCACACTCGCCATGTCGCCCACGCGCCGTGAAGCCCTTGCGCAACTCAGCGCCCTGCTCGCGATCCCGATCGCGGGCTGGCCACACCGCGCCGACGACCCGCTCGCGGGCACCACGGCGCAGTATCAGGCCGGCCGCCTTCGCGGGGACTTCTCGGCCGTTGAGGTGACCACGGCAGCGCTTGCCCGCTGTCGCGCCGACAACGGCGTGCTGCGCGCGATCGATCAACTCGCCACCACCGCACTCGAGGAAGCCCGCGCCTCGGACGCGCGCGCAAAACGCCGCGCCCTCCTCGGGCCGCTCGACGGTGTCCCGCTCTTCGCGAAATCGATCTACGACATGCGAGGCATGCCCACCACCGCGTCGAGCGCCGAGTGGGCGAGGCTGTTTCCCGAGGCCGTCACGCGCGACGCCCTAGAAGTACAACGATTGCGCGCGGCTGGGGCGGTCCTGCTTGGGAAGACCGCCGCCGACGACTTCGCCTACCGTGGCAACGGGACCAGCTCCCTCTCAGGACAGGTGCGCAATCCGCACGACCGCGACGGACTGCGTACGCCCGGCGGCTCCAGCGCCGGATCGGCCGTCGTCGTGGCCTGCGGGATGGCGTTCGCCGCCCTCGGAACCGATGACGGGGGCTCCAATCGCATACCGGCGCAGTTCACCGGCGTCGTCGGCATGAAGCCCTCGTTCGGGCTGGTACCGCGCACGGGTGTCATTCCCACGTGGCCATATCTCGATACGCACGGCCCGCTGGCGCGCACAGTGCAGGACGCCGCCCTCATGCTGGACGTGATCGCCGGCCCCGACGCATCGGATGGCCTCGCTGATCGCATCCGCTATGCGCACGGGCTGCTCGGCGCGCTCCGCGACGACGCGCTCAAGGGCGCGCGATTGGGACTCGTGGAGTTTCACGTGCCGCGCGCGCAGATGACCGCCGATGCACTCGCCGTCTTCGACCGCGCCGTAGCCGACTGCGCAAGCGCTGGGGCGATCATCGAACCGTTCGTGCCATCGGTGAACCGTGCCGATGTACGCGAGCAATTCGCCGCTGCCGCGAAGGCACGCGGTGATGTCGCCCCAAATCACAACGCGCCTGCACCAACGGCCAACGCGCTGCTGCGTTACTTCGCCGGGCAAGGCGGGGACGCAGCGCGAACGGCCGAGCAGAATGTGAAGCGCGGCCTCGCCGCCTTTCGCGCCTTCTACGACGTTCTCCCCGCCGAGTGGGACACCATGAACGCGCTGATCACGCAGCCATACGAGGCAGACGCCGCGAGCCTGTCGTTCGCCCGTTCGCGCGAAGCCATCGTGGCCGAGCTGACCGCGTCGTTTCGTGCGAAGCGTATCGAGGCCATGATCTATCCCACGATGCCGTTCGGAGCGCCCGCCGCTACCGATCCGTGGCCGGATGTGCGCACCACGCTCGGCTACGGCAATTGGCTCGGACTGCCCGAGGTCTCCGTCCCGGCCGGCTACGGCGCGAACGGCATGCCCGCGGGCAATCTGTCGTTCGTGGGCCTTCCCGGCAGCGATGCAACACTGCTCGCGATGGCGCACGCCTACGAACAGCATTCCCGCCGGTTCGTCGCACCGCCAACATCAGGTCGCGTTGGCTAGTCAACCTCCTCCCCTCGCCCACCAACGCATGCACGCAGCACGTGCGACCCTGTTTTTCTTGGCCGCCCTGACCGGCTGCGCGTCGCTCCCGGGCAAGACAGCGGGCCCGACGACCGCCACACGATCGGCCGTCATGGCCGTGGTCGATTCGGCACTCCTGCACATCAACCGCGGCGACATGATCGCCCTCTCCGACCTCATGATCCCCGAGGCGCAGTTCTTCCCCGCGCAGGAGCGGGCGGGTCGCGGCGGCAGCTACACCGTGCGAACCGTGGCGGCCCAGCGCGCCACGGGCAAGCGAGCGCCCATCATCGAGCGTGGCTACAACCCCATCATGCGCGTGGCCGGCACGATCGCGTCGGTGTGGATGCCCTACGACTTGTGGGCCGAGGGGAAGTGGTCGCACTGCGGCATCGACCTGCTCACCCTGGTGCAGGTCGGCTCGGTGTGGCGGATCGCGAACTTCACCTACACCATCGAGCAGCCGCCGGCGTGCGCCATGCATCCCGACGGTCCCCCGCCGGGACACACGGCACCACCGCCCGCTACTTCGCCACCCACCGCGCCTTGAGCGCGGCGTAGGCCCCCAGCCGTGCCCGCGCCGCCTGCACCATCACGTCGGTCGCCGGCACGTCGCTGTCCTGCAACGCATCGATCACGGCCTGATGCGACGCGGCCACGCCACCGAACCCATCCTGCCCCGCAAACGCCGTACGCCCGCCGGTGCGGGCCTCGGTCGCCAGCGTCTCCGCCTCAATCATCGCGTCGTAGAGCGCCACCGACAGATCGTGCTGCTGCCGCAACGCGGAGCCAGCCGTCTTCACGCGAGGATCCATCCGCACCGTGAACGTCTGTGACTGCACCGCGCCATCGACCGTGAGCCGCGCCGTGTACACACCCGGCATCACCCACGGCCCCTCGGGCTCACACTTCGTGTTGTACGGTGTGCCCGAGATCGGCAGCGAGCACTCGCGGCTCGGCCGCGCGTAGTGCAGATCCCACGTGAAGCGCTGTAATCCCGCCTTCGCACTCGGGGCGGTGGCCGGGCGAAACCAGTAGCGCGGCCAGTTGCCGGCATCGCTCGGTGCGGGGGTGGGATCAGTACTCGCGAAGCGGCGCAACACGCGACCGGTCGCATTGAGAATCTCGAGCGTCACCGACTGCGCATCGCGTGACAGGTAGTAGTCGATCATCGCCCCATCGGGTGGATTCTCGGCCCGCGGTTCATCGGGTGGCACCGGCGTGTCGGTATACATCGAGTAGCGTACCCGCGTGGCGACCGCCGGCTTGAACAGCGTGGCCGGCGCACTCGCGGTGACCTCGCTCCACTGCCGCAGCGCCGTGGTGTTGTCCAGAATCCAGAAACCGCGGCCGTGTGTCCCAACGGCGATGTCGTCGTCCTTGATGATCAAGTCACGAATCGAGATCGCCGGCATGTTGCCACGCAGTGTATGCCAGTGGTCGCCATCGTCGAGCGAAAACCACACCTGCGTTTCACTGCCCGCATACAGCAGCCCGCGCCGCTTCGGATCTTCGCGCACGACGTTGATGGGTGCGTCGGTGGCGATGCCGTTCACGATCTCCGTCCACGTGGCGCCCCCGTCGCGCGTGCGATAGATGTGCGGCCGCAGATCATCCAGGCGCAGCGTGTTCACGGCCGCATACGCCGTCGTGGCGCTGAAGTGCGACGCGTCCATGATCGACACCTTCCACCACGCACCGATCTGCGGCGGGGTCACATTGCGCCACGTCGCCCCACCGTTGCGCGTGATGTGAATCAGACCGTCGTCGGTACCAGCCCACACGGTGTTTGAATCCACGTAGCTGGGCGCAATCGTGTACACCACGCCCCGTCGCGTCGGCTTGGCACCCGGCGTGTTGGTGTATTTGCCCACGCTGGCCGGGACCTCCCACGTTTCACGCGACAGATCGTCGCTGAGGCGCTTCCAGGTGGTGCCGCCATTCACCGTGCTCCACACCACGTTCGTGCCGTAGTACAGCTTGCGCGGATTGATCGGCGAAAAGAGAATCGGCATGGTACGCACGCCGCGGAAATAATCGGGGCCGCTGCCAGCCGCGCCGCGCGTGCGCCCGATGGACGGACTCACGTTCTGCGTCTGTCCCGTGCGACGATCGAATCGCGTGACCGTGCCACCGTACACGATATCGGGGTTGAGCGGATCCGGCGCCACGTAGCTGTACTCGCTCGCCCCCACCGGACGCCAGTCGCGATAGGTGATGCTGCCGTCGTTGCCGCGACTGCTCACGCAGGCCGAGCCGGATTCCTGCTGGCCGCCGCACACGCGATATGGCCACACGTTGTCGGCCGTCACGTGATAGAACTGCGCGGTCCCCTGGTTGTACCAGGAGCTCCACGTCTCGCCGTCGTTGACCGTGATCACCGCGCCCTGATCGGCCACTAGCAGCATCGTGGTCGGCACGAGTGGATTGATCCACAAGCGTTGATAGTCATCGCCGCCCGGCGCGCCGCGGAACGCCGTCCACGTCACGCCGGCGTCGGTGCTCTTCCACGCCACCACGTTCATCGAGTACAGCGTGTTCGGATCGCGTGGGTCCACGGTCACCGCCGCGAAGTCGTCGCCACGTCCGAAGATGCGATTGTCCGTGGTCGTACGCGTCCACGTCGCGCCGGCGTCGTCGCTGCGATAGAGACCGCTCTTGGCACCGGCCGTGGCGGTGACGTAGAGGCGCCGCGGGTTGCTGGGGCTGATGCCGATCCCCAGACGGCCGAGCCCATCGGCGGTGGTCGGGAGTCCGCCCGCGAGCTGGGTCCACGTCGCGCCGCCGTCCACGCTCTTGAACAGGCCGGAGTTGGCGCCGCTCCACGCCGCGTTCTCCCACGGCCCCTGCCGCGCCTCCCAGAGCACCGCGTACACCGTATTCGGATCAGTCGGCGACAGCACCACATCCGCCCCGCCCGTGTTCTCGTCCTTGAACAGCACGCGCTCGAACGACTGCCCTCCGTTCACCGAGCGATAAATGCCGCGTTCGGCGTTCGGGCCGTACGGATGCCCCAGCACCGCCACGAACAGCCGCTCGGGGTTGGTGGGGTCGATCGCGATGCGTGGGATCTGCTGCCCGTCACGGAGCCCCAGATGCGTCCAGGTGCGACCGGCGTCGTCCGACCGATACATACCATTGCCGGTGCTCAGATCGGGGCGCTGCAGCCCTTCTCCGCTGCCCACGTACAGAATGTTCGGATTGGACGGCGCCACTTCCACCGCACCAACCGAACCGGTGTGCTGCGCATCGAAGATCGGATTCCACGTGCGACCGGCGTCGTTGGTCTTCCAGACGCCGCCGTTGGTAGCCGCCATGTAGAACACGTTCGGCTGCGAGGGTACGCCCACCGCACTCTTCGTGCGGCCGGCGCGGAACGGACCGATGTGCCGCCACCGCGGCCCCTGCACCGCGCCGCTGGGGAAGGTGGCCTGAGCAGCCACATCGCGCGGCACCACGAGCGCGGAGAGCGCAGCAACCGCCGCAATGGCGGGAAGAACGAGGCGAAGCGATCGGATCACGGCGA
>JBBARJ010000095.1:0-10682 GCA_040399825.1 Gemmatimonas sp.
TTGCATCGCATCGAACGCGTGGTCGAGGCCACGTTGCGCGAAGTGATCGCGATGGGCGGCACCGTGGCCGCCGAGCACGGCATCGGCAAGCTCAAACGCCGATGGCTGCCCATGCAGGCCAGCCCCGCACAACTGCGCGTGATGCACGCGATCAAGCGTGAGTTCGACCCCCTCGGTCTGCTCGCGCAAGGCAACGTGCTGTGAACACCACCACCACGGCTCCGGCGGTCGATCTTCGACGCCCGCGATTCAAGACGGTCATTTTCGATGTCGACTCCACGGTCTGCGCGATCGAGGGGATCGACTGGCTGGCCGCACGACGCGACCCCGACGTGGCCCGTGAGAGCGAAGCGCTCACGGCGCAGGCCATGGCCGGCGAGATCCCGATCGAAGCGGTGTACACCCGTCGACTCGAGCGCATCCGTCCGACGGCCGGCGAGCTGATCTCGCTGGCCGAGGCATATCGGGAGTCGCTGCAACCGGGCGTGAAGGAACTCATCACGCTGTTGCAGCGCGCCGGCTGTCAGGTGCACCTGCTCAGCGGGGGATTACGCATCGCCATCGTCCCGATCGCGTTGCAGTTGGGCGTGCCCACCGATCGCGTGCACGCCGTGACGCTCGCCCGCGACAGCGACGGCACCATGAGCCTGCTCGATGGCGATCAGCCGCTGTCCACGCAGCGCGGTAAGCCGCTCACGGTACATCAGCTCGGGCTGGCCAAGCCGACCGTGATGATCGGCGACGGTTCCACCGATGCGGCCGTGCGTGGTGTCGTCACGGAGTTCATCGCCTACACCGGCGTCGCGCGCCGCGAGAACGTGGTGGCGGTGGCCGATGCCGAAGCCGACAGCTTCGCCGCCTTGTATCCGTTGCTCTTCCAACCGGCTTCGTCGAGGTAAGGCGCCCCATGTCCGACTTCGGTACGTTCTTCCTTCCCGGACCCACCGAGGTGCGGCGCGAAGTGCTCGAGGCGATGCTGGCCCCGATGCTGCCGCACCGCGGCGCGATCTTCGAAGCGCTGTTCGCCAGAATGCAGGAGGGGCTGCGTCCGATCTTCCGGACCACGCGCCCGGTGTATGTGTCGAGTTCGTCGGCCACCGGACTCATGGAGGCCGCGATCCGTTGCGCGGCGCCCGGGCCGATTCTGTCGATGGTGAACGGCGCCTTCAGCGAGCGGTTCGCAAATATTGCGCTGGCCTGTGGTCGTGAAACGCGCGTGATCGGCGGCGACTGGCATCGGGCCGTTCCGCTTGATGTCGTCGAAAGCGCCCTTCGCGAACGCCGCTTCTCAGCCATCACCGTCGTCCACTCCGAAACGAGCACGGGCACGCTGACGTCGCTGCCCGAACTCGCCGCCCTCGCCCATCAGTATGGCGCGGCGGTGTTGGTCGACTCGGTCACCGGCATCGGTGGCGTGCCAGTCGAAACCGATGCCTGGGACCTCGACTTCGTGCTCACGGGCTCGCAGAAAGCGCTCGCGTTGCCGCCAGGCCTCGCCTTCGGCGTGGCCTCCGCACGCTACATCGAACAAGCCAGCCAGGCCACGGCGCGTGGACTCTATTTCGACATGGTCGAATTCGAGGAGTTCGTTCATAAGAACCAAACGCCAAGCACGCCGGCGATCTCGCTGCTGTACGCCACGGCGGTGCAGGGCGAGCACATCGCACGCGAAACCATCGAGGCACGCTGGGCGCGTCACACCGAGATGGCCAACATGACGCACTCGTGGCTGCGACGGCTGCGCGAAGAAACGGGCCAACCGTTCTGCGTGTACGCGCCCGAGCACGCTCGCAGCAGTACCGTCACCGCGATCGCATTGCCTGCGACACTCAAAGGTGATGACATCGTGAAGGGGGTCGCGAAGCGCGGCTTCGTGATCGGCAGCGGCTACGGAAAACTCAAGAGCAGCACTTTCCGCATCGGTCACATGGGCGACCACACGCCCGACCGACTCGCGCTGTGCCTCGAAGCCACGGCCGATGCCATCCGCGAGTTGCTGGCGAAGTAGTTCGCAACGGCAACGAAAACTGCAACAGCAACGGCCAGAACACGGATCACACCGATCGACATCGAAGCAACACGGATAAGCAAACCGCGCCTTTTCGCTTATCCGTGTTGTTTCGGTGCCAATCCGCGGTCTCCGTGTTCCAGCTGTTGCCGTTTGCAGTTTGCTTTTTGCGGTTGCTATGTGCAGTCGTTGTCTCAGTTTCCTACATCCAACAGAAGCCCAATGACCGACGCACTCGATTTCAGCGGCAAGCTCATCGTCATCACCGGCGTCGGACGTGCCGGTCAGGTCGGTGAGGCAGTCGCGCTCGCCTTCGCGCAGCGCGGCGCGACGCTCGCCTTGCTCGATGTGCAGCCGGCCGAGGTCGAAGCCCGCGCGGCGTGGCTCACGGCACAGGGATTCACCGCAAGCGCGCATGTCGCCAACCTCGCCGACGCCGAGGCCGCGAAGGTCGCCGCCAACCAGGTGATCGAGCACACGCAGGCGCGGTTCGGCGGCCAGGTGCATGCAGTGATCTGCGCGGCCGGCGGCTTCGCCGTCACCGGCCCGATCAGCGATACCGACCCCGCCGCGTGGACCACGCAGTTCATGATCAACCTCGAGACCGCGTTCTGTGCCACACGCGCCTTCCTCCCCGCCGTGCGCGCCGCGCAGGGGAGCTTCGTGTACTTCGGCTCCGTAGCCGCGCTGCCGGAGGGCGCGCCGAAGGGGAGAGCCGCGTACGCCGCAGCCAAGAGCGGCGTGCTGACGCTCATGCGGGCCGTGGCCGCCGAGGAGAAGTCGCATGGCGTCCGCGCCAACGCCGTCGCGCCGACGGCCGTCCGCACCGCTACCAACCTCGCCAGTATGGGCGATAAATCCGACTACGTCGATCGTGAGTCGGTGGCCGATGTCATCACCTTTCTCGCCAGTACGCTCGCGCGGAATGTCTCCGGACAAGTGATAACGCTGGCGTAGACTGGCGCCGGTCCCGTTGGGCGGACAGCTTACTCCCTCGATGACACTCGCTGCACGCAAGCGCCCGGCAGTGCGCGGGGTGATCCTCGATCGTTCCCTCGAGGAACTCCCGCTCTTTCGCCTCAGCGATTCCGCCGACGATACGCCTGTCTCGTTCTCAACAGAGACCGGTGGGCGGTGGCGCGTCATCCCCGCGCCCGGCGATCGGCTGCCCGGCACATTCGATCAGGACGTGTACGTGGAGCTGCTGCACCGCTACCACGAGGCCGGCTCGCCCGCCGACGGCGCGATCACCTTTACGCTGCATGCGTTCCTGCGCTCCATGGGCCGACGCGCCGATGGACGCACGTACGAGCAGCTGCGCGCCGCGCTGTCGCGACTGGAACGGACCACCCTCGAATCGATCGGCGCGTACTGGTCGGCGCAGTCGGGCCACGAGGACATCAGCTTCACGGTGCTGAGCACCGTCTCGGTGCAACGTCGACGGGTGGCCGATCGCGAGCAGCTGCACCTGTTTGGCAACCTGGCGGCCGGTGAACCCGGCGACGCCCGCGTCACCTTGTCGGCCACGGTCCGCGCCAATCTGGCGGCTCGTCACACCATCACGCTGTCGGCGGCGCGCTATCACGCGCTCTCATCACCTGTCGCCCGTCGGCTGTATCGCATGCTCGAAGTTGCCCGGTCGGATGGTCGTCTGTCGTGGCGCGTGTCGTTGGAGCGATTGGCCGAGCAGCTTCCGCTGACGCAGCGCTACCCTTCGCACCTCCAGCGCGTCCTCCAGCCGGCGCACGAGATGCTGCTGAGTGCCGGTCTGGTCAGAGACATCGCCGTTCGGCAGTATGATCGGGTCTGGAGCGTGGACTACGTCCTCGGCTCCCGTCCCCGCGAAGAGACCTGACGGCGACGTACCGGAACAGCAGCAGTCGGCAGGCGTACGTATTCTAGAGAGTTCTTCCCGGTCCCTCCTTTAAGAGCAGCCGCATGACACGAACCCGTAAGGCCGCCCTGGCCAGTCTGATCCTCCTCCCCGTGCTCGCCGGGGGCTTTGCCCTGCAGGCGCGGTCCACGCGTGGCGGAGCTCAGCTCCTCGACCAGGTGCTGACGTTCGTCGCCCTGCGGTACGTCGACACGCTCGACGCCCAGCAGCTTTACGAGAAGGCGGCGCGCGGCCTGGTGAAGGAGCTCAACGATCCCTACACCGAGCTCTTCACGCCCAAGCAGCTCGAAGAGTTCTCGCGCAACACCAACGGGCGCTATGCCGGCATCGGCATGGAGATCTCGAAGGTCGGCGATTACGTGACCGTCAATAAAGTCTTCCCAAACTCCCCCGCCGAGGGCGGTGGGGTGCAGGAAGGCGACAAGATCATGATCATCGATACGACCAATGCGCGTGGCTTCAACACGCAGCAGGTCCAGAACAAGCTGCTCGGCCCCATCGGGACGCCGGTCAACGTGACCTTCGGCCGCATCGGCGTTGGTCAGCCCATCAAGATGAGCTTCAAGCGCGCCCAGATCACCGTGCCGGCGGTGCCGTACACCATGATGCTCGACGATCGCACCGGCTACGTCCCGCTTACGCGCTTCTCCGAGCAGACCACCGAAGACATCGCCAACTCGGTGATCGCCCTCGGCAAGCGCGGCGCCAAGGGCATCATCATCGACCTGCGCGGCAACCCGGGCGGTATTCTCGACGAAGCCTTCGCCATGTCCAACCTGTTCCTTCCCAAGGGCAAGGAACTGCTCTCCGTGCGGGGCCGCGGCGAGTTCCAGAAGTTCGTGGCCGAACGAGATCCGCTCGCGCCCGAGGTGCCGTTGGTCGTGCTGGTCGACGGCGGCTCCGCCTCGGCGTCGGAGATCGTCGCCGGCGCGCTCCAGGATTACGACCGCGCGCTCGTGCTGGGCACCACCTCGTTCGGCAAGGGCCTCGTGCAGTCCGTCTACAATCTCGATGGCGGCTACGCCCTCAAGATCACGACTGGCAAGTGGTATACCCCCTCGGGTCGCTCCATTCAGAAGGAGCGCAAAATGAACGCGGATGGCCAGTTCGCCGAAGTGCTTCCCGACTCCATGGAAACCGACTCGGTGCGCAAGGCGCGTCCCACCTTCAAGTCGGAAAGCGGCCGCACGCTGTACGGCGGTGGCGCCATCACCCCCGACGTGATCGTGGCCCCAGACACGCTCTCCAGCGCGGAGCAGGCGTTCCGTCGCGCCATCGCACCGAGCTTCCAGAAGTACTTCAACGAGATCGCCGTGATTGCCGAAGGGCAGAAGGGCAAGGTGAAGCCGGACTTCGCGGTGAACCCGGCGTGGCGTGAAGCGCTGTACGAGAAGCTCGTCGCCGACACCGTCAAAATCGACAAGGCCATCTGGGACGGCGGCGCGCCGGATATCGACCGCGCCATCGAAGATCGCGTGGCCAAGATCGCCTTTGGCGACACGCTGGTTCGTCGTCGCAGCCTGAAGGACGACAACCAGCTGCGGGCCGCGATCGACCTGCTCAAAAAGTCCACGACCCAGAAGGACGTCTTCACGGCAGCGGGTGCCGCGCCGACCGTTACCAAGGCGGGCGTGGCCCGCCGCAGTGGGAACTGACCGCCCGCCGGTCGGCCGGTAGGTATCTCTACTGAATTGCCGCATGGGCTGAACCTCTCTACGGTTCAGCCCATGCGTCTTTTTGCCCCCCTCCCGGTACTCGTGGCAGTTGCCAGCCTTGCGGCGGCCTGCACCTCGACGTCGCGCTCCAGCGCGGCCACCAATGCCGCCCCGATGGGCGACGTCATCGCCCCGGACAGCGGGGAATCCCACATCGCGAACATCCGCCAGCTCACGAATGGCGGCGAGAATGCCGAAGCGTATTTCAGCGCCGACGGCCAGTGGATCACCTTCCAGTCCACCCGCGACGGCCGCACCTGCGATCAGCAGTACGTCATGCGCCGCGATGGCTCCGGCCTTACCAAGGTATCCGTCGGTGGCAAGACCACCTGTGGATGGTTCCTGCCGGGCAGCCAGCGCCTCTTCTTCGCCTCCACGCACGCGGCCGATAGCGCGTGCCCCGTGAAGCCCGACCCCTCGCAGGGCTACGTGTGGGGCATCGATCCCTTCGACATCTACACCGTCGGCCGCGACGGCAAGGATCTCAAGCGCCTCACCAACTACGGCGTGTACACGGCCGAGGGCGTGCTGTCACCTGATGGGAAGTCGATCGTGTTCACGTCGCTCAAGGACGGCGACCTCGACATTTACACGATGAATGTCGACGGCACCAACGTGAAACGCCTCACCACGACGCCGGGATATGACGGCGGTCCGTGGTGGTCGCCCGACGGCAAGAAAATCGTGTATCGCGCCTGGCACTACACCGATCCGGCCGAGCTCAAGGCGTATCAGGATCTGCTCGGCAAGCGCATGATCCGCCCGAATCGCATGGAGCTGTTCGTGATGAACGCCGACGGCTCCGACCAGCGACAGATCACCAAACTGGGCGGCGCGAACTTCGGCCCGTCGTGGACCCCCGACGGAACGCGCATCATTTTCTCGTCCAACCACGTCAATCCGCGCAGCCGCAATTTCGACTTGTATCTGGTGGGACTCGATGGAACCGGCCTCGAGCGGATCACCACCAACGGTGACTTCGACGGCTTCCCGATGTTCAGCCCCGACGGCAAGTCGCTGATTTGGGCCTCGAACCGGCACGATGCGAAGCCCGGCGAAACGAACCTCTTCCTCGCTGACTGGAAGAACTGACCGCCACGGTACGTGCCGCAGCGGCGTTAGCGGGTATAGCGCGTGGGGTGTGCGTCGCCACCGGCGAAGAGACCGAGGTCCCGCAGGAGATCGGCTGCGGTGCATTGCTCCTCGACCGTGAGCCCCTCCATCACCTGCGTCAGCAGCGCCGCGTGCTCGGGGAAGATCTTCGCTACGAGCGCCGTCCCGGCCGGTGTCAGCGCGGCGTAGCGGGCTCGACGGTCTTCCTGACAGGTGCGCCGCTCGACCAGTCCTTTCGCGGTCAGGCGATCCACGAGGAACGTGATCCCCCCGCTCGATACGAGAATGCGGCGCTGCACCTCACCCAACAGCATCGGGCCCCGGTGGTAGAGGGCCTCCAGAATGCCGAACTCCGCGAGGGTGAGACCGTGACGCGCCACATCGGCTGACGCATGGCCGGCGATCGCCGCATGCGCGCGCGACATGATCACCCACAGCCGCAAGGCCGCTGACGATGCCTCGTCGAGCTCAACCGCATGCGCTTCGGGATTGGGAGGCGTTTCCGAGCCGACAGAATCAGAACGCGTACGGGTTGCCATGTCGTCAAGCCTCTCCAACGGGGGCGCACGGCGCAAGGGCGCCCGACCACCTTCCCTCTGTCAGACAGGTCCACGAGGTTTCGGCATGTCGAGATTCGATCTGCGTACCGCCGCCGTGGGCGACCGGGTACAACATGAGTTCCTCGTGCGTGACCGCGCCGAGAAGATGACCAAGGCGGGAATGCCGTTCGTGGTACTCACGCTCGCCAACGGCTCCGGCAGCATTGAGACGGCGCCGATCTGGTCGGAAAAACTGGACTGGTGCCTCGGTGCCGACCGCGGCAAGGTCGTGCAGGTGATCGGCGACATCGGCACATTCGGTGACAAGGGCGCCGGCAAGCGCCAGCTCACGGTCACGGCACCACTTCGGGTCCTGCCGTCGGACCAGTTCGATCCCACGGAGTTTCTGCCGCGGATCGACGTCGAAACGGAGCGGGTGTGGGACGCCTTTGACGACCTCCGCGCCAAGATCACGTCGCCAACGGTGAAGGCCGCCGTCGATCTGTTTTTTGCCGATGACGAGTTCCGCGTACGCTTCGAGCGCACCCCAGGCGCGGTAAACGGCCACCATTCACAACTCGGCGGCCTGCTGCTGCATGTGTTTGAGGTGACGAAGATCGCCAAGACGATTGCCACAACCGTGCGGAAGGCGAACGCCGACCTGGCGGTGGCCGGCGCGATGCTGCACGACATCGGCAAAGTCGAAGCGTACTCCACCTCCCCGGAGGGCTTCGCGCACACCTCCACGGGTATGCTGCTGGGTCACGTCACATTGGGCGCCCTGATGTTCGACCGGAAGCTCCGCGACTCGGGATTGGCGCTGTCGGTGGCGCAGCGCGATGAGCTCCTGCACTTCATCCTGTCGCATCACGGCGCCCTCGAATTCGGCAGCCCGGTGCAGCCCATGACGGTGGAAGCCGAGATCGTCCACTGGGCCGACGAGGCATCGGCCAAGGCCACGGACATGGTGGACGAGCTGGCCGATCCGGAGCTGTTCCCCCCAGGCACCGACATCGAAGTGTCCGCGAAGCGGTCGTGGCGCTTGGGGAGGAAGCTGTGGCGCCGGCCGGCTGCTTGGGACTAGACGTCGGCGTCCGAACCATCCGGTCCGAATGCTTCGTTCCTACAGTATGACCGTTTTCTTGCATCGACGGGGCATCCTGCAAATGAAGTTTCGGTTTCGACGGTGCCAGATTTCGCAAGGGTGTTTTACATTTTCCCTCGCCGGCCGCTGGATCATGGCCGGGGCACTTTGCGCGATGAGGCGAGATGCGTAAGCCACGACCGAACACGTACAACCCAGCGCAGGCGCTGCATCTCATTGCGGCCGACCGTACTGGACTTCCGCTCAGTTGTCCATCTTGCGAGGGTCACATCGAACGTGATCCCGTGCTGCATCCACCGGCCCAGAATTCGCATGTCACGTTGACGTGCGCGAGTTGCGGTCGACTCGCCCGGTACATTGCCGGCGTGAACTGATTTCTACGCTGTCGCGAAAAGAACGCCCCGCTCCGGAGTCATCCGGGCGGGGCGTTTCGTTTGCATGGACCGACAGCACCGCCGCACGATCTCACCAGTTGATCGTGCCCTGCTTGGTGGTGTCGACGTCTTCAGCATCACCCTTCTTGAACAGGAAGGCATCCATGTTGCGCGTGAGGAAGGTCCGCGCCTGCGGATCCATCACATTGAGTCCGTAGTGATTGATCAGCATGGTCTGCTGCTTCAACCACTGCCCCCAACAATCCTTGCAGATTTCGCCCAGAATTCTGGCACCAACGGCGCCGGGGAACGGCGGACGTTCGAAACCCTCTCGGGTCTGACCACAGCGCGAGCAGGTTACATCAGCCATGCGTTGACTCCGAAACGCGGACACGTGCACCGTCGCGAGTGTACATCACGCGGCGTGCGGGTCAGCGGAATAATTGTTGTCGGGGACTTCACCGGCGGCGAGGCTGCCGGCCAACGAAAACTAGCCCGACACGCGGAGCGCGCCAGCGGTGGTGCTCGCACGGACGCCGGCGGTTCCTGCCGGACGACCGAGCGTAGGCACGCATAGCCACCGCAACTGCCACCGCAACAGCCAGAACACGGAGATCACGGATTTGCACGGAAACAACACAGATAAGCGAAAAGCGCTTTCTGCTTATCTGTGTTGTTTCCGTGTAGAGCCGTGGTCTCCGTGTTCCGGCTGTTGCGGTTCGCTCTTGGCAGCATGGCGACGCGAACGCCGACTTACACCACGTGCGTGTCCAACCAATCAGCCGTCAGCGACGCCACCTCGTCGCGGCAATAGTCGGCCGAAATGATGTGCCCGCATCCCGTGAGCCATTCCTGGCGCTTGTCGGCGCTGCCGAGTGCGGCGAAATGGGCCTCGGCATCGCGTGCCGCAATACGGTTGTCTTCGCGTGATTGCAGATAGAGCGTCGGCACCCAGACGCGCGGGAGCGCCGCCTCGGCGTCTTCGGCCACGCGACGCAGTTCCGTGAGCGTTCGCGCCGTCACCACGTCGGCGCCGAGGCTCTCGGCGCGGGCGACTGGGTCGTGAATGGACGTCTCACCACCCTCACTGCGCAGATACGGGAGTGCCACGCGAGCGACCCAGGCACCGAATACTTTCCACTGCAGATTCCGCGGCATGCCCACGTACGGTGCCAGCAACACCAGCGCGGGCAACTCCGGTCGTTCAGTGGCCAACAAAATCGACAACGCACCGCCCATGCTCTGTCCGACCACCATCACGCTGTCGTACTCGTAGCAAAGCGCGTCGTATTCGGTAAGCACCGCCTCGCGCCAGCGGGCCGCACGCGACTCGGAAGCCATCGTCTTGAGATCACGACCGTGACCCGGCAACAGCGGCACGCGCACCGTGTAGCCTCGTGCATGCAGTTGTGTGGCCAGATACGCCATCGACTGCGCCGTGTCGTTGAACCCGTGCAGCAGCAGCACGGCGCGCCGCGACACGCCGTCATCCTCCGAGGCGCGCAACGTGAACCCGGCCGCGCCCTGCACGATGCCCTGCGCGTCGAAGCGAAAACGACGGGCGTGCGCAGCCTCGAAGCGCGTGCGGGCGACAGCGCGCCAGAACGTCATGCAGGTGCTGGTTGGCGCGACGTGTCAGTAGCGCGGCAACGAGGGATCGACGTCCAGGCTCCACGCGTCGATCCCGCCATCGATGTTGATGAGGCGCGAGAAGCCGTGCTGCATCAACCAATTGGCGGCCATTTCACTGCGCATGCCGTGATGACAGAGCAGCGCGTACGAACGTGACGGATCCAAGTCACTCGCCTTCGATGCCAATGCACTGAGCGGAATGAGCGTGCTGGTCGGCAGGTGCACGAGATCGTACTCCCACTGTTCGCGCACATCGATGATGATGGGCGCGTCGTCGCCGGTGAGCAGGGCGGCGACATCGG
>JBBARJ010000096.1:0-4311 GCA_040399825.1 Gemmatimonas sp.
GGCGGACGACGCGTTGGCGTTGCAGCGCCTGGTGCGCGAGTTGCCGTGCAGTGAGTTGGTGCTCACCTACGCGGCGAAGCTCGTGAGGGCCACGCGTCCCCAGGAGGCATCGGCGCCGAACATCGTGCGCCAGTATGTGCGATGGGGTGCTGGGCCGCGCGCGGGGCAGGCGTTGATTCTCGGCGCGAAAGCGGCGGCGTTGCTGGCCGGGCGGGCGGCGGTGTCGCCCGCGGATATCCGGCGCGTCGCGATGCCAGTGCTGCGGCATCGCATCTTGCCGAACTTTGCTGCCGAGGCCGATGGTGTGTCGGCGGAACCGATCATCGAGGCGCTGTTGTCGCACGTGGCAGCGCCAGGCAGCGCGCTGCCGGCCTGATTGCGCCGCATGAGCGCGCGGCGTACGCCTACGCAGCGATGAGCGCGGATTACGGGCCGCTGCTCGATGCCTTGCGCGGCGTGCGCTGGCCGGCACGCCGTGCCGTGGCGGCGGCGCCCTCCGGCGCGCACCGCTCGCGGCAACGCGGAACGGCCGGCGAGTTCACGGAGTATCGCCTGTATCGGCAAGGCGACGATCCGCGCGCGCTCGACTGGAAGCTGCTGGCGCGCAGCGATCGCGCGTTCGTGCGCCTGAGCGACGATCGCGCGCTGTTGCCCACGTGGATCGTGCTCGACGGGAGTGCCAGCATGGACTTCCCGGCGGCGGGCGGTATGAGCAAGTGGCGCATGGCGTGCGCCGTCGCGGTGGGGCTGGCGGCGGTCGCGCACGCGTCGGGCGATCCGGTGGGCGTGCTGGCATTGCATGCGGACGGCGTGTGGCGCATGCCGCCGCGCACGCGGCGTGGCACCGTTCGCGAGATCGCCCGTGCGCTGGATGCGCTGCGGCCCGGTGGGAACAGTGCCTTGGCGACGGCGCTGATACAGATCCCGGTGACGGCACGCTGCGTGCTCGTGACCGACTGCCTTGGTGATCACGAGTCCACGATCAAACACGCGTCGGTGCTGGCGGCCGGCGGGGCGATGCTGGAGTGCGTGCATATCGTGGCGCGCGAGGAGCGCGCGCTGCCCGAGGGTGTTTTCCGCGCGCAGGATCCGGAAGACACCACGGTGTGGCGGGTGACGAGCGCCGACATTCGCAGCGGGTACGCGACGCGCTTCGACGCGTTTCGGGCGCAGGTGCGCGATCAGTGGCGTGCGCTCGGTGCCGGCTACACCGAAGTCACCACCGATGTGGCACCGGCACGCGCGGTGCGCGCGGTCGTAGCGGGGCTGGCCCTGTGATCGGCTTCGCGATGCCCTGGGTGTTCGGCGGTGCGCTGGCGGCCGCGCTGGCGATCACGGCGCTGCATTTTCTTTCCGTGCGACAGCCTCGTGTGCTGTTGTTGCCGACGGCGCGCTTCGTTCCTGAGCGGGACGCACGTGCGGTCGCACGTCAGGCGAAGCCCAGTGATCTGTCGCTCCTGCTGCTGCGCGTGATCGCCTTGCTGGCCGCGGGTGCCGCGCTGGCCGGCGCGCGGTGCGGAGAACCGGGCGCGCGGAGGTCGTCGATCATCGTGATCGATGCCGCGCAGCGTGCGGACTCTGCGGCGCTTGCGCGCGCCGCGAGCCCGGCGCCCGTGGGTGACGTTGCTGCAGCCGAGCCGCCGGTCGTACTCTGGGTGCGTGGTGTGTCGGATGATCCAGGTGTGGCGATTGCGGCGGCGATCCGCGAGTCGGCGCGTCAGGCTCAAGTCAATCCCTCGTTGGCGGAGCTCTCGCTCACGGTGGTCGTGCCGGAAACGGTGCGCTCGCGGCGTGGTTGGGATGCGTGGCGCGGCGCGTGGCCGGCCGAGATTCGCGTGGTACGACAGCCGTATGCGGTGCCGGCCGATCGCACGACGTCGGCGGTTCCGGCCCTCGGAACCGTACGCGTTGTGGGTACGGCGACGGCCCGCGGGACCGATGTGGTCGAGGCGGCGTTCGCGTCGCGTGGTGCACGTTCCACTCGCTCGCCCGTCGCCGATGCCGCGGATGTGGTGGTCTATCGTGCCGCTTCCGACGGTGTGGAGCGGGCGGGGGTGACGGTGATGTGGCCGGTGAGTGGAGTGCCGACCGGTTGGCGTGCCGCGCCGGCGATGGACTCCGTCGGTGCCGTCGCGGCCAACGGCAGCGCCGTGGTGGGGCCATGGGTGCGTGCTGCATGGCCGCCAGTCCTGTCGGACAGCGTGCGGGCGATTGCGTGGTGGAGTGACGGCGTGGCCGCCGCCGTTGAGCGTGTGCGCGGTGCGTCGTGTGTGCGCGAGGTGGCGATCGGCGTGGCCGAGGGAAGCGATCTCCTGTTGTCACCGGCAGCCGATGGATTGTTGCGGGCAGTGCGCGCACCGTGCGGCGGGATCGGCGTTCCGGCGCCGCGCGACCCGGTGCGGGATGCGGGAGGTGCCGCACCCGGTGCGTATGCGCCGGCCAGCGCATTTCGTGACGCCGGCGCCGACTCGCGCACGACGCGACCCGCGTGGTTGGCGATGGCGCTGCTGGTCCTCGCCTGCGTTGCATTACTGGCCGAGCACGTAGTCCGCCGCGAGTCGGCGGGAATGGCGACGTCATGAGCGAGACGACGTTGCTGTCTGTTGTGGTGGGAGTCCGCCGCGCGCTGACTCGACTGGTGTACGTGCGGGCCGCCTTGCTCGCTCTCGGCATGGTGCTCTCGGCGTGGTTGCTGATCGACGGCGTGCGCGCAGCGCGAGGCGGTGGGCCGATCGGCACGGGCCCCCGTGCCGGGATGGCCTTCGCGCTTGCGCTCGTCGCCGCGCTGCTGGTGAGCGGGTTGCTGGCCCGCCGTCGCGCACGCGGCATCAATGACGTGCGGGCGGCGCTGTGGATCGAAGAGCGCGACGCGGATACGGGTTCCGCGAGTTTCGCCTTGGTGACGTTGGTCGAGGCGATGGTCGGGATGCATGCGACGCACGCCGATGGTGCGGCGCGCGCCATCACCGACAGTCCGCAGTTGCTGGCGTCGGCGAGTGCGGTGCTGACCCGCACTGCCGTGCCCCGTGCGTTGCGGCGTTCCGTGCGGCATCAGTTGCTCGGGCCGACGCTGTTCGCAGCAGGCGCCCTCACGGTGATGGTGCTTGGTGCCTTGGTGCGCTCGTCGACCGGCGGTATCGCCGGTTCGATGCGGCGCGCGATCCCCGGAGTCGCGGCGCTGCCGACGCCGATCCCGCCGATGGGTGCGTGGCAGGTGCGCGTGGATGCGCCGGCCTATACGCGCCGCGCCGCGCAGCAGTGGGGTGACGTGCAGAACGTGGCGGCGATCAGCGGCAGTACCGTGCAGGTGCGCGGTGCCGGACCGGTGCCGGCGCACGTGATCGCGCGCGTTGTTGGCGAGGCGGCGGATACGCTCGGCGCCGCGCGTCGCGAGTGGGCCTTGGTGCCGACGGCGAACAGTGATGGGTGGCAGGTGCGCACGGTGGCCACCGACGGACCGGTCACGCTTCAGCTCGACCGCGGTGGCCGTTCGCGGCTGCTGGTGATCGAGGGACGCGCCGATTCGATTCCACGTGTGTCGCTCGTGCAGCCGGCACGCGACAGCGTGTTCCGCACCCCCGAGGGCTCGCTCACGCTGGTCGCGTCGGTGCGCGATGACATCGGGCTGTCGGAGGCGCGCTTCGAACTGATCGTGAGTTCGGGTGAGGGCGAGCGGTTCACGGCGCGCACGGTGTCGATGGGCGCGCGTCGTTTCGTAGGTGAGCCGGCCGGTACGATCCGCGCTACGATGGATCTCGCCACCCTCAAGCTCGTGGCGGGCGACATCGTGCATTTGCGCGCGATCGCGCGCGATGCGCATCCGTCATCGGCCCGTGAGTACGGCAGCAGCGAGACGCGCTCGTTCCGCGTTGCCCGTGCTGCCGAGTACGACTCGGTGGCGGTCGAGCCGGCACCGCCTCCTGAAGTCGACAAGTCGCTGCTCAGTCAACGCATGCTGCTGATGCTCACCGAGAAGCTCGAGAAGCAGCGGCCGAGGCTGGCGCGCAAGACGCTGATGACCGAGTCGATCAAGATCGGGCGCGATCAGGCGCGGTTGCGACAGGCGGTCGGTGACGTCGTCTTTCAGCGATTGAGCGGGGACGTGAGCGGGGAGCATGCGCACTCGGCCGGCGACGGGCATGATCACGGCGTGGAGCAGCAGCAGGGCAAGCTTGCGCTGTCGGGAGGCAATGTCGGCGGCGTGCTCGAGGAAGGCGACGACTCGCCGGTGATCGCGATCAACCAACCGCTCTTGGAAGCGTACAACGCGATGTGGGACGCGGGGCGTGAGCTCGAGCAGGGCGATCCCAA
>JBBARJ010000096.1:4321-10614 GCA_040399825.1 Gemmatimonas sp.
CGTGGTAGCGGGCAACCACGACTACGACAAAGTGGGCGATCCCAAGGCCGCGATCCCGCACATGCGGCTCGCGTTGGCCGCCATCGAGCGGGCGCGGTCGGCCGAGCGATTGTATCTGCGCGGCAAACCGCCCACGGTGATAATCGACATCGCGAAGGTGCGACTCGCCGGAAAGGACACCGGCACCACGAACGTCCGTCGCGAGCGCGAGGCGCTGCGGCCGCGCGAGGCGCGTCGTGCGGGGCGACTCGTGGTCGCCGCGCAGTTGGTGGCGCGCGATGTGTCGGCGGCCCGGGATTCGCTCGCCGTGCTACGTGTTGAAGCGCTGGCGGATTCACCGGCCTTCGCGGCGGCGGTTGGTGCGGTGCTCGAGGTGCTGGCGCGTGGTGGCGATGCGACCGACGCCTTCGTTCGCGCGCGTCGCGTGCTTGGCGGGGTGGTGCGTACCGATGCCGGGATATGGTCACGGGGGGTTCCTCGATGAGCGCGTCTATCGGCGCGTCGGAACCCTTCGTGTTTGCCACCGCGCAGTACGAGTCGGGCGACTGGGACTCCGCTCCGATGCTGCCGGCCAACGTGATCGATTCGATCGCGCGCTACACGTCGCTGCCGGTTCGTCCGCAGGGCGTCATGGTGCCGTTGTCGTCGGAAGCGGTGTTCGCGTATCCGCTGCTCTTTCTCACCGGACATCTTCCCGTGCGCTTCACGACGCGCGAAGCGGACGTGCTGGGCAAGTATCTCGCGCGCGGCGGACTGCTGTTCGTGGACGATCACAACCACGATGTGGACGGCGCCTTTCACAAGACGGTGCGTGAAGAGATCCGTCGCGTGGCCGGCCCATTGGTTCCGCTACCGAACACGCACGAGCTATATCGCAGCTTCTTCGTGTTCGAAAACGGACCGCCGACCACATCGCACGAGATGAACGGGTGGGGTGACAATCTCGTACACGAGCAGCTCGACGCGGTGCTGCGGAACGGTCGACTCTCGGTACTGTACAGCAGCAAGGATTACAGCTCGGAGTGGAGCTTTCATCCTGACAACAAGCGCTTTCTCTCGGTCGACAACACGAAGTTCGCGGTGAACCTCGTGGTCTACGCGCTCACCCGATGACGGCGACCGCTCCGAACCAGGCGCGACTCCTGTTCGAGCGCGCGCTACGCGCCGTCGCGTGGCTCGCGCTGGCGGTGGCGATCGTCCTCGCAAACCAACCGTCCGACGGGCGCGACCCGCGGCGCCCCGTGGTGCGGTGGTCGGTGGCGGACGTTGCGGACAGCGGTGCGCGCGTGCTCGCCTCGACCCTCGTGCGTGAAGTGGTGGCGGCGGCCGGGGATACGCAGCCGCGCGGCATCACGGTGGAGCTCCCGGCCGTCCCCGCCTCGCGCGCTCGCTCGCTGCTGGGTGCGGTCGATGGTGCGGGCATTACCGTGCAGTGGATCGACCGTACGCTGGCCGCCGGCCTCGCGTTGTCGGCGGCGGCCGTGGCCGGTCCATCGGGCGCGGTGGACGTTCGCGTGGCGGGGGCGAGGGCGGCCCCGGAGGCCGCGCTCGCGCCACTCGTGCTGCGCGATGGCGGCGGCATGCTCGACTCCATTCCGAATACGTCGCGCGCCGGATGGCGACTGGCCAGTGTATCGCCGCCACTACGGGCATTCGTGGGCGCGTCGGAGGCCCGCGTGGCCGTGCACACGCCCCTCTTCGGGCGGCGCGTGATGCTGATCGCGCAGCCGGGATGGGAGTCGAAGTTCACGGCGGCGGCGCTCGAGGAAGCGGGGTGGCAGGTCGACGGCAGCTATCGCGTCTCGCCCCGCACCGCGGTCACGCTTGGCGCGCCCGCGCGTCTCGACACCTCGCGCTATGCGGTGGTCGTGCTACTGGACAGTATGTCGGTGGACGCGGCCGGCATCACGCGCTTCGTGCAGCAGGGCGGCGGGCTCGTACTGAGCGGTGACGCGCTGCGCATTTCGGCGCTGGCGTCGATCAGCCCGGTCCGGGCGAGTTCGACGCGCGGTGCTGTCGCGGGTGCGCTGTTGACCGAGACGCCACAACGGGGACTCGACGCGTGGGAAGTCGTGACAGACCGTGGCGCGTCGGTGGTGCAGTCAAGCCCCTCGGACCACGGCCACGTGGAGCCCGTGCTGGTGGCGCAGCGGGTCGGCGCGGGGCGCGTGGTGGCGAGCGCGTATCGCAACAGCTGGCGGTGGCGCATGGAAGGCACCGACGACGGCGCCGCTGAGCATCGCGCGTGGTGGGGCGGCGTGCTGGCGTTGGCGGCCGGTGTGCCGGCCGCGGCGGGCGATTCCCTGGCCGATGCCTTCCCTGGGGATGCGGCGCCCTATGCCGACCTCGTGGCGCGGCTTGGCGGGCCCGTTCCGGCCGATCGCGGCGGTGCATTGGCCCCGGTTGTGGCCCGCACGGCGTTTGCCGCGTCGATGGATCGCCTGCGGGCCGCTCCCGGTCTACTCTTCATGATCATCGCTCTGGCGCTGCTGGGCGAGTGGGCGTCGCGGCGCCTGCGCGGCCAGCGATAAACATTCCCGTTCGGAGCTACGGCATGAAGCAGCAGGTCGCGTTCCTCTCGCACTCCGATTGCGGACGACATGACACCGGATGGAATCATCCTGAGCATGTTGGGCGCCTGCGCGCCATTCCGCGGGCGCTGCGTCACGATCAGGCGTTGTTCGAGTCGCTGCAGCACTTCGAGGGACGCCACGCCACGGAAGACGAGCTCGCACTGGCGCATGACCGGGACTATATCGCGACGGTGCGCGATATGGCGCAGTCCGGCGGTGGCCGGCTCGATCCTGACACCGTGGTGAGTGAGGGGTCGTGGGACGCGGCGACGGCGGGAACCGGGTGCGTGCTCGATGGCGTGGACATGGCGTTCGATGGTCGTGCGCCGCGCAGCTTTTCGGCGGTACGACCGCCGGGTCACCACGCGCTGCGCGACCGGGCCATGGGATTCTGTCTGTTCGGCAACGTGGCGATCGCGGCGCACTACGCCGTGGCCACCAAGGGGTGCGAGCGCGTCTTGATCGTGGATTGGGACGTGCATCACGGCAACGGCACCCAGGCGTTGGTGGAGCATGAGCCGAGGATCCACTTCGTGTCGATGCACCAGTGGCCGTGGTATCCCGGCACCGGTGCGGCCGATGATCGTGGCCCCCATGGCACCGTGTGGAATGTGCCAATGGCCCCGTCGTTGCCCTCGTCGCAGTACGTGGAGGCGCTGTTGCGGGCGGTGGACGCCGCGGCGGACGGTTTCACCCCCGACCTGATCCTGCTGAGCGCCGGCTTTGACTGTCTGGAGGGCGACCCACTCGGCGCGTTCACGCTCACCCTCGACGACATCGGCACGCTGACGCGGGCGCTGGTGGAGCGGGCCGAGCGGTGGTGCGGCGGTCGGCTGGTCAGTGCCATGGAAGGGGGATATGCCCCGGACCCCGTGGCACAGGCGGTGCTCGTGCACGTGGCGGCGCTGGCCTAATGGCGCTGGCCTAATGGCGCTGGCCTGATGGCCCCTGTGCCCCCATGATTCGCTGGTGACAACCACCGTCCCTACCGCCCTCCTCGCGATCGACCCGCCGAACGATCCGCCACCGCGCTCGATCTATCGGTCGCCGTCAGGTGAGGAGGTCGTCGATTGTCATCCACGCGACCTCGCTCGGTTGCTGGCCGAGGGTGGGCCGATGTGGGTCGACATTGACTCGACGGTGCGGTCGCAGCACGCGCTGCTCGAAAAGGTGTTCCGCTTCCATCCGCTCGCGATTGAGGACACGCTCAACCCGAATTCGCGTGTCAAGCTCGAGGAGTACGACGGATTCCTGTTCGTGATCATCCGCGGCGTGGGGCTGGCGGCCGACACCGATGATCCCTACGATCTGGAAACGAAGGACCTCTACTGCTTTCTTGGCCCGCACTATCTCGTGACGGTGCATGCCGGTCCGATGGCGTCGATCGACCGCGTGTCGGAGCAGTTGCGGCGTTCGCCCGATTTGCTCGGCCGCGGCGTGGAACGCGCGCTGCACGCGATCCTCGATGACACGATCGACAGCTACTTCCCGATCCTGCAGCAGATCGACGAGTTCATTGACGGGCTCGAGGAGCGGGTCTTCGTCAATTTCGACGAGACGGCATTGCGTGACCTGTTCCATGTGAAGCGTCTGGTCCTGTCGCTGCGACGGTACCTGCAGCCGTCGCGCGAAGTGATGAACGTGCTCACGAACCGCCCGAGCCAGCTGCTCACGCCTGATGTCCAGCTGTATTTTCGCGATATCTACGACCACGTGCTGCGGATCAACGATGCGCTCGATACGTATCGCGACTTGTTGAGTAGCACGATGGACTCGTATCTCACGCAGGTGTCGAATCGCCTGGGTGCGACCACCAAAGCGTTGTCGGTCATCGCGACCATGTCGCTGCCATTCGTGGTGGTGAGCGGCATGTGGGGTATGAACTTCACCACGATCCCCTTGTCGGGGTGGCCGCATGGATTCTGGGCGCTCCTGATCGCTCAGCTCTGCTTGGGCGGGCTGCTACTTTTGTTCCTGCGGCATCGCCGGGTGCTGTGAACGGCCCGCTCGCCCGCGCGTTCTCCACTTCTCCTTCTCTGCCCGATGTTCTGCCCTGAATGTGGGACCTGGAACCGGGCGGCGGCCGCGCGCTGCACGCGGTGCGGTGTGCCGCTCCCGGACGTGTCGGCCCCACCGATCGACATCCCCGATGAAGAACTGCGCGAACTGCGCGTGGCCACGGGGAATCGCTATACGGTGGTGAAGCGGCTGGGCAGCGGCGGTATGGCGCATGTGTATCTGGCGAAGCACGCGGTGCTGGCGCGGCCGCTGGTGATCAAGGTGCTGCACCGCGCGTTGGCCCAGGAGCCGGAAATGCGCGAGCGCTTCCGACGTGAGGCCGAAGCGGCCGCGCGGCTGATTCACCCGTACATTTGCGCGATCGCCGACATGGGCACCGCGGGCGATCTCGAGTATGTCGCGATGCCGTACTACGCGGGCGGCTCGCTGGCCGACATGCTGTCGCGTCGCAAAACGGTATCGGCCAGTTCGGCGGCGTCGATCGCGGTGCAGGTGGCGTGTGCGCTCGATTATGCGCACCGCCACGGCGTGGTGCACCGCGACATCAAGCCGGACAACATTCTGTTCGACGAAGACGGGAACGTCGCGCTTACCGATTTCGGGATCGCCACGGCGCGCTTTCACGGCCGACTCACCGCCAACGGGCGCGCGATGGGTACGCCGCACTACATGTCGCCCGAGCAGGCGATGGGCAAGCTGGTGGACGGGCGCAGCGACTTGTACGCGGTGGGATTATTGCTGTATGAAATGCTGCTGGGACATCCGCCGTTCGATGGGGAAGACTCGTATGCCGTGGGATACAAGCACGTGCACGAAACGCCGGTGGCTCCCGATCAGATCGACACACGAATCCCCGCCGGATTGAGCGCGATCACCATGAAGTGTCTCTCGAAACAGGCCGTCGATCGGTATGATCGCGGCTTCGAACTCGCCGATGCCTTGATCGCGTTTCTGGGGCACGCCCCGGGTGCCGAACTGCGCGCCGCCCGATCGTCGCGTCCCTCAGGACTCACGCCGTTCTGATCTTCACCACTGACACTGCTCGACACATGCAACTGCACGCCGAAATCCTCACGGTCCACACCACGCATCCGTTCATCATCGCCCGCGGCGGCTTTAGCGAGTATCGCGTGGTGTGGGTGCGGTTGCGGGATGCCGATGGCGCAGAAGGGTGGGGCGAGGCGGCGCCGAGCCGCTTTTACGGCGAAACGGCGGACAGCGTGATGGCGGCGATGGCGCAGTTCGCCCCCGTGCTGGAGCACGCGAACAGCTGGTCGATCGACGCCATCGAACGGGCCCTCGAGAAGACGTTGCGCTGGAACGCCGCCGCGCGCTGTGCCATCAGTTCCGCGTTGCACGATCTCGCGGCGAAGCGCGTCGGG
Source organism: Gemmatimonas sp. (assembly GCA_040399825.1). Taxonomy (GTDB): domain Bacteria; phylum Gemmatimonadota; class Gemmatimonadetes; order Gemmatimonadales; family Gemmatimonadaceae; genus Gemmatimonas. Next base: position 10,296 of record JBBARJ010000096.1, read on the forward strand.
GTGCCGCTCTGGAAGCTGTGGGGGCTCGATGCCAAGGCCGCGCCCCGCTCCACGTTCACGATCGGGATCGCGCCCGATGCCGAGACACTGCGCGCCCGCGTGCGCGACGCGGCCGCGTATCCGATTCTCAAGATCAAGTTGGGCTCGTCCTGGGATCGCGAGGTGCTGCGGATCGTGCGCGAGGAAGCGCCGAACGCCACGCTGCGTGTCGACGCCAACGCGGCCTGGACGCCGAAGCAGGCCCTGGCCATGCTGCAGCCGCTGACCGACGTGGGCGTGGACATGCTCGAGCAGCCGCTGGCGCCTCACGATATCGACG
>JBBARJ010000097.1:0-10612 GCA_040399825.1 Gemmatimonas sp.
CGCGCGTACCAGATACGGGCCCGGCGGCAAATACCGCAGCACGTAGCGGCCAACAGAGTCAGCAACGACCTGATACGTGGTGCTGTCGGCGCCGATTGCTTCGATCAAGGCGCCGGGGAGGGCTTTGCCGGCCTCCCAGTCGAAGGCCACGCCAGTGATGCGCGTGGTTGGTATCGGTCCGCCGGTGCTGAAGACCAGCTGAATGGTGCTGTCGATCCCGTTGTTGCGCAGATCCTGAAGGCCACGCTTGATGACTACCGAGTACACGGTGTTCGGCTTCCATCCCTTCGACGGGCGGATCGCGATCCTGGAACGCCCCCAATCGACCTTGGGCACGCCACTCTTGGGGCTGATGAACACGAGATCCGCGATATCCTTGGCGCCCTTGGGCGATTCGCTGATCACCTCATCGAACTGCAGCACCACCGCTTTCGGCTTGGCGTCCACCGCGTTGTTCTGCGGCGACACCTTCAGCACGAGCGGCGGCGCCAGATCGGCCGGCCCCCCGGGCGGCGCCGACTGATTGGCGCAACCGCTCAGCAGCAGCAGGGCGGACACCCGCAGCGCGACGGCCTTCATTGCGCTCGTCACGCGCCGAAGGTGCCGAGCTTGGTGCGCATCAGCGTACACCGCGACCGCCACTCCTCGGCCTTGGCGCGCTCCGCCTCCACCAGCGCCGGCGGCGCCTTGGCCACGAACTTCTCGTTGGCCAGACGGCCGTCGAGCGCGTTCAGCTGTGTCTCGAGCTGCGTGAGTTCGACCTGCAAGCGCTGCTTCTCCTTCTCGAGATCGACCATGCCGGCCAACGGAACCACCAGTTCCACACCGTCACGCAGCAACAGCTGCGCCGACGCGCCCCCGGGGTTCTCTGACGCCATCGCCACCCGCGCGCGCGCCAACGAGCCGATCGTGTCGCGCTGCGCGTCCAGCACCTCGGCGACACCGGCCGGGGCCACGAGCATCGCCTCCACCCACGCGCCAGGATTGACGTTGTACTCCGATCGCACGCTGCGGATTGCCTGGACCGCGTCGCGGGCGTATTCGAACGCCTGCGCGCCGGCCGACGCCGCACCATCGGCTCGCCGCGCGAGCGGCCACGACGCCTGCGCCAGGAACGCGCCCTCGGGCGTGTTCGGCAGCTGCTGCCAGAGCGCCTCGGTAATGAACGGCACGACCGGCTGCAGCAAGCGCAGGGCGCCGTCGAAGGCGTGCGCCAGCACGGTGCGGGCCACTTCGCGATCCTCGCCTTCGGTGGCGTACAGGCGTGGCTTGAGCGCTTCGAGGTACCAGTCGGCCAGCTCGTTCCAGACGAACCGGCGGGCCGCCTCGGCGTACTCCGAGAGTCGTAATCCTCGACCGCGCTCGGCCTCGGTCCACGTGTGACCGTTGGCCGGACGCGGCGGACCCAGCGCGGCGTCGCAGTCGAGAATGGCCTGATCGAGACGATCGAGGATCCACTGGTCGGCGGCGGTGAGGCGCTCGGGCGCAATCGACGACAACGGCTGCAACGGTTCGGTGCCCACACGCGACAGCAGGAAGCGACCGATGTTCCAGAGCTTCGTGCAGAAGTTGCGGCCGGGCGCGAACGACTTCTCGAGATCGGTGGGGTCGAGCATCACATCGACACCGAGACCGAGACCGGCCGTCATGGTCCAGCGCAGCGCATCGGCGCCGTACAGCTTGACGACGTCCAGCGGATCGATCCCGTTGCCCAGCGACTTGGACATCTTCTTATGCTGCATGTCGCGCACCGTGCCATGCAGATACACGGTGTGGAACGGCGTCTGGTCGAGGAACCAGCACCCCGACATCACCATGCGTGACACCCAGAAGAACAGAATCTCCGGCGCCGTCACCAGCACGTCGCCCGGATAGAACGCCTTGAGGTCGGGCGTGGTTTCGGGCCAGCCCAGGGTGGAGAAGGGCCACAGCCACGACGAGAACCAGGTGTCGAGCACGTCTTCGTCCTGACGCACCGTGCCATGGCACGACGGGCATGCGGTCACATCGGTGCGCGACACGATCGGTTCCTGCGTGCAGGCCGGGTTGTCGCAGTACCACACGGGCACGCGATGCCCCCACCAGATCTGCCGCGAGATGTTCCAGTCGCGAATGCCTTCCAGCCAGTTCACGTACACGGCTTCCCAGCGGTCGGGCAGAATGCGCAGCTGACCGCCGCGCAACACGTCGAGCGCTTTGTCGGCGAGCGGACGCATGCGCACGAACCACTGGTCGGATAGACGCGGCTCGACCACGGTATCACAGCGGTAGCAGTGACGGACCGCGTGGGCATGCGGCTCGATCTTCACCAACGCGCCCTCGGCCTCGAGCAGCGTCACGATGGCGGTGCGCGCGTCGGCGCGATCTCGCCCCGCCAACGCGGCGGGCACACGGCCGGCGGCGTCGTCCACTTCACGCACGACGCCTTCGGCATCGATGACGACCGGCATGGCCAGATTGTGGCGCTTGCCGACCTCGAAGTCGTTGGCATCGTGCGCCGGCGTGATCTTCACCGCACCGGTGCCGAACGCGGCGTCGGTATACGTATCGGCAATGATCGGAATGCGCACACCGTTGATCGGCAGCACCACATGCTTGCCGACCATGGCGAGATAGCGTTCGTCCTCGGGGTTCACGGCCACCGCCACGTCGCCGAGCATCGTTTCCGGACGCGTGGTGGCGACGGTGATCGACTGCGTCGGGTCGTCGGCGAGCGTGTACTTGAGGTGGTAGAGCTTGCCCGTCGTGTCCGTGAACTCCGCTTCTTCATCCGAAAGGGAGGTGCCGCAGCGCGGGCACCAGTGGATGACGCGGTGTCCCTTATACACGAGACCGTCTTCATGCAGGCGCACGAAGGCTTCGCGTACCGACGTCGAGAGAGCCGGGGAGAACGTGTAGGCGGTGCGCGACCAGTCGGCGCTCGATCCGATCGCCTTGAGCTGATTCAGGATCTCGCCGCCTGTGTGGTCGACGAATTGCGCCACCTTCTCCACGAACGGGCCGCGTCCCAGGTCGAAGCGCGTCTGTCCCTGCGCCGCCAGCTGCTTTTCCACCACGTTTTGTGTGGCGATGCCGGCATGGTCGGTGCCCGGCAGCCAAAGCGCTTCATCGCCCGCCATGCGGCGCCAGCGGATGAGCACGTCCTGCACGGTGTTGTTGAGGCCGTGCCCCATATGCAGGACCGCCGTCACGTTGGGCGGCGGGATCACGATCACGAACGGCTCGCGCATGGCGGCGCGTTCGGCATCGGCAGTGAACACCCCGTGCTCGGTCCACCTGGCGTACCAGGTGGACTCAGTCGCGGCAGCGTCGTAGGTCGTCGGCAGTGGATTCGTGTCGGGCGCAGTCATGGCCCAAGATAACACTTGTGGGCCGCCGACTGGCGCACCCGCCAGGGCTACGTCGTGCGGCCCCGTTGAGCGGCAAGCGCACGCGGCGGCGACAAGCGGCTACGGCCGAGGCGGCGTCGCGTACTGTGCTGTCCGGTGGCTGTGAATGGCGCCCGCCCCGTGGACGGCGAGATGATCCACCACGGCGGTCACGCCGGGGACCCCCCGGGCGAGGGTGAGGGCGTGCGCGATCTCCCCCGTACTCGTTACCCAGCCGGTCAGTTCGATGGTGCCCGAGCCCACGGCCCCAATGTCGATGGCGCGGGCCTCCAGCACCGGATCGTTCTGGAATGCCTCGAGGACGCGTGACTCGAGCTCTTCGTGCGTGGGCACCGACGGGCCCCTCGGCGTCGTGGCGCGGCCAGCCCGAAGCGACGCGTCCGGGCGCGCATCGCGATGCTCCCCGCGACGGAGGACATGCATGTGGGCGATCGACTCACCGGACAGTTCCGCGTCGTCGTCGCTGAGCTCGTCGAATGCCTCCGTGGGGGGCTCGTCGTCACGCCAGCCCTCGGGGCCGGACGCCCGGCGCCTTCCGCGGCTACCGCGGCGGAGCACGCCGTCCACACCGCCCAGGCGATTGGCCACGAGCATGCCCAACGCGACACCAGCCACCGCGCCGAGCGCGACCAATAGCACCGACGATGTGCGCGTCGGGCGCTTTCTATCCGGGGATTGTGCCATACTGCCACCTCCGTGACCCGACGCCGGCCGACCCCGATCGCGAGGCGGATCGAGGTTGATCTTGGCGTGACTCGTGGTGCAAGGATAACTTGACCGTCCTCGCTCAGCGAGGGCGCTCACCTTTCTGCCCGCTCCTCCTGATGACTGCCGGTTCGCAATCTGTTGCCGACGCTGCTGCACACGCGCACATCGTCCTGACCCTCCCCGATGGTTCCACTCGCGAGGTTCCAGCTGGCACGCTGGCGCGCGACGTCGTGGGCTCGATCGGGGCGCGCCTGCTGCAGGCGTCGCTGGCGGTCGCGGTGGACGGCGAGGTCGTGGACCTGATGACCCCATTGCGGGCGTCAGGTTCCTTCGTGGTCATCACGGAAAAGGATCCGCGCGCGCTCCAGGTGCTGCGTCACTCCGGTGCGCACATCCTGGCCACCGCGGTGCGCCGGTTGCGTCCCGATGCCAAGATCGGGTTCGGTCCGGCCATCGATGACGGCTTCTATTACGACTTCGAAGTCGAGAAGCCGTTCACCCCCGAAGATCTGGCCGCGTTCGAAGCCGAGATGAAGAAGGTCGTGGCCGAGAAGTATCCGTTCGTGCGCGAGGAGGTGTCGCTCAGCGAGGCGCGCGTGCGGTTCGCCGACGATCCGCTCAAGCTCGAACGCCTCGACGATTTCGAGGGCAGCGACGAAGTCATCTCGACGTACACCGATGGCCCGTTCATCGATCTGTGCCGCGGCCCGCACGTACCGGACACGTCGTATCTCAAGCATTTCAAGCTGCTCACCACCGCCGGTGCCTACTGGCGCGGCGACGTGAAGCGTCAAATGCTGCAGCGCATCTACGCCACGGCCTTCTTGAAGAAGGACGACCTCGAGCAGCACCTGCACAATCTCGAGGAAGCCAAGAAACGCGATCATCGCGTGCTCGGCAAAGCGCTCGACCTGTTTCAGCTGTTCCCCGTCGCGCCCGGCGCGGTGTTCTGGACGCCCAAGGGTACCACGTTGTACAACACGCTCGAAGCGTTCGTGCGCGAGCGTCAGCAGGAGGCGTTCAAGGAAATCAAGACGCCGCTGCTGTACAACAAGGCGCTGTGGGAGCAGTCCGGCCACTGGGGTAAGTACAAGGAAAACATGTTCCTGGTGCTCGACAGCGAGACCGGCGAACATGACATGTCGCTCAAGCCGATGAACTGCCCGTCGCATCATTTGTACTTCGCGTCGAGCAAGCATTCCTATCGTGATCTGCCTATGCGCTACGTCACGTTCGACGTGCTGCACCGCAATGAGCTCTCGGGCGCGCTGTCGGGGCTCACGCGCGTACGGCAGTTCGCGCAGGACGATTGTCACGTGTATCTGCGTGAAGATCAGATCGCCGACGAAGTGAAGTTCCTCATGGACTTCATCCTCGGCTACTACGACACGTTCGGCCTCACCGCCAAGCTCAAGTTCGCCACGCGCCCCGAGCAGCGCATCGGCTCCGATGCGCTGTGGGACCGCGCGGAAGCCGCGCTACGGGCCGCGCTCGACAGCACCGGCCGCCCGTACGAGATGAAGGAAGGCGACGGCGCGTTCTACGGCCCGAAGATCGACTTCGACGTCATGGACAGCATTGGCCGGGCGTGGCAGCTGGGCACGATCCAGCTCGACTACAACGCGCCGGAGCGCTTCGACCTCACCTACACGGGCGACGACAACGCGCCGCACCGTCCGGTGGTGATCCACCGTGCCGTGAGCGGTTCGTTCGAGCGGTTCATCGCCATCCTGATCGAGCACTTCGCCGGCGTCTTCCCGGTGTGGCTGTCGCCCGAACAGGTGCGCGTGATCCCCATCGCGATCGATTACAACGAGCATGCCGAAGCCCTGGTGGCTCGCATGAAGGCGGCGGGTATCCGCGCCACGCTCGACGCGCGCAACGAAACGCTCAACTACCGCGTGCGCGAAGGCGAAGTGAACAAGGTGCCGTACATGTGCGTGATCGGCCGACGCGAAGCCGATGAGAACACGGTCGCGCTGCGGTCACGTGGTGCCGGCAAGAAGCAGGACATCATGTCGGCCGACGCCTTCATCGCCCGTGTGTTGCACGAGATCGCCGACCGTACGCTCGCCATCCCGGCCGATGTCGTGGCCGCGGCGACGGATGCGGCCGCGGGTTCGGGCGCGGCGGCGGGACAGCCGGAGGCGACCACGTGACCCCCGAGGCGCTGCTCGACCTGTTCGTGCTGGCGCCTGTCGGCCTCGTGGAGGTGGACGAAGACGGGCAGGTCGAAGTCGCCAATCTGGCGGCGCGGACCCTCCTTACGCCGTTCACCCGGGCGGGCTCGCTCGACGATCTGTTCGTGGCGCTGGGGGCGGTCGCTCCCGACCTCGCGGCGCGCGTGCGTGGGTTCGATTCGCCGCGCGGTGTGATCATCGACTCGCTCGAATTGCTCGCTCCCGGCGAGCAGCGCGGTGTGCAGCTCTCGTTGGTGAAGGTGGCCCCCGGCCGTATCGTGGCGGTCGTGACGGATGCCGGTGCGCTGGCCACGGCTCGTGGTCAGTTGTCACGCGCCGATCAGCGACTGCGTGCGGTTGAAGGTGCGGTGCGCGACTACGCGATCTTCACGGTGAACGCCGAGGGGCTCGTCGACTCCTGGAGCGAAGCGGCCGAACGCGTCCATCAGTTTCCCGCCGCCGCGGTGGTGGGGCAGCCGCTGACGCTGCTGCTGCCTCCGGACAACGGCGGCGAGGCGTATGTGCGAGAGACGTTGGCCCTCGCGGCCCGCAACGGCTGGTGCGAGGAAGAGGGGCATCGCCAGCGCCAGGACGGCTCGTTGTTCTGGGCCAGCACGGTCGTGACGGCGCTCCGGGCGACCGACGGCGCGGCGATCGGTTTCTCGGTGGTCACGCGCGACGTCTCGGAGCGTCGTCGGCTCGAGGAAAGTCTGCGCGACGATGCGTCGAGCACCACCGACTACCTCACCGGCGTCTCGGCCCGTCGTGCCTTCTTCGACGTGGCCTCGTCAGAAGTCTCGCGCGCGCGCCGCTACGGACAGCCGCTCAGTATGCTGCTGATCGATCCGGACAATTTCCGCGAGATCAACGAGCAGCACGGTGAGGCGTTCTGCAACGAATGGCTGCGCGCGATTGCGTGGGTCTGCCGTCAGGAGTCGCGTACGACCGACGTTGTTGGTCGCGTGGGCGGGGAGGCGTTTGCCGTACTGCTGCCGAGCACCGAACTGTCTGGTGGTCTGGTGCTGGCCGAACGTATCCGCGAGCGCATGCAGCGGCACATGTTCAGCGGTGAGGTGCAGGGCGTCCGTTGCACGTTGTCGGTGGGTGTGGCCGAGGTCACCGATTCGGTGATCAGCGTGGACGGCCTGCTCGCCGCCACGGGCACGGCGATCCAGCGCGCGCAGCAAGCGGGCATGAACCTCGTGGTCGGCTACGACGACTGATTGCTCGCTGTTGCCCCTGGCTTGGGTTGGAAACAACGCTGGGGTGGCGCCGGTCGGGCCGGGTGGATCCCTTTCGCCGCTTTCTGCGGCGGGATGGCCGCGCGCGTCGCTTCGCTCCGGCGCTGGCCGACCAGCTCCCCCCGCGTGTGCAGCAAAGCTGGGGCTGCGGGCGTAGCATAGGGGTAGGCTCCTGCCGCACTCCCCACCGCACACGCCCCCCATGACCCGTCGCCTCACTCTGGCTGCGCTGTTTGCCGCCGCTCTGATCACGCCCGCTGCGGCCGCGCAGGCGCAGCCGCGCAAGCCGCTCGTGGAATTCGAGATGATGACGTGGCCCGAGGTGAAGGACGCACTCGCCGCCGGCAAGACGACGGCGCTGTTCTACACCGGTGGCACCGAGCAGCGTGGACCGCAGAATGTGAATGGCGGCCACAATCTCATGGGACGCGTGATCGTGCGTACCATTGCCGAGAAGCTTGGCGATGCCATCGCCATGCCGGTGCTGCCGTACACGCCGAACAACGCGAGTGCGACGCTCCCCGGGACCATCGGTCTCACGCCCGAGTTGCTGAAAGGCATTCTCGAGCGCCTCAGCGAACAGTCCATCGCCACCGGCTTCAAGACGGTCGTGCTGATGGGCGACCATGGCGGTGGCCAGCCCAACGTGTACGCCGAGGTGGCGAAGTCGCTCAGTGAGAAGTACGCGGCGCAGGGGATCAAGGTGTTGTACTGTGACGCGGTGTATTCCACGGCCAACGCCGACTTCGACGCGTATCTCAAGGCCAACGGTTTCCCGCCCAGTTCTCACGCCGGAATTCCCGACACGTCGACCATGTTGTACCTCGGGGATGGGACCTGGGTGCGACTCGATCAGCTCCCCAACGCCGTCGGCGATCCGGTACCGACCGGCCCGCGCGGTGCGGCGTCCGACCCGAACGCCCCGCCGCGCAAGAACAACGGCATTACCGGCGATGCCCGGAAGGCGAGCAAGGAGCTGGGCAAGAAACTGTTCGACATGAAGGTCGAGTATGCCGTGACGCAGATCAAAGGGATGACCGGCCGCTAGGCTGGGACGAAACGACATCGGCGAAATCGGGAGGCTCCATGGCTCCGGATTTCGCCGATTTTGCTGTGCGATCGGTTAATTTCATAGGGTGCACCTGCACGTTCCCGCCACTCCTTGTCATACATGAGCGACCTAACTCGCCAGCCTGTCATCGTGGGTGCCGCGCGCACGCCGATCGGGCGGTATCTCGGGGGCCTCGCGCCCCTTTCTGCGCCAGAACTTGGCGCCATCGCGATCCGTGCCGCGCTGCAGCGCAGCGGCGTTGCCCCCGATGCGGTCCAGGAAGTCATCATGGGGCACGTGCTGCAGGGTGGCACGGGACAGGCTCCCGGACGGCAGGCCATGCTGAAGGCGGGCGTGCCCGCTACGGCATCTGCCCTCACGATCAACAAGGTGTGTGGTTCCGGCCTCAAGGCCGTGATGCTTGCCGCGCAGGCCATCAAGGCCGGTGACGCGCAGGTGATCGTGGCCGGCGGTCAGGAAAGCATGAGCAATGCGCCGCACTATGTGTTCGGCATGCGTGGCGGCGTGAAGCTGGGCGACCAGACGATGGTCGACGGCATGATCAAGGATGGCCTGTGGTGCCCCACCTGCAACGTGCACATGGGTGTGCATGCCGAGTACACGGCCACCAAGGCCGGTGTCACGCGCGAGCAGCAGGACGCCTTTGCGGCCGGTTCGCACGCCAAGGCCATCGCCGCGCAGCAGGCCGGCAAGTTCACGGCCGAAATCGTGCCGGTGGAGATCCCCGGTCGCAAGGGACCGACGATCATCGCGGTTGATGAAAGCCCGCGCGCCGACACCACCGCCGCGTCGCTGTCCGGTTTGCGTCCGGCGTTCCCGAGCAAGGGTGACAACAGCAACCTCACCGTCACGGCCGGCAACGCGTCGTCGTTGAACGATGGGGCGGCCGCCGTGGTCGTCACGTCGGAAGCGTACGCGCGCGAGCATGGTCTCACGATCCTGGCCCGCATCACCGCCTATGCCACGGGCGCCGGCGAGCCGCAGGATCTGTTCTTCGCGCCGATCACGGCCGTGAAGAATCTGATGGCGAAGGCGGGTACCACCATCGCCGACTACGACCTCATCGAAGCCAACGAAGCGTTCGCGTCGCAGGCGCTGGCCGATGGCCTCGGCCTGTCGTGGGACGACGCCCGCGTGAATGTGAACGGCGGCGCGATCGCCCTCGGCCATCCAATCGGCGCCAGTGGCACGCGCGTGCTCGTCACGCTGCTGCATGCACTGGCCGATCGTGGCAAGAAGACGGGAATCGCGACGCTGTGTTTGGGTGGCGGCGACGCGGTCGCGTTGTCGGTCGAGCGCGTCGACTGACCCACGAGTCGTGAACACTGCCCTGCGTGTACCCTGGCGGCTCCTGAGCTTCGGCGTCGCCTGGGTGCTCGCGCAGGGGATCGCGGAGTCGGTATTGGGGCCGGTGTTCGGTCTGCTGTCACGCCGCGTCGGCGAAACCGTGCCGATGTATCCGTTCACGATGCTGATCGGCGTCGCCGTGGCCTGTGCTGTGGCGCTGCGCTTCGTTGATGACGTGCCGTGGTCGGTGATGGCGCTCGGCGATGGGGCGTGGCGCTGGAAGCGGATTGGACGCGGTGCGCTGTTGGGTACGGCGGCCATTCTCGGAACGGCCGGCATGTTGTGGGCAGTCGGTGCGCTGCGGTTTGAAGCGATGCCCGCGGCCAGCATCGACGGTGCCGCGTTCGTGCAGGACAGCTGGGGAGGGACGGCGCTGCGGCTGCTGTTGCTGTTGGGGCCGGCCGCGCTGTGGGAAGAACTGGTGTTTCGCGGATACCTGTATGCCGTGGCCGAGGAGGCTGCGGGGCTCTGGGTGGCGCGGCTGAGTTCGAGCGTGGCTTTCGGGGCGGTGCACCTGATGAACCCCGGCGCGAACATGCGCACCACGGTGGTGGTCATGCTGGCCGGGTTATGCCTCTGCCTGGTGCGGGAACGCGCGGGCAGTTTGCCCGCCGCATGGAGCGCGCACTTGGCGTGGAATTGGGTGATGGCGGCGGTGTTGCACGTGCCGGTGAG
>JBBARJ010000098.1:0-10391 GCA_040399825.1 Gemmatimonas sp.
GGCGCTCGCGCAGGCGAGCTATGTGATCGGATGCCAGGCTACCGGCGAAGCCATCGTGATCGATCCGCTGCGCGATCCCGCGCCGTATATCGAGGTGGCGCGCGCGGAGGGACTGCGCATTACACACGTCACCGAAACGCATATCCACGCCGACTTCGTGTCCGGCGCCCGCGAACTCAGCGCCGCGGCGGGGGCGCGCCTGTATCTCTCGGCGGAGGGCGGCCCCGATTGGCAGTATGCGTTCGCCGCGCAGGACGAGGCAGTGCTCCTGCACGACGGTGACCGCATCATGGTGGGCAACATTCAGCTCGACGTGCTCCACACGCCCGGACACACGCCCGAGCACCTGTCGTTCGTGGTGACCGACCGGCCACGCGGCGCTGGCCCCATGGGTATTGTGACCGGCGATTTCGTATTCGTGGGAGACGTGGGGCGCCCCGATCTGCTGGAACGGGCCGCCGGACTCTCCGACACGATGGAAGCGGGAGCCCGAACGCTGTTCCGGTCGCTCGCGCGATTCCGGGCGCTTCCCGACCACTTGCAGGTCTGGCCCGGACACGGCGCTGGCTCCGCCTGCGGGAAGGCGTTGGGGGCGGTGCCGTCGTCCACCGTTGGCTACGAGAAGCGCTCGAACTGGGGCGTAGCCGAGACCGACGAGGCCCGGTTTGTCGCCGCGGTGCTCGAAGGGCAGCCCGAGCCGCCACGATACTTCGCGTCGATGAAGCGCATCAATCGTGATGGCCCGCCGGTACTTGGGCACATGCCGGTGGCCCGGCGGCTGGAGGCGGCCGACGTCCTTGGCAGCCTAGCGACGCGTACCCGTTGGGTGCTCGACCTGCGACCGGCGCGCCAATTCGCCGACGGGTTTCTCGAGAGCAGCGTGTCGCTGCCCTACTCGAAGAGCTTCAGCACGTGGGCGGGTTCGATCATTCCCGTCGACGACGAGGTGGTCCTGATGTCGGACGGGGAGGACGATGCCATCCGGTGGGCTGTCCGCGATCTGTCACGCATCGGCTTCGACCGGATTGTCGGCTGGGTTGATGCGAACGAGGCGCTGCACGCGTGGCGCGAGGCCGGGCACGTCCTGCAGACCGTTCCGCAGATATCGGTCACCGACGCGGCATCGCGCCGGGCGGACGGGACCATGACGATTGTCGACGTACGTGGCCGCACAGAATGGGATGCCGGCCACATCGGCGGGGCCGTGCACGTCCCGCTGGGCGACCTACGCCAACGCGTGAACGAACTTTCCTCCGCGCCGCTGCTCGTGCACTGCCAGTCGGGCGCACGATCGGCGGTGGCGACGAGCCTTCTGCACCGACTGGGTCGTACCGACGCCGTGAACATCGTCGGCGGGTTCGCGGCATGGAGCGCGGCTGGGCTGCCTAAGGCGGGACAAGACGAATGACGCCGGACTGACGCACTCACCCTATGATCGGGGCGCAGGGGTAGTGACCTGCTCCGTGGCTGCACCGCTTGGCACCGGGATTCCGTTTCTGTGTGTTGCCGCTGTCAGTCGACTGTGTGAATTGATGCAATGCAATGAGCCGCCCCGTATGAACGGAGCGGCTCTTTGTACAGGCCACAGTCGGGGCCCCGCGACCTCAGGCCGCGAACAGCCGCTGGGCCAACAGGTCTGCCGCCACGGTGCGCTGCGCCTCGCTGCCGACGCGCAACACGTCGACGCAGGCGAGCAGGTGATGGAGCCGGGCATCGCGACTGGCCACCTTGGTGACGCCAGTAAACAGCGGCACCAACGATTCACCGCGCACCACACCACCCTCCATCGGCCACACCAACGACTTCATCGCCGACCCGTTGCCGAACAGTAGGGAGAGCTCCGGATGCGAACCCGCCGTCGGCAGACCGAGCCGCTCTGGACCGCGTACCGGTGGAAAGGCATAACGCACACCGTGCACCAGAAACTCCCGACATGCCGACCGATTGACCGTCCGGCTCGACGGCTCACAGATCCCGGCGTGCTGCAGTCTGGCGACGGATCGATGCGCAGCGCTGGTACTGGTAGCCAGGGCATTGGCCAACGGCTCGTAACGATCCTCAGGCACCAACAGCAGCCGGAGCGCCACGGCGACGTCAAAGGGGCGGAGTGAAGGCTGGGTTGGCACCGGAACTCGTAAGGTGAGGGAGCGTGGGGGCCGCGATGTGCCGACCCCGCCCTCAGAGGTTAACCACTTTCCAGATGGCTCACCGAGCTCGACCGTTCACCCCATCCCAGCAAAACAACGATTCAGCCCACCTGAGGATTATTTCACCACAGTTTTGCAACGGTTCAACAAATGGAAGTTAAAGCGAACGGAAGCCAACGGCACGGCTTCGTCACGGCACAACACGCTTCGCCCCCCAATGGTTGTTCTTCCGGTCCACATCGAGCAGCCGTTGTTCAGGATCCAACTCGATATGCACGAGCGCTTTGTTCACGAACGCATACTCACGCACATACTGGCGCGAGTTCGTGCTCCACACTTCAGCCGGATACACGTAATCCTGTGTGGTGCCGTCACGGAACGTGAACCGCGCGCGTACCGGCAACACACCGCGCTCGCGATTGCCGTACAACACGCCGACGAACATCGTGTCGCCCTTCGTCCGCGTGAGCACGCTGTCGACGCTCTGGTCGAAGCGCGCATTCTCCACGAACCACTGACGCCAGAACCAGTCGAGGCGACGGCCGCTGACGTTCTCCATGGTGCGGAAAAAGTCCGCTGGTGTGGGATGCTTGTACGCCCACCGTGCGATGTAGCTGCGGAACGCATCGTCAAACGCCTCCGGGCCTAAGATCTCTTGACGCAGCAACTGCAGGCCAACGCTGGGCTTCACATACGCCGCTTCGCCGAGCAGCGCCGGACTGATGCGATCGGGATTGATGTCGACCGGCTTGTCGACGCCCTGCACCATGTACTGCTCCACCATGCGCCGTTCTTCGGCCGCGCGGGCGAGCTGATCGCCACGCTCGGGATAGCGACGCCCTTCGGCGAAGGTGTTGATGAACGTGTTGAAGCCTTCGTCCTGCCACATGTACGACCGCTCGTTACTCCCCACGATCATGGGGAACCACATGTGCCCGATCTCGTGCGTGACGACGTTGAACAGCTCGTAGATGTCGTTGCTGATGTTCTCCATCGCGATCATCGGATACTCCATGCCGCTGATCGGTCCTTCCACGGCCGAGATGTGCGGCCACGGGTACGGGAACCATCGTTCCGAGTACTCGACAATGGACATGCGCGACTGGTCGGCCGCGTCGTGCCAATTCACCGCCGCGGCGGGTCGATAGTAGGCGTAGGCCATGATCCCCTTCCAGCTCGACGCATCCCACTGAAACTCGGGAGAGGCCGCCCACACCGCGTCGCGAACATTCTTCGCGCTGAAACGCCACGTCATCATGCCGCTCGTGCGCGGACGGGCAGACCCATTGGCGAGCTCGTCGGCGGTAATGAGCCGGATCACCGTGTCTGATTTGGCCGCCACCGCGTGACGCGAGATCTGCGTGGGGGTAAGCACCTCGCGCGCGTTCTGCAGCGCGCCGGTAGCGGCCACGATGTAGCCGGCCGGCACAGTGATGGCCAGGGTGTAGTCACCGTAATCGAGATAGAACTCGCCTTGTCCGAGGTACGGTTCGATGTTCCATCCACGCACATCGTCGTACACGGCAGCCCGCGGGAACCACTGGGCGATCTCGTACAACGCCCCATCACGACCCATGCGATCGGCACCGTGCTCGGGCACCGGAAAGGTCCACGCCATGTCCAGCACGGCGGTTTTCCCCGGGGCCAACGGCTCGGCGAAATCGACCTTCATCATCGTTTCGTTCATCCGGCGCGCGAGCGGTAACCGCTTGGGTGCCCCTCCCTTGGCCGAGGCAATGACTTGTTCGAGCTTCGAAAACGTGTACCCGCCATCGAAGCCGCGCGCCCCGAAGCGCGACTCCTCGGGGAAGATATAGGAGTTCAGCGACTTGCTGCGAAACGCGTTCTGCTCGACCTGCAACCACATGAAGCGCAGGGTGTCGGGCGACCGGTTCGTGTAGCGCAGGGTGAGCTCGCCCTTCACCGTCTTGGCGGTGGTATCGAGCGTTGCCGCCAACGTGTAGTCGGCGCGGTTCTGCCAGTATCTGGCGCCGGGTGCACCACTGCCGCTGCGAAACTCGTTCGCGGTGGGCAGCACGAGCGGCGCGAACACGGAGGTGTCGGCCACGGCCCGAGGTCGTGCCGCACCGACCGGCCCGGACTGTGCGCCGGCCACGCTGAGAGCCGCGACGACCAGCGCGACCAGCGCCGTCGTACCGATGGGCAGGCACCGGCGCGCCGTGGTGCCGCGCGAGTGAGGAACAAGGCAGGGAGGCATGCGGACGCGGAGCAGTGAGAAAGGTCGGGTCCCGAGGTGCTGGCTACGTCGTACCCCAAAATGATAGTAGCTTTCGGCATGTCTTCTGCCATCACTTTTCACGCGACGCCGGTGTTTCCGCGCGGATTCCGCTGCGCCAGCCGCAATGTCGGCCTCAAGCCGTCGGCTCGCGATCTGACGTTGTTTGCCAGCGAGGTCGACGCGACCGCAGCGGCCGTGTTTACCCGCAATCATTTTCCCGGCGCGCCGATCATTCTCGGCCGTGAGACGATCAAGGGTGGCGTGCTGCGGGCGATCATCGCGAACAGCAAGGTGAGCAACGTGGCGACGGGCACCCGTGGCGTCGAGCACGCGCGGCGGATGGCCGTGGCGGCGGCGGCCGAGCTGGGAACCGCGCCCGAGCGCGTCCTCGTGAGCTCAACCGGCGTCATTGGTGTGCAGCTGCCGATCGAGAAGATCGAATTGGGCGTGGTCGGCATGTCGTCCGACCTGCAGAACGATCCGATGGTCGGCGCCGAGGGCATTATGACGACGGACACGCACCCGAAAGCGCTGTCCGCCTCGATCGGTAACGCCACGATTACGTGGGTGGCGAAAGGGTCGGGGATGATCGAGCCGAACATGGCCACGATGCTCTCCTACATCTTCACCGACGCGGCGTTGGATGCCCCGACGCTCGACCGACTGCTGCGCGCGGCAGTGGCCCCGACGTTCAACATGCTGTCGGTCGACACCGACACGAGCACATCGGACACCTGTGCGATCCTGGCAAACGGATTGGCCGGTCCGGTTGACGAAGCGGAGTTCCTCGCGGTGCTGACGGCCGGCTGCCGGCGCATGACGGAGATTCTGGCCCGTGACGGCGAGGGCGCCGAGCATCTGGTGCGCGTGACGGTCCGCGGTGCGCTCAATGCAACCGAAGCGCATGTCGTCGCGAAGTCGATTCTGAATTCACCGCTGGTGAAAACGATGGTGCACGGCGCCGACCCGAACGTGGGGCGCCTGCTGATGGCCGTGGGCAAGTGCTTCGACTGCACGATCCGGCCGATCACGACGGATGCGTGGATCAACGGCTTCCAGGTCGTGGGCCACGGTGAGCGACTGGCCTTCGACGATGCGGTGGTGCGCGAAACGCTGTCGCGCGAGGTCGTCGACTTGTCGGTGTCGCTGGGCGTTGGCGACGGCGAGGCGGTGGCGTACGGCTGCGACCTGACCAAGGGCTACGTCGACGAGAACGCGTCTTACTACAGCAGCTAACTACAACAGCAACCGCAACTGCAACGGCCAGAACACGGATATCACGGAACACACCGAACCAACACGGATAAGCGAAAAGCGCTGTTCATCTTATCCGTGTTGGTTCAGTGACTTCGGTGTCATCCGTGTTCTGGCTGTTGATGTTGCTGTTGCTGTCGCGGTCGGAGATCAACGCGATGGCAGCACGGGCGCGCGGCGATGCTTGGTGGTCTGCTCGTAGTCGTACACGAGCTGAATGAGCCGGCCTTCGCTCCACGGGCGCCCGAGGAAACTGATGCCGGCGGGCAATCGATTCTCGCGCGTGTAGCCCATCGGCACGGTGATCGCCGGGAAGCCAGTGCTCGGCGAGAACAGTTGACTGTTGTCGCCGTGCGGGGTGTTCAGGTCGCCGATCAGGCGCGGCGGGTTGCTCCACGTGGGATAGATCGCGGCGTCGATCTTCAGTGAGTCCATCATCTGTTGCACGGCGTCGCGCAGCGCACTGCGTACGCGCTCACGGCTCTGGCACCCGGCGCTGCCCTCGGCCATCTCGGTAGACTGGGCCGCGTCGCGCAAGCGCTGTTCGACCGTGGGATGATACTTCCGGCTGCGGAGCACCTCGTCGATGGTCTTCACCGGTGCGTTCGAGCCGCGGACCGCGAAGTAGCGTTCGAGGTCGGGCTTGAATCGATTGCAGCCACCCTGCTGCCGGCGCTGAATGGCGTCGAGCGAGTCGACGCGCGCCTCGACGATCACAGCGCCCTGCGCCCGCAGGTCAGCCACAGCGCGTTCGAAGACGCGTTGCACCTCGGCGTCCAGTGTGGGACGTTCGTAGGCCTGCCGCAGAATGCCGATGCGCGCCCCCTTGAGTGCACCGCGCACGAGAAAGCTGGCGTACGACGCGCTCCGCTTGGCGTCGGCCGGGGCGGTGACCGAGTCGGCGGGATCAGTGCCCACCACCACATCGAACACGGCCACCGCATCGGCCACGGAGCGGGCCATGGGACCGGCCACATCGGCCGACGCGTTGAGCGGGATCACACCGGCGCGTGACGTGAGGCCCATGGTGGACCGAATGCCGACGAGTGCCTGATGCGCGGAGGGACCACGAATGGAATTACCGGTATCCGTGCCGAGTCCAACGGCGCCGAAGCTTGCGGCGACGGCGGCGGCGGTGCCGCCACTGGAGCCGGCGGTGACCCGATCGAGCGCATACGGATTGTGCGTGTACCCCGGCAGGATCGAGCTCACGGTTTCATACGGCGTGAACGCCCACTCGGCGAGATTCGACTTGGCCAGCACGATCGCCCCGGCGCGCTTGATCTGCCGCACCATGGTGGCGTCCTGCAGCGGCTTCCACCCCTCGAGCGCCAGCGAGCCGCCGGTGGTCTGCATGTCGACCGTCTCGAAATTGTCTTTCACGATCATCGGTATGCAGTGCAACGGGCCCGTGGGTCCGGCGGTCTCGTATCGCGTATCGAGCGAGTCGGCCACGGTGAGTGCCTGCGGATTCACCAGAATGATCGCGTTGATGGCCGGGCCCCGCTTGTCGAGGGCCTCGATGCGATCGAGGTACGCCTTCGTGAGCGCGCGACAGGTGAGTGTCTTCGCTTTGAAGGCGGCGTGAATCTGCGCGATGCTCGCCTCTTCCAGGCGAAACGGGCGACGGGCCGGCTGGGCGGCGATCGTCGTGGCGGAGGCGGCGACGAGCAGCAGGGCCGTCGCAAGCGGGGTATGTCGGGGCATAGACCCAAAGTACCTGTTTCGTTGCGCGGCGACAGATCGGGTCGGGAACAGCAAAAGCAAAAGCCAGAACACGGTTGCCGTTGCGGTTGCGGTGGCGGTTGTCGTCGCGGCGCCTGCCCACTCGCTTACGCGACCTTTCTCCGCCGCGCATTCAATGAGCGCGCGTCGTCCTGACGCGTGGCGACATCACGTGCCTTGAAGCCGCTCACGGCCTCGGCCAATGCACCGGCCTGCCCGAGGAGCTCTTCCGACGCGGCCGCGCTTTCCTCGGCATTGCTAGCCACCGTCTGTGTGACCTCGCTCATGAGCAACACACCGCGACTCACTTCGTCGAGACCGCGCGCCTGCCGAGCCGACGCCGTCACGATCTCCTCGACGATGATGCCAACGCGTTCCACCTGCGCCCGCGCAGCCACAAGCTGTTCGCGCACCGACTGCTCGCGCCGCACACCTCGACTCACGTTCTGAATCTCTTCCTCGATCAGCGCGGCGGTCTGCTTGGCGGCTTCCGCTGAACGAATCGCCAACGCGCGGACTTCTTCCGCGACCACGGCAAATCCGCGACCGGCGTCGCCGGCGCGCGCGGCCTCCACGGCGGCATTGAGAGCGAGCAGGTTCGTCTGAAATGCGATCTCATCGATTGTTTTCACGATGCGCTGCGTGGAATCGGCTGATTGCTTGATGCGCAGCATGTCCTCGCCCATCGCCACCATCGACTCGGCACCCACTTGCACACTCTCATGCGCGAGACGGGCAGCCGCCTGCACTTCGACCGCCTGCGTGGCGGAGCGTTGCGCCAGCGTCTGCAATTCGGTGACCGCGGCGCTGATTTCCTCGGCGTTGGCCGCCTGCGTTGACGCCCCGTCCGCCAATTGCTGCGCCCCCGAGGACAGCTGGTTCGCGGCATCGTCCACCTGGAAGGCCGAGGCGCGCACCTGTCCGAGCGTGGTCGCCATGTTGCTCACGGCGGCATTCAATGATTCCTGCACCTGTGCAAACTCACCGGCGAATGCGCCGTCCATGCGCACTTCAAGATTGCGGTCTGCGACTTCCGACAAGACGTACTGCGCGGCGGCCAGGGGCGTCGCGATCGCGGTCATCAAGTCGTCCACACCGGCCAGGACATCGGCATAGCGTCCCTGCACGGCAGTGCGATCGCTGCGCCCATCAAGCACGCCGTGTCGGGCCTGACCGGCAATCCGCTCGATCTCCTGAACGGTGTGCGTGACCGCCCGCTGCGCTCGGTCACACGCGGATAGCGACTCCGCACATTCGGCCGCCATCCGATCGACCGCCGCCGAGACCGCACCGAGTTCGTCCGGCGAATGATCGTTGAGCGGCGTGATCGTGTGCGACGGGATGGAGACCATCTCGCCGCGTGCGAGTGACGCCAAAGCGCGCGACACCACTTCCACGCCGTGCTGGTGGAGCAGCGCCACCTGCGCCGCAATTCGCTCCATCCGGACGCCCAGCGCGTGGGCGATGCGCCATGCGTATGCGAGGCCAAACACGAAAAAGATCGCGAAGATCGCCCAGATGAGTTGGCTCGCCTGGGAGAAGCGCGAGGCAGTACGCACTTCGACGGCCCGAGAGCTTCCCTGAATCGCATCGCCGAACGCTTCCATGCGCGCTTCCACGACCGTGAATTGCGTCCGGAACGCCTCGTACTGCGTGCGCGCTTGTGCGGTATCTCGCAACGCGACGTCGATGACGGCGGTGGCCGCGGTGGCGTACGCGACGACTTGCGTGCGTGTTTCCGGCAGCGAGGCTACGATCGTCGGATCTTTGATCGAGGCGGCCGCGCTGTCGAGTGACGTCACGAATCGCGTGCTGTGCTCGCTGAGCGCCGCGCGCGCCTCGCTGACACCGCTGCTGTCTCCCCGCTGTCCCATGAGCATGGCCTCGAGCACATCGGCCCGCATCGCATCATGCATCATGTCACTATCCATTTGATAGCGTTGCGCGACGTTGTTGTCGCCCAGATCAGCGGTGGCCGCCTTCGCGACGCGAAGAGCCACTTGACCCGAGACCGCGACCGCAAGAATACCAACGGCGCCAATCAGAGCGATGGCACGCAGGCGGGCACGCAGCGAACGAAGTGCAAACATGATGATTGAGCCCAGGGATCCATCCGAGATGGCCGACCGCGCCGCCGGCGAGAGAGAGCCTCCGACTCAATAGTTCGCAGGCTCTCTCTTCCGATTATCGGACTGGGACGAAGCGGACTTGAATGGACGGCTACTTCGCGGGGGGCGCGGGTGCGGGCGCCGGGGCCGGCCACTGGTTGTCGGCCGGGCTGCGGTCGGGGAAACGACGCGCCGGGTCGAGGGTGATCCGTTCGATCTTGCGGCCGCCGAAGACAAGGTCGGCCGTGATACTGCGCCGGCCGCCGAACCACACGTCAACCGGCCAGGTCACCAGCGCCGTCACGCTGTCCGTCATGACCGCATTCTTCATGGGTCGAATGGCCGGGCCGGTGGCGGCGAACTTCACCTCGAGGACGATCGGCGCAGGCATATTGCCGTCGTGCGTCACCGTCACGGTGGTGCGGATCCCCTGCGTCTTCACGCTGGCCAATCGGCCGTCCACGCTCTCGGTGGTGAACAGCCAGCTGTTCCAGAACCAACTGAGATCGCGCCCGAGCGCCTTGTTCATGAAGAACATGTAGTCCCACGGCGACGGATGCTTGAACATCCACGCCTGCGCCCACTCGCGATGCGCACGCTGCACGGCGCTGTCGCCGACAATCCCGCCCAGCGCCGAGAGCATCAGCGGCGTTTTCTGATAGGTCGTGAATCCGTAGAAGCCAGGCCCCGCGTAGTTGGCGTTCCACATCATCGGCGGCTCGGCTTCGGCGCCACTGGTACGTCCGTAGCTCTGGCCGAGTCCATCCAACACCGGCGCCTTCGACGCGGCGTCGGCATCGGAGAGGATGTTCATGTACTGATTAAAGCCCTCGTCCATCCAGCCGTACCACGTCTCGTTGTTACTCACGACCATGGGCCACCACATGTGTCCCGTTTCGTGATCGGCCGCGCCCGCAT
>JBBARJ010000099.1:0-10351 GCA_040399825.1 Gemmatimonas sp.
GTGGCGCGCCGCTGGCATGTGCGCGGCTTTCCCGGCGGCATGGTGCCGGGTACGGCGCGCCTGTTCCCCATTTGGCGTCGCAGCAACGACGCGGTGCTCACCGCCAGTGTGCCCGACACGATGCTCGAGATCGACGCTAATCGCGCCTTCGCGCTGTCGGTGAACGGGGCCGAGGACGGACTGATCCGCCCCCTGATGACGCCGCATGCCACCGACACGCACACCCCCGATACCATGCGCGCCGTCGTCGCGGCCGCGCGTGCACTCGGCAACGGCATTCACACCCATCTCGCGCAGGGCGCCGCCGAAGCGCGCGTCACCCAACGGCTCTATCAGCTCACGCCGGCGCAGTGGCTGGAATCGCTGGGCGCCTTCGACGGGCCCTTCTTCGGCGCGCACATGACCGGCGCGACCGCCGCCGACTGGGACGTGATGAAGCGCCACGGCGGGGTGTACGCCCACTGCCCGTCGGGGGGCGGCGCCGGTAACTCCAGTGGCTCGCAACCGTACCCCGAGGCCCTCGCCGCCGGGGTGCGCACCAATGTGGGCATCGACACGCACTCCAACGACTACATCGAGAATCTCAAGCTCGCCGTGATCTGCGGGCGGGCACGGGCGCGCCTGCTGAACGGCGCCACCGGCACCACACTGCCGCTGCCGAGTGTGCAGCAGGCCGTGTATGGCGCCACGCATGTCGCCGCCGACGGACTCCGTCGCCCCGATCTCGGGCGCATTGCCGTGGGCGCCAAGGCCGATCTGTGCACCATCGACGTGAGCGGCTTGCTGGTGGGAAGCGGCGCCGTGGGCCCCGAGCCGCTCAACAACGTGCTGTACGCCAGCGGGCTCGCCGTGCGCCACGTGATCACGCAGGGATACGTGCAGCTGTTCGACGGGCGTCTCGTGGTCGACGACGAAGCGCGCATCGCGCAGCGCGGTGCCAACGCGGTCCGGCAGATCTGGGCGCAGCTCAAGAACGAAGGATGGTTCAAGGGATAATCCGATCCTTCCGGTTCCCGCCTCTCGGCAGTACAACAGTGAAGTCCGCGTGCCTTTCCTCCTGCCCCAGTCGCCCAATGCGTTCCGCGCTCTCCCCGCGTGCCCTCCTCGGCGCCCTCCTGCTGGCCGCGCCCGTCATGCCCTCCACGGCATTCGCGCAAGCGAAGAAGCCCGCCGCCGCCGCGGCCCCCGACTCCACCATGGCCGCCCGCCTCAAGGCCGAGCGCTACGAGGATCCCAACCCGGCGCCCGCGCGCAAGGAAGGGGAGGGCCCGTTCCAGCGCCTCATCATCCGCGGCGTCAATGTGATCGACGGCTACGGCAGCGCGCCGCGCGGACCCGTGGACGTGATCGTGGAGGGGAACCGCATCGCCGAGATCGTGAGCGTGGGCTACCCGCACGTGAAGATCGACGAGTCGAAGCGCCCCAAGGGCGCCACGAAGGAAATCGACGCCAACGGTATGTATCTCATGCCCGGCCTCGTGGACCTGCACGTGCATCAGGGCACGCAGCAGAAGGCGCCCGACAGCGAGTACTACAACAAGCTGTGGCTCGCCAACGGCATCACGACCGTGCGCGGTGTGCCGTTTGCCAGCTTCGACTACTCCATCAAGGAGCAGGCACGCAGCGCGAAGAATGAAATCGCCGCGCCGCGGTATTCGGTGTACCAGCGCCCCGGCACCGGCTGGGGACGCGGCGTGCCGCGCACGCCCGAGGTGGCGCGCGAGTGGGTGCGCTGGGCCAAGGCCAACGGCGCCGACGGCCTCAAGCTGGGCGCTGAGCGCGCCGACATCATGGCCGCGCTGCTCGACGAAGCCAAGAAGCTCGGACTGGGCAGCGTGGCGCACCTGCAGCAGGGCGGCGTGGGACAGATGAACGCGGACATGGCCACCAAGCTCGGGCTCGAAGCCGTCACGCACTTCTACGGCATCTTCGAGTCGATGTACGAGTCGAATCAGATCCAGCCGTGGCCGATCGAGTCCAATCTGCAGGACGAGCAGACGCGCTTCGCGCAGGTCGCACGCCAGTGGAGCCTGGTGAAGCCGGGGAGCGAGAAGTGGAAGCGCTTCCTGCAGAACCTCAAGGACCGCGACGTCACGCTCGATCCCACCATGACCACGTACCTCACGGGTCGTGACGTCATGAAGCGCATGAACGCGCCGTGGCACGCGAAGTACACGCTTCCCACGCAGATGGCGTTCTACGTGCCGAGTCGCACCAACCACGGTGCGTACTTCTACAACTGGACCACCGAAGACGAAGTGGCATGGCGCAACTTCTATCACGTGTGGATGCAGTTCCTGAACGACTACAAGAACATGGGCGGCCGCGTGACCGCGAGCTCCGACGCCGGCTTCATCTACAACACGCCGGGCTTCTCCACCATCGAAGAGCTGGAGCTGCTGCAGGAAGCGGGCTTCACCCCGGGCGAAGCGATCCGCGCCGGCACGCTGCATGCGGCCGAAACGCTCTTCAAGCCGATGGGCAAGCACATCGAGTTTGGTGTCGTGGAGCCGGGGATGCTCGCTGATCTCGTGATCGTGGACGCCAACCCGTTCGCCAATCTCAAGGTGCTGTACGGCACCGGCTGGTTCCGCCTCAACGACAACACGGGCAAGGTGGAGCAGTACGGCGGCGTGAAGTACACGATCAAGGACGGCATCGTGTACGACGCCAAGCAGTTGCTGGCCGACATCGAGAAGATGGGCGACGCGCAGCGGCGCAGCGGCAAGTAAGCGCGGGACGCTTCCCGCCCGCTACCGCTCCGTTTTCGTCGCCACCAGCTGCGCCAGCAGGTCATCATCGTCGCGCGTGGGATCGCCCCAGCTGTCATGCACCGCCATGTACTCGAGCCACCAGAGGCCGGTGGCCGAGAGCATGGTGAACCGGCCGCCTGGGGCGGTGCGCACCATGACCGACGGCTCACCGGTGCACTCCCCCCCATGCTCACGGGTATTGCGCGCAATGATCCGCTCGGCCTCAGCTTGATGATCGCCGTCGCGCACCCAGGCAAAGCGCGGCGGGGACTTGGGATCGAATCGCATAGCGTGGCGGGCGTTCGGGGTTTCAGAAATCAGCTAAAGTCTCGTGCGCGCGGGCTGGTTCCTGCCCGTACCGGGGATCGCTTACTGCCAGAACACGGAGATCACGGAACGGCACGGAACCAACACGGATAAGATGAAGAGCGCTTTTTATCTTATCCGTGTTGTTTCGGTACCGTTCCGCGATTTCCGTGTTCTGGCTGTTTGTGGTTGCTGTTCGTTGTTGCTTTTGTCGTGACCACGGCCCGACGCATATTTCCCGGCGAGCACCCTTCCCCCCGATCAGCCCCGCCCATGCGCCTTTTCGTCACCACCCTCGCCACCGGCACCGCGCTCCTCGCCGCGACGTCGACAG
Organism: Gemmatimonas sp.; assembly: GCA_040399825.1. GTDB lineage: Bacteria > Gemmatimonadota > Gemmatimonadetes > Gemmatimonadales > Gemmatimonadaceae > Gemmatimonas. Next base: position 3,394 of record JBBARJ010000099.1, read on the forward strand.
CGGCGTCCGCTCAGCAAGCCTCGCTCGTGTACCGGCTCGGCAAGGACACCGTAGCCATCGAGCAATTCACGCGCACGGCCACCGGCATGACCGGCGAGATGGTGCAGCGCTCGGGGGCCGCCGTGGCCCGCTATCAGTACACGATCACGCTGGCCAAGAACGGGCGCCCCACCACGGCGTCGATCAAGCGCCTGAACGCCGACGGCTCGCTGCCGCCGAACACGCCCAGCGACACGCGCTTCACCGTGACCGCCGACTCCATCGTGCGCGAAACAGTGTTCGCCGACAGCACGCCGCGCCGTGCCTTCGCGGCCAAGCAGGCGATGATCAACTTCCCGACGTTCATTTACGGCCCCACGGAACTGCTGGCCGGGCTCGCTAAGACGAAGGCGGCCGTCGACTCCCTCCCCGCCCTCGGCCTCACCGGGAATCTCGGCTTCACCGGCATCACACCCGCCGGTGGCGACTCGTTGCGGATGCGCGGTGGCGCCTACGCGATGATCCTGCGCTTTGACGCGAACCAGCGTCTCCAATCGGTAGACGGCTCGCTCACCACCAACAAGTCCGTTGGTACGCGTGGCACCGGCAGCCTCGACATCGCCGCCATCGCCAAGAGCATGAAGCCCACCGGCACGCTGTCGCTGCGCGAAACCGCGCGCGGTGCCTTCGGACAGGGTGGCATGGTGCTCATCGACTACGGTCGTCCGTCGGTGCGCGACCGCAGTGTGTGGGGCGGCACGTTGGTGCCGTTCGACAGCGTATGGCGCACCGGTGCCAACGACGCCACGCACCTGTTCACGTCGCGCACGCTCACCATGGGTGACGTCGTCGTTCCGCCGGGTGCGTACACGTTGTTCGTGCAGCACACGCGCACCGGCACGTGGCTCATCGTGAACAAGCAGGTCGGTCAGTGGGGCACAGTCTACTCGGCCGCCAATGACCTCGCACGCGTACCGATGCAGATGTCGGCCACGCCGAGTCACGTGGAGGAGTTCACGATCGTGGTGCGCGCCATCAACCCCACGCGCGGCGCCATCGAGATGTCATGGGGACCCAGCATGATGAGCGCGCCGTTTGCCGCCACGGTGGTACGCCCGTGAGTACCCTCTCCGATTTCTCGGTCACAACCATCACGGGTGACGCGCTGCCGCTGTCGTCACTCGCCGGTGGCGTCACGCTGGTGGTGAACGTGGCGAGTCAGTGCGGACTCACACCACACTATGCCGGCCTCGAAGCACTGTGGCGCACGTATCGCGCGCAGGGACTCACGGTGCTCGGCTGCCCGTGCAATCAGTTCGGCGCGCAGGAACCCGGCACCGAAGCCACCATCGTGCAATTCTGCAGCACGAAATACGACGTCACCTTCCCGCTCACGTCGAAGCTCAACGTGAACGGCGATGCCACCGACCCATTCTGGGAGTGGATGAAGAACGAAAAGCCTGGCCTGCTGGGCACCACGTCGATCAAGTGGAACTTCACGAAGTTCCTGATCGGTCGCGATGGACAAGTCATCAAGCGCTTCGATCCCACCACGGCACCGAGCGACATGATTCCGGACATCGAGCGGGCGCTCGCTGCTACCAGTGCGCCATAACGAAGATCTCGAGGCCCACCAGACACGCCAGCGCGAGACTGTGCCAGAACACGTAGCGCAGGATCACGCCTTCCTGACCATGCTGCCCCGTGGCCACACCGGCCACGACGATGCTCTGGGCGTCGATCATCTTTCCCATGACGCCCCCTGAGCTGTTCGCGGCCGCGGCCAGCAGGGGCGAGACGCCAACCTGCTGCGCCGAGATCTGCTGCAGGTTGCCGAACAACACGTTGCTGGAGGTGTCGCTGCCGGTGAGCGCCACCCCCAGCCACCCCAGCAACGGCGAGAAGAACGCGAACAGCACGCCCGTGCGCGCAAACGCCAGCCCGATCGTGGCATCGAGTCCGCCGTAGCGCGTCACGAAACCCAGCGCCATCATCGCGGCGATCGTGAGCAGGGAGACGCGCACCTTGAGCAGCGTCTCCCAATACGTGCGCAGCAGCGCCCGCGGCCCCATCCCCAGCAGTGCGCCCGAGAGCACGCCGGTGAGCAGCAGTGCCGTGCCACTGGCCGACAGCCAGTTGAGCGTGAAGATGGCGTCCTCCGCTTTCGCGATCGCCACCACGGGCGGCGTGCGTAGCACGGCCTGATGCAGAAACGGCACCGGGAACGTGAACAGCGATTGCGCATTCAGCCACGCCTTCATGGCCGGCAGCCCCCACAAGAACAGCAGCACCGAAAGAATGCCCCACGGCATCCACGCCCGCAGTACGTGTGCGGTGCGATGTGGCGCGGCGTCGGTGGCAACGCGCGGGGCCTCCCCCGGAAAGCGCCACACCGTGCGCGGGCGCCACACGCGCAGCAGCAGCAACAGCGACGCGATCGACACCAGCGAGGCACTGATGTCCACCAGCGTCGGACCGAAATGCTGGCTCACATAAAACTGCGTCGCCCCGAAGCTCACGCCGGCCACCACGCAGGCTGGCCACACTTCGCGGATGGAGCGCCATCCGGCCATCACCCAGATCAGCCAGAAAGGAATGAGCATCGCGAACAGCGGCAACTGGCGCCCCACCATCGCGCTCAGGTCGTTCACCGGCAACTGCGTCACGCCGGCGAGCGCGATGATCGGCGTACCGAGCGCGCCGAACGCCACCGGCGCCGTATTGCCGATCAACGAGAGACCGGCGGCGGGGAGCGGCTTGAAGCCCAGCCCAATCAGCATGGCCGCCGAGATGGCAACCGGTGTGCCGAAACCAGCCGTCCCCTCTACGAAGGCGCCGAAGCAGAACGCAATGAGCAACACCTGAATGCGACGGTCTTCGGCGATGGACACCACCGAGTCGCGCACTACGTCGAACATCCCCGTGTGTACCGTGATCGCGAACACGAACAGCGCGTTCAGCACGATCCACCCGATCGGGAAGAGGCCGTACAGCGCACCGTAGCTCACGGCCGCCAGCGCAATCGGTGTGGGCATCCCCGCCACCAGCACCGCCACCGCCACTGCGGCGGCAAGCCCCGCCACCGCGGCTACATGCGCGCGCACGTGCCAGAAACCCAGCAGCGACAGCAGTACGATCACGGGTACCGCCGCCACCAAGGCCGACGGAAGCAGGGTGCCCAGCGGGAGATACGACTGCGGCCATGGAGTCATCATGCCCCCAATGTGGTGGGTGGCGGCGCTGCTGTCCAAGGTGCTCGCCAACAGCGTACCTTTCCGCGCATGTCCAACACACAGACAGACGTGGTGATCGTAGGCGCGGGGCATAACGGCCTCGTGGCCGCCGTGATGCTGGCCGCGCGGGGCTTGTCGGTCACCGTGCTCGAAGAGCATGGCGTGGTGGGCGGTGCCGCCCGCACCGAATATCCCTTCCCCAAGGCCCCGGGACTCGGCACCTCCACCGGCGCGTATCTGCTGGGGGTGATGCCCCCGGAGATCATGCAGGCCACGGGCATCGCGCTGCCGCTCAAGCGCCGCGATCCGCACTACTTCCTGCCCACCACCGACGGGCGCTACCTCATGCTCGGCTCGGACCGCGACGCCACGCGCGATCAGCTCACGCGCTTCTTTTCAGCCGACGACGTCCGCGCCAACGACGCCTTGCTGGATGAAATCGGCGCGATCCGCGACGACATCGCGCCCACGTGGATGCAGGAGCCGCTGTCCATCGAGGAAACCGCCGCACGGTTCGTACGGCCCGCGCTGCGCGACGCGTTCGTGCGTCTGTGCCGTGGCTCGGTGGGCGAATATCTCGACCGGTTCGATTTCAAGAGCGATCTGCTGAAGGCCATGTATGCCGTGACCGACGGATTTTCCGGGCTGTTCGGCACGTGGGACACGCCGGGCACGGGGATGAACTTTCTGGTGCACAACATGTGTCGCCTGCCTGGCAGCGACGGCACGTGGATGATCGTGGAAGGAGGGATGGGCACCGTCACGCGGCAGCTCGCCGATCGGGCACGCGCGAACGGTGCCGTGATCCGCACCGGCGCGAAGGTGGCGTCCATCATCGTGGAGCGCGGCGTGGCCGTGGGTGTGCAACTCGGCAACGACGAAGTGATTCGCGCCGGCACGGTGCTGGTGAACGCCGATCCGTTCCGCATGCGCGACCTCGTGGGGCGCTCGGAGTTTCCCGAGCCGTACAACGAGCGGTTGGATGCCATGGCGCGCCCGGGCTCGACCTTCAAGGTTAATCTCGCGCTCAAGGGGCTGCCGAAGTTCACCTGTCTCCCCGAGTCTGCGCAGCGCAACGGCGCCGCGTTCGGGCCCACGATTCACCTGCTTCCCGACGAGGCCGACGTAATGCGGTCGCTGCGGGAGGGGTTCGAAGATGTGCAGGCCGGGCGCCTGCCGCAGTTTCCCACGATCGAGTGGTACATCCACACCACCATCGATCCCACGCTGCGCGACGAGCACGGGCACCACAACAGCGCGCTGTTCGTGCAGTGGGTGCCGCACACGCTGGCCGAAGGGTCGTGGGACACCGCGCAGCATACGTACACGTCGCACCTGCTGTCGCTGTGCGATCGCTTTGCCCCCGGCACCAGCGACCTCGTGGTGGACACCTTCCCGCTGCATCCGGCGGCCATCGAAAAACACTTCGGCATCACGCGCGGACACATTCACCACGTGGACAACGCCTTCGGCTTTTCGGATCGCGTGCCGTACCGTCAGCCGGTGGACGGCTTGTACTCGTGCTCCGCGGGTACGCACCCGGCCGGCTCGGTGATCGGCGCGGCGGGACACAATGCCGCGCAGCGGGTACTGCAGGATCTCGGGGTGACGCGCTAAGCCGCTGGCGTCACCGCACCACGCGCACGAGGCGCCGCACCACGAACAGCAGCACCGTCCCCGCCACGTTCACCACCACCGACAGTTGTAGCGCGCGCGATAGTACATCGCTGGCGCGCACAGACGCGGCGGCGGCCTGCTGCAGCACCGGCGCTACGTGTGAAGGCCACACGGTGGGCGCGAGCTGCGACAGCGCCCACCACAGCGCCAGCGATAGCAGCAGCGTGACCGCAAGCCAGAGACTCAGCGTGACCACACCGCGCCACGTGCCGCGCACATCCGACGCGCTCAGGTGCATCGAGCCGCCCACCGACAGACTCACGTAGGCGAACAGCGCCCAGCGCCACAGTGGCACATGAGTCAGATCGGCCAGCTGTGCCACCGGCACCCCCAGCAGCATCTTCGCGGCGACCAGGAGCACAGCCGCGCCGGCGAGCAGCGGCGCGAGACCGATCACGATCGTGCCCACGCGCTGATACGCGCTGGACGCGTCGTACGAGTGTTCGACCGACCCCAGCGCGCCATCCGTGGCCGAGGGATCGAACCACTTCACGCGATGCACGCGATGGCCGAAGAGTACGCAGGCGATCACGTGACTCCCTTCGTGCACGATCGTGCCCGGCAACCCGAAGAGAAAGAGTTGCAGGCGACGGCCGAACAGCTGCGACGACTGCCGCGCGAGACGCTGCGCCGACCAGTGCATGGCCAGCAGCGTCAGTGCGAGCAGCGCCACGGAGGACAGCAGCGGTGCGGCGGGCGCGAGCCGTGACCAGTCGATCAGCGCGCTGGCTGGCTTGCTAAGTGCGCTGTACGTCCCACGTAGCCCGGAGACGGCTCCCTCACCCAAGCGGACGTCTATCTTGCCGCACGCATTGTCCTGCGCATCAGCAAGGGATCGGTTTTCGACGCCCTCCAGCTCGCGCTGTCTGGCGACACGAGATCGGCGTGTCGCACGATCGTACCGCGCAGGAATCCCACGGGCGATACGGGGGCTCCGGTTGGCGCCTGCGGGGCCGCAGGCTGTGGCGTGCTCATTTGAATCTCCGCGGGCGTTTCCGAAGTGGTCATGTAAATCTGACCATAGAACGATATTCCACCAACGGCACCCCGCTGCCGCCCCCCACCCGACCCGCTAGCTTTCCCCCAATGGAAACGGAAAAGCTCTACACCCTGATCGGTCCAGACGGATCGCGCGTCACCGGCACCACCAAAGGCACCATCGGTGGGTACCGGAAGGAACGCCGGTATGGCCGCCTCGACTGCAAGCTCGCCCGCCGGGCCCTGGCCAATGGCGCGCTATACGCGCAGCAGCGGGTGTTTTTTGCCGACGAGGCCACGGCCGTCGCCGCCGGATACCACCCGTGCTCGGTGTGCATGCCCGTGGAGTACAAAGCGTGGAGAGCGGCCGGAGGCCATTCGGCCCGTCCGTAGTGCCCGGGTACGCCCGTCGCGTGTAATCACAGCACCTGCCCCACCCGCCGCGTAGTGTCGAGTATGCCACACCACTCGACGCCGCGGCGTTTTTCGTGTCTGTCACTCGCCGCCGCGCTGCTGCTGGCCGCCCCCTCCGCTGGCGCGCAGGGTCCCAGCCTCGATCGCGCGGCCACACCGGTCAACCCGGAAGCGGTGGCCCGCCCATCGTTCCGCGCCGCCCGCGCCCCGAGCCCCATTGTCGTCGACGGCACGCTCGATGACGCCGCCTGGGCCGCCGCCCCGGTGCTCACCGACTTCGTGCAGCAGCTGCCCAGCACCGGGTATCCGGCGCGGTTTCGTACTGAGGTGCGCGTACTCTACGACGCCGACAACCTCTACGTCGCCAGCGTCAACTACGATCCCGAGCCCGGCAAGGCGATCACGGTCGGACTCGAGCGTGACTTCGTGTCGTCGAACAGCGACATCTTCGGCATGGTGTTCGACACGTTCAACGACAAGCGCAACTCCTTCCTGTTCCTCGTGAATCCGAAGGGGGCCGTGCGCGACGAGCAGACGTTCAACGACTCGCGCAATATCGTCGAAGCGTGGGACGGCATCTCCACCGTGCGCACGGTGCAACGCGACTCGAGCTGGACGCTCGAAATGCGGATCCCGCTCAAGACGCTGCGGTTCGATGCCACACGCGATCCGCAGAC
>JBBARJ010000100.1:0-10312 GCA_040399825.1 Gemmatimonas sp.
CCGAAGAGCGACGCGAACTCTGTGAGCGAGGTACGCTGCACGCTCGCGGTCGGAGCGGCGGCATCACGGAGCGCCGCCGCCGCGTCGACGATATCAGGCTGCAGCGCGTGGTGATCAGCGCCGTTGAGTAGCACAACGACTCCGGTGCGATTCCGCTTCGCCAGCACCGACTGCAACCGCTGCCAGCGCGCGATGGCGCCGTCCACCGTGACCGGCAGTGCGCTGCCGAATTCGTATCCATCGGGCGGCAGATGGTGCGCTACAACCGAGGCACCGTCCGCCGCCTGCCAGCGAAAGGCATCGGAGGCGGGGTGCGCAGCACCACCGGCGCCGCGCCAGACAATCGCCACGGGGAACCCGAAGCCGGCGGCGATGGCCGGCAGCGCCGCCGGATGCCCGAACGTATCGGGGCAATACGCCACCGGCGGCGGCGCGGCGCCAAACCGGCCCAGCACCCGACGGCCCGCTTCGAGATTCCGCAGGATCGCTTCGCCCGATGGGATGAGATTGTCGGCCAGCACGAACCACGGACCGGCCTCGAGCGCTCCAGACTGCAATCGCGCGCGAAGCGCGGCCTCCTTCTCTGGGCGGACCTCGAGATAGTCCAGCAGCGTGATCGCCTGCCCGTCGAGGAGGAAGCACTCATCGGCGACATCACGCGCGAGGAGGGCATCGAGGAGCGCGACGAGCCGTTGGCGGAAGCGTGCGGCGGTGTGGTACCACTCGCGGTCCCAATGGGTATGGGACACGAGACACACGCGGAGCGGGGTGGCGTCGCTCGACTCGGGGAAAGTAGCGCTCACCATGGCAAGCTACCTCGGCGGCCGACCGAACTGCCAGTTGGCCTTCGCGGTTGACCGCAACGTCACGTCCGTCGACCTTTCGCCCGGTTGAATGCCTCCCGCCGTTTCCGTTCCCGTCTGTATCCGGATGCCTGCTTGGATTTTCTGACCGAGTTCTACCAGAAGCTTCGTGACCTTCCCGCCCTGGTCCAGTGGGCCGGGTACGTCGGGCTGACGATCATCATCTTCGCGGAGACGGGGATGCTGGTGGGGTTTTTCCTCCCTGGCGATTCTCTGCTCGTCACGGCCGGACTGCTTGCGGCGGACCCAGCATTCGGGCTGAACGTCTGGCTGCTGGGGCTGATTCTGACGGTGGCCGCGATCGTCGGCGACACGGTGGGCTACCACGTCGGCAAGGCGACCGGACCGCGTATCTTTACCCGTGAGAATTCGCTGTTTTTTCATAAGGATCACCTGCTGAAGGCGCAGGCGTTCTACGAGAAGCATGGCGGCAAGACCATCATCATCGCGCGCTTCATGCCGATCGTCCGGACGTTCGCGCCCGTGGTGGCCGGCGTCGGCCAGATGCGCTATGCGTCGTTTCTTGCCTACAATGTGGTCGGGGGCGTGCTCTGGATCTGGAGCATGCTCATCACCGGCTACGTCCTGGCGAAGACGGTGCCTGGCGTGGCGAAACACGTTGAGAAGGTGATTTTGGTCGTGGTGTTCCTGTCCATTCTGCCGGGCATCATCGCCTGGTGGCGCAATCGCAGTGCCCAGGCGAAGGCCTGAGGCTCCTGCACCGAACGCTTCGCATTCGCGTCGTACTCACGTCATACAGAAGGAGTCGTTGTCATGGCCCACGTTCTTCCGCCGCTCCCGTACGCGCCCGAGGCGCTCGAGCCGCATATCGATGCGCAGACCATGAACATCCATCATGGCAAGCATCATCAGGCGTACGTCACGAACCTGAATGCCGCGATCGAAAAGGCGCCGGAGTTGGCGTCGTGGTCGATCGATGAGCTGTGCAGCAAGATCAACGACGTGCCGGAAGCCGTGCGCACGGCGGTCCGCAACAACGGCGGTGGTCACTGGAACCATTCGCTGTTCTGGCAGACGATGGCGCCGAATGCCGGCGGTGAGCCCACGGGCGCACTGGCCGAGGCCATCACGAAGGCGTTCGGATCATTTGCCGCGTTCAAGGAACAGTTCCAGGCCGCCGGCATCGGCCGCTTCGGTTCTGGCTGGGCGTGGCTGGTGTCCACGAACGGTGCGCTGTCGATCATGAGCACGCCGAATCAGGACAACCCGCTGATGGAAGGCAAGCACGCGCTGCTCGGCTGCGATGTGTGGGAGCATGCCTACTATCTCAAGTACCAGAACCGTCGCGCGGACTATCTCGCGGCGTATTGGAGCGTGGTGAACTGGGCGGAAGTGGCGAAGCGCTTCGCGTAAGCACGCCGCGGCTTTCCGGCAGCAATGACGAAGGGGCGCCGTGAGTGATCACGGCGCCCCTTCGTGCATCGATCGCCGGCGTCGACGCCTATGCGAGCAACGTGGGAACGACCGTTAGCGCGACGCCCAGGCCCCACGCGACGAGCGCCCCAACGAATCCGGCGCTCCGTTCGACGCGGCCCACCACGCTGATCCCAACCGCGATGATCAGCAGCTGCCAAATGTTGAACACGTCGACGTTGGCCAGCAGGGCCATCAGGGCCGGCGAGGTACTCACCGGATCGACGAAACGCGCCGCTCCGAGCGCGGCATCGGAGAACGAGCGAATGGACTGCGGGTCTGCCATCGCGCCCTGCACCGCCGTGGCAATGAAGCTGAGCACGCGAGGCACGGAGGCGAGCGTGGCAATCAGCACCCCTTGCCCGAACGTAAAGGGCGCCGACGCCACTTTGCCACCGATCCAGACCAACAACCCGGTGATCATCGCACCGATCGGAATCATCAGGACACCCGAGGCGATGAATCCGTAGCCAGCGAACTTTTGCGCCGCGGCCGCCGCTTCGGGCGGCATCGGCGTGCCTCTCGCCGCCATCTGCTGCATCTGCACATCGAAATTCGCATCGATGTACGGCTGAATCAGCCCCTTGGTGGCCAGCACAATGACCAGCGTGACGACTGTGAGCACGAGGATGTACATCCCCACGCCCTTGGCCCGCGAGCGATCGAACACCGCCCCAGGCGCCCACAGCACTTCCAGCACGTCTTCGAACACACTGCCTTTGGACGACTCAGCCGTGACTTGGTTCATCGAGCGGCCTCTCCTTCGAGGTAGGTGTATCCCTCAAGCCCTGCGACGTAATCCGCGATGAAGGCATTCGCCTCTTCGCGCGTCAGGGATGTAGCGGAATTCACCTTACGGCGGAACGTGGCGAGTAGTTGCGACGCGCCGAACTGCACGTAGTTGAGCACCTCGGTCACCGTGTCACCTTCCACCAGGTCGGTAATCTCGTAGGCGCCCTGATCGTTCAGGCGCACGTGCACGGCATTCGTGTCGCCAAACAGGTTGTGCAGATCGCCAAGAATTTCCTGATACGCGCCCGTGAGGAAAATGCCGAGGATGTAGTCCTCACCGTCACGGAATTCATGAAGTTCGAGGCTGGGGCGCCCCTTCTTGTCGCCCACGAACCGGTCGATCTTGCCGTCGGAATCGCAGGTCACGTCCTGCAACGTGCCACGACGGACCGGCTCCTCGTCGAGCCGGTGAATCGGCATGATCGGAAAGAGCTGGTCGATGGCCCAGCTGTCGGGCAGCGACTGGAAGAGCGAGAAGTTGCAGAAGTAGCGATCGACCAGCGCCGACTCGAGCTCGGGGAGGATGTCGGCGTACGTGTCCTCGTCGGCCTTGGCGATGCGATAGATCGCATTCATGGTGCCCAGCCAGATCACCTCGGCCTTGGCCAGACCGCGCAGGCTCAGCACGCCGCTGTTGAAGTAGTTGCGAGCGCGATCCTTGTCGAAGGACGCGTCGTGAAAGACCTCGAGCACTTTGCGGGGCTTCGCGCCGCGCTCGGTGAGCGTGCGCCAGTCTTCGTACATCTCGTGCAACAGCGAGTGTTCTTCGTCGTCGAGCACGGGGATGGGTTGCTCAGCCTGCGACTCGACGTCGATGACCTTCACCAGCAGCAGCGCATGGTGCGCGGTGAGCGCGCGACCCGACTCGCTGATGATGTGCGGCATCGGCAATTCGGCATCGCGGCACGCCTCGGCGATCGTGTAGATCACGTCGTTGGCGTACTCCTGCAGCGAGTAATTCACGCTGGCGTTGTTGGTGGAGTTGGTGCCATCGTAGTCGATGCCCAGTCCGCCGCCCACGTCCACATGCGTGATGTCGACACCGATGGCGCGCAGCTCGAGATAGAAGCGCGCGACTTCCTGCAGCCCCGACTTGATGAAGCGAATGTCGGTGATCTGACTGCCGAGGTGGAAATGGATCAGCTTGAGAATGCCGAGCTTTCCGAGCGCCTGCAGCTTGTCGATGAGCTTGATGAGTTCCGCCGAGCTGAGGCCGAACTTGCTCTTCTCGCCCCCGCTCTGCGCCCAGCGGCCGGCGCCTTCGCTGGCGAGCTTGATGCGCACACCACAGGTGGGCGTCACGCCGAGTTCTTCGGCGACCTCGAGCAACACGTCGAGCTCACTGACCTGCTCGAGTACGATGAACACCTTGTGACCGAGCTTCTGCCCCGTGAGGGCCAGCCGCATGAACTCATGGTCCTTGTAACCGTTGCAGACGATGAGATGTTCGGTGCTTTCCGAGAGGCCGAGCACGGCCTGCAATTCAGGCTTCGAGCCGCACTCGAGTCCGACGCCGTGCGTCTTGCCGAACTTGACGATCTCCTCGACCACGTGCCGCTGCTGATTGACCTTGATCGGATACACGGTGGTGTAGCCACCGGTGTATTCGAATTCCTTCATGGACGCATCGAATCGCTCACTCAGCGTTTCGATGCGCGACTTGAGGATGTCGGAGAAGCGCAACAGCACCGGGAGGGCGATGCCCTGCCCTTCGAGATCGTGCGCGAGATCGCGCAGATCGGCAGTGAGATCGGGCCGGTCTGGATTCGGACGGACGATGACGCGTCCGCGGTCGTTGATGTCGAAGTAGCCGGCGCCCCAGCCCTCTACGTTGTAGAGGGCGCGCGCCGATTCGATGGACCAGGCAGCCGGAGCCGGCGCCTCGGTAGTGGGCTGATTACGAGTGGCCATAAGGGTGCAAAGCTAGACGGTTCGGGGCGGCGGAGGGAGCCGCCGCCCCGAAATCCCACGTCAAGGTTTACACGACGACCTGGCCGACCGACCTAGTTATCGCCGTCGAGCAGCCCGCCGAGTCCGCCGAGGATCGAGCCCTCGCCGACGCGCTTCCCGCCGGCACGCGGCGCCGCGGCGATGATGCGGTCGGCCAGCCTGGAGAAGGGCAACGTCTGCAGAATGACGCGGCCGGGGCCCGTGAGTTGGACGAAAAATAATCCTTCGCCACCGAACAGTGCCGTCTTGATACCGGGCACGCGCTGAATGTCGTAGTCCACCGTCGGCTGGAACGCCACGAGACAGCCGGTGTCCACGCGGAGCTTCTCACCCGGGGCCAGATCGATGGCGTGCAGCGTACCGGAGGCGTGGAGGAAGGCGAGGCCATCGCCCTGCAGCTTCTGCAGGATAAAGCCTTCCCCGCCAAAAAAGCCCGCGCCGATTTTGCGGGTGAAGGCGACCGAAATATCGATGCCACGCGCGGCGCAGAGAAAGCTGTCTTTCTGCGCGAGCACCGTGCCGCCCCAGTCACGCAAGTTGAGCGGCACGATCTTGCCGGGGAACGGCGCCGCGAACGCCACGTCGGCGCGCCGCGCGCCGTTGTTGCCGAACAGCGTCACAAAAAACGAATCGCCCGACAGCACGCGCTTACCGGCACCGATCAACTTGTCGAACAACCCGCCACCCTTTGCATTCGGATCGAGGGTGGTCGCCATGGTGATGCCCTCGCGCATGAACATCATCCCGCCCGCCTCGGCGAAGACTGCTTCGCCGGGGTCGAGCGTGATGATGACCGCCTGCAGGTCGTCGCCGATGATCTGGTAATCGATTTCGTCAGCTGCCATCACTTGCCTCCATTCGGGTTGGCCATCTTCACCTGATCGCGCCCCTTCTCGAGGAACGGGATACCGCGCACCATCCATGACGGGGCATCGGCCCCCTGAAGTTTCACGGCGAAGAACTCGATCATCTTCTTGTCGATGTCCTTCTGGTTGGCCCGCTTGGTCGGATTGTGTTCATCGCCGTTGTACACGACCATGTAGGCCTCCTTCTGCAGGCGACGCATGGCGACGTAGTACTCGATGCCTTGGTACCACGGTACCGAGCCGTCGTTGTCGTTGGCCATGAAAAGCACCGGCGTGGTGACGCGATCGAGCTTGAACAGCGGCGAGTTTTCCACAAAACGCTCCGGGTACTGCCAGAGCGACCCCCCGATGCGGCTCTGCGTGTGCTCGTACTGGAACGTCCGGGCGAGTCCCGACTGCCACCGGATGCCACCGTAGGCGCTCGTCATGTTGACCACGGTGGCGTTGGGGACCGCGGCGGCGAACATGTTGGTCACGGTGATGATGTACGACGACTGATAGCCGCCCCACGACTGGCCGGTGATGCCGACGCGCTTGGGATCGACGAAGCCCTTGGCGATCAATGCCTGCACGCCCGGGATGATCGACTTCGCCGCGCTCGGTCCCGGCTGTCCATCGGTGTAGATGATGTCGGGCTGGAAAACGATGTAGCCGAGGCTGTTGTACACCAGCGGATTGACCGTATTCCGTCCCGACGGGGCCACGTAGTTGTGTAGCCCGTCGGTGAGCTTCTCGTAGAAGTAGACGATCATCGGGTACTGCTTCGAGGGATCGAAGTTCTCCGGCTTGTGCAGCAGGCCGCGGAGCGGAATGCCGTCGCCGTTCAACCACGACACCAGCTCGACCGTTCCGCGTGGGTACTGCGCGTCCTGCGGATTGGCGTTGGAGATCTTCGCGGTGCTCGCGATCGTCGTACCGGTGTAGAGGTCCGGGAACTCACGATAGGTGCTCTGCGTGAGGAGATACTGCTCCGCGTCCCGCGCCTTCTGCAAACCGTTCAGGTTGCGGTCGGCCATGACGATCTTCTCGGGCTTTCCATCGACGCCCAAGCGATCACGCCAGAAGCCGGAGGCCTTGGTGAGGGAATCGACCGCACGCAGCAGCAGCGGCGTGTTCGTGTCGAGGAATGGGTCTTCGCGATCGAGGTCGACGACGCGGAACGTCATGCCGGCGCGCCGTCCTTCTCCGTCCGTCAGATTCTTCGGCGCGGCCACTCCAGCGGGGTCGACTTCCCAGACGTCGAAGCGGTCGTAGACCAGCACACGCTTGTCGGCGGTGCTCCACCCGCCGAGTCCGTACGGCGGTGGCACATCAGGCGAATCGAATTCCTCGTCCTGAAACTTGACCGGCAGCTTGTCGGTCAGGATGGACTTCTTGCCGGTGACCACCGCGTACGACACCCACTGTCCCTTCTCGAACCACGTCACGTAGTTGCCGCCGGGCGACAGCTGCGGGTTACCGTCGAGTCCCTTCGCAATGAGGGTGCGCGCGCCGCTGATCGGGTCGATGAGATACGCGTCGCTGGCGCCCTCGCCCCAAAACTGCGGGATCGCGTACTCGACCGCATTGACACCGAGGACGCGACGCCCGTCGTTGCTCACGGTGACGCGGAGACTGTCATTGGCGAGCTGCGTCCATTTGCCGCTGGCGATCGTGTACAGCGCGGTGTACGTGCGGTTGCGATCGCGATTCGCCGAGACTTTCTGTTGGGGCTGGATCTGCGGGTCCTTCCAGTGCCACAGATCGTAGCCGGCCTTGTCGACGAGCGAATCAGCGGGGATCGAGTCCATTGGCACGTTGCCAAGGGAGAAGATCACCCCGTTGCCTTCACGCGTGAAGCTCACCGCGCCACGCTCGGCGATCAGGAGGCCGGCCGGTGCTTCCGCCGCGGCGACGATCTTGCGCGCGGCGACTGGCTTGCCCTTGACCGGCATGAGCGACGCGTGATAGACCGCCATCTTCGGCTTCGAGGTGGAATCGCCGAGATCGGACAGCAGCGCGACCTGCGTGCCCTTGCGATCGAAGGTCATGCCGCGGTAGGTGGCCGGTCCGGCCAGCAGCGCCGTGACCGTGCCAGACGGGAGGGCACGAACGAAGGCGCCGTTGCCGGTGCCATCGCGTGTGGTCACCGTGTACCCGAGCCACTTCTCGTCGTCGTCGAACGCGAAGGCGGTGACGCCCTCAATGCGCTGTTCGGTGCCGGCCGTCAGATCACGCAGCACCAAGGTGACGCCGTTCTCGCGACGGGGCCCGACGGAAGGGGTCGGAGCCGCGGCGGGCGCACCCGGTGTTCCGCCGGCCCCATTGCGCGGAGCCGCCGTGGTGTCTTCCAGCAGATAGGCGAGGAAACGCCCGCCGTTGCGGGCGAGCCGATACGAACGCACGCCGGCGATCCGGGTGACCGTACCGTCGGCGAGATTCATGATGCCGAGGCCGTTGCGCGGGGCCGGCGTGCCACGGCGGGTGCGGGCCCGTTCCACGTCGGCGCGCGAAGCGTACACCGTGAACGCGACAAACTTGCCATCGGCACTGAACTGCGCGGGCTGCGCGCTGAACTGCGCGGCCGAGTCAGCGGAGGGTTGCAGCTGCGGCCGGCCGGTGAATCCGCGCGGTGCGCGATACTCGGTGGCGGCGGCGGTGGCGCGGACCACCAGTTCCCCTTCGCCCACGACAGGGCTCAGCGTGTACGCCGCCCATTTTCCGTCGTTCGACAACGACGAGCCGGAGATCGTCCGCCACTCGTCGTAGGTATCCTGGGTGATGGGCTTCTTGCCGGCGGGAAGGGGCGGCGGCGTCCAGCGCGAGACACTGGAGTATGGATTGGCCGGCACAGCCGCCGACACAGGTGTCGGCACCGACGTCGCGGATTGTGCTTCCAGCAGGGACGCGCCAACCAGGCCGGCGACAAGAGCCGACGCCGAGGCCGCGCGGATCGCGCGGTTGGGGGTAGCGCGGGACGAACGATTCACTGGTGATCGCATCATCTGAAATGGGGTGCGAGACGTGAGACGGGCTGGTCGTTCGGAGCACGGAGCCCCAACTTGAGCCTGACCTGTTTTGGAAAAGCTTAACGGCGCGGCTCCGATCGCGTGAGGAACTCGATGAGACGGTTGCTCGGCTACTTTGTGCGCGGACTGGTGCTGCTGGCCCCACTGTTCGTCACGGTGTGGGTCTGCTGGCTGGTCTTCACGAACGTGGACGGATGGCTCGGGCTACCGATTCCAGGCGCGGGGTTCGTGGCGACGCTGTTGCTGATCACGGTGGTCGGATTCCTCGGATCCAATCTGCTTACGCGATCGGCGGTCAACGTGCTGGAGGGGCTCATGGCGCGGCTCCCCTTCGTGCGCTTGCTGTATGGATCGACCAAGGATCTGTTGAATGCGTTCGTCGGTGAGAAGCGACGGTTCGACAAGCCGGTGTCGCTGGACCTATCACCTGATGGCGGCGTCCGACTGGTGGGATTCGTGACGCAGGATTCGCTGGCGCACCTCGGCATGACCGAGTACGTGGCCGTGTACTGCCCACACTCGTACAATTTTTCGGGTCAACTGCATCTGGTCCTCGCGACCCGCGTCCGCGCGCTCGATGTGGCGAGCGCCGACGCGATGGCCTTTGTGGTGTCCGGTGGAGTGTCCGGACTCGTCCCGGCCGCCCTTTCCACTGGCGAAAACGCCACCATCCGGACCTCCTGAATGTTTTCCCGACATCACGTCACGTGGGCCGCCCTGGCGATTGTTTTGAGGCTCGGCGCCTCGACGTTTGTGGCCCGTGACGCAGGGGCGCAAGCGGCGGCTATTCCGGCTCCGGCGGCGAAGCCGATCCTCCTCGTGCCCGACGCGGTGTTCGACGGCGTGAGTAACGCCCCGCAGCGTGGTTGGGTGGTGCTCGTGCGCGGGGCCCGCATCGCGGCGGTGGGCCCGGCGGCCGGCGTGGCGGTACCGGCCGATGCCGAGCGCATTGCGTTGCCCGGCACCACGCTGATGCCGGGTATGAGCGATCTCCACAGTCACGTGCTGTTGCATCCCTACGACGAGACCCCGTGGAATGATCAAGTGCTGCGCGAGTCGCTCGCGTTGCGCACCGCGCGCGCGGTGAATCACCTGAAGGCCACGCTCGATGCGGGCTTCACGGTGTTACGTGACCTGGGTACGGAAGGCGCCGAGTATGCCGATGTGGGGCTCAAGGAGGCGGTGGATCAGGGGATCATTCCCGGCCCACGACTCTTTGTCACGACGAAGGCGATCGTGGCCACCGGCTCCTACGGTCCGAAGGGCTTCGGGGTCGAGATCGGTGTGCCACAGGGCGCAGAGGAAGCGGACGGCATCGACGGCGTGACCCGCGTGGTGCGTGACCAGATCGGCCATGGCGCGGACTGGATCAAGATCTACGCCGATTACCGCTGGGGAC
>JBBARJ010000101.1:0-10209 GCA_040399825.1 Gemmatimonas sp.
CGATGGGATCGCGCGGCGTGGTCTACTTGGCGAATGAGAACGACCCGTACGCCGTCGTGGCGATTCAAGTGACGCCGTCGGGCAATGTGCGATTCTGGACGTACAAACAGAGCGGAGGCTGGCAGTGACCCGCCGTCGCCTGCGTCGTCCAAGCGCCCGCCGGGTCACATCGGCGCGCCGGGGTTTCACGCTCGTTTCCATGATCGTCGCGATCATCCTGCTCGCGGTCGGCCTCTCGTCGCTGGCGAGTGCCAATGCCAGCACGATCAAACTGCAGACGCTGGCGCAGAATCGGACCAACGCCATCGCCATCGCGCGCGGGTATCTCGAGCAGGTTCGTACCCGCGATCCGTGGCTGGTGCAGACCGAGTCGTCGGTTCGGCTCGGCGCCGAAGGAACGCCAGATGCCAGCGGCCCCTACGTTCGTACGATGACGGTCACCGAAACGCGCCAGAATCTCGTCAAGATCGACGTCAAAGTCGACTATCCACGCGCATCGACTCCCGTGGTGCTCACCACGTTGCTGTTCCGCGGCAACGGTCTCTCCGGAGCGCAATAATGCGTGCGTTCACCGTCATGCCCCGCCGCGCCCGTCGTGGCTTCACTCTGGCCGAAGTGCTGATCTCGATGACCGTCGGCATGGTGGTGATTGTGTCGGCGACCGCCTTTGCGTTGAACAGCTGGCAGACGCGACGCTCGTGGACCGTGCGCGAGGGCGTGGATCGCGGCGCACGCTTCGTGGGGCTATCGCTGGCCCGCGACGTCCAGGAGGCGGGCATCGCCATGGTCGGCACGTCGGTGTTCTCCGCGCTTGGGGCCGCCGGCGACACCATTTCGGTGCTGTCGGTGCCGTTCGATCCGAACGAGGCGCCGGTGTACCCGATCTTCGACGACGGCGACACCCTGCCGAATTACCCAGCGGGCGGCACCTGTGGCGCGACATGTATCGACTTCAAGAAGGTGAACGGGACGTACGATCTCAAAGCAGGCGATCTCGTACGACTGCAAGTGGGAACGACGCGTCGGCTGTTGTTACTCACGAGCGTCTCGAATCAGGGATCCGGGCTGTTTCGTATTGAGTTCCTGCCTACGACACGACTCGTCAACCGCGACGCGGGGCTCGACGGCCTGCTCCTGTCACGATCGGGCACCACGATTCAACGACTGCATGCGGTGATGTACTGGCGCATCCCCTCGACGAAGCAGCTCATGCGCGCCGAACGGCTCACGGCGAGCGGCGCGCCCGACGGCGATGTGGTCGCCACCGGCGTTCAGGCGTTCGAGGGTCGGCTCGTGTTCATATCGGGGGCCGAGCATCCGACGTATGACGGCCTCGACGCCGACACGACGAACGACGGCAACGACGTCATCGGCGTCCGCATCCGTACGCAGATTCGTAGTGACCGGAGCGATCCCGCGGTGAATGGCGGCCAGCCGGTCGATCGGTGGTATGAATGGCGTGTCGCCCCGCGCAACCTGCTCTACGAAAAGAACAAGATGTAACGGAGCGACCACCCGGTTACTTCCAGGTCACTTCTTGAAGTCGACGGTCGGCGCCGCGCGCGAAGCGGCGTCGGTCACTTCGAAATAGGCACGCGGCTTGGCGCCCGTCGCCTTGGCGGTCAGGACCGCGGGAAACTTGCGGATGTACTCGTTGTAGAGTCGCACGGCGCCGTTGTAATCGGTCCGCGAGACCGCGATGCGGTTCTCGGTGCCGGTGAGTTCGTCCTGCAACCGCAGGAAGTTCTCGTTCGACTTGAGCTCCGGGTACGCTTCGACGGTCACGTTGAGACGGCCGAGGGACGTCGTGAGCTGCTGGTTGGCATTGGCCAATTCGGCCGGATCAGAACCGCCCGGCTTTTGCAATGCACCAATGAGTCCGGCGCGAGCCTGCGTGACCGCGGTCAGGACTTCGCTTTCCTGTGCCGCGAACCCCTTGACGGTGTTCACGAGATTCGGAATCAGATCGGCACGCCGCTGCAGCTGCGCATCGATGTTCTGCTTGGCCTGCGCGGCCTGTTCGTCGTACGACTGGATCGTGTTGTAGCCGCAGGCATTCATGCCGAGCGGCAACGCGAGCGCCACCGCGAGCAGGCGCGCACGCGAGACGGCGCGCGAAGCGAGGCGTGGCCAAGAGAACGGACGATCCGGACGCGGCGTGGTGACCATGGGGTTTCTCATGATTGGACTGGGGAAATGACTGCCGATGATGTTGTGGGCGGCGTGAATCGATCGAGATAGTCGACGAGGACATCCATGCCGCGTACATACCCCGCCAGCACGGTTTCTGATTCGCCGTTCGAGAACGCGGTGCCGCGCACGAGCGCCGACACCGACGTGAACGGCGCCGGGTCGAACCCGCAGTGCGTGGCCACCTCCTGAATCACGCGGGCGGCATCGCGTTCCGGCTTCACGCCGTGCAGGCGGAGGACCGCACGAAAGATCACGAGGAGCGCGCTGTAGCTCGAGCGCAGCAGGTCGGTCTGGCGCGCGGCGTCCGTGCCGGCCACCATCACGCCACGCCGCAGGCGCAGCAACTTCCCCATCGCTTCCTGCTCCGTCTGTAACCGCAGGTGGTGGAGATCGACCGTCAGGTCGCTCAGGGACAGCGTGCCGTGCAACACGCGATGTCGCTCGAGGATATCGGCGTACTCCATCGGGAAAATGTCCGCCGAGCGCAGCCACTCCTGTTCGGTAAGCACGAGGACCGGTGGGTTCCCGGCTTCCTGCCAGGCACGCATCGTCTGTCCCAGACTGCGCATCTGCGCGACATCGATCGACGAGACGATGACGAGGACATTGAAGTCGGAATGCCCGACCACCTGCTCGCCGCTGGCCGCCGATCCGTACAGGACCGCCGCCCGCAGCGCGTCGCCGTGCACCTGACGCAATTGCTGGACAAGATCATCGAGAGACATCGAAGCACGTGCCATGGATCTGTTCACCAGTTGGAGCCGCCACCACCACCACTGAAACCGCCGCCACCACCAAATCCGCCGAACCCTCCGCCACCACCGCCACCGAATCCACCACCGAATCCACCACCACTATGCCACCCGCCCAAGGACGGGCCGGGCACAGGAATGGGAATGCACCCCACGCAGCCGCGGCGGCGCCGTCCACCGAAGGAACTGAGCAGCGAGAACAGCACCACCAGCGCCAGCACCAGCAGGAACGGCGGAATCCCTTGGGGCTGTCGTGCCCGTCGCCGTTGCGGCGGCGGCACACCGTCCAGCGTGACCCCGAAGTTGGCCGCATATCGCCCCGCTACATCGGTCGCGATGCGTTCCAAGGCGCCGGAATAGTCTTGCGCCCGGAACAGCGGCGTCTGCGCGCGGCAGATCTCGCCCGAGGTGGCGTCGGTGATGAAGCCTTCGGTGCCCTGCCCCGTCTCGATGCGGCAGTACCCGCGGCCGTCGTCCGACGTTTCCTTGGGCACCAGCAGGATGATCACCCCGGCATTGCGGGCCTGATCACCGATCGCCGCGTCGGCACCGATCTTCCACTCACGGCCAAGCCGCAGCGACACTTCTTCGACGGGTCGTCCTGCAAGATTCGGCAGCGTGACGATGACCATGTCCCCACGCGTCGCCGCGTTGACGCGTTTGGCGAGATCGTCGAGGCGGGCGGCCGCATCGGGCGCGAGCACGTTCGCGAAGTCGTTGACGTAGCCGACCGGCGCCGGCAGAGGCTGACCGGCCGCGGCGACCTGACTCCACGCACGCGACGGCCACGCCCCAACGGCCATGACCGCCGCGAGCAGCCACAGCATGACATGCCGGGCGAGCGGAACCGGGCGGGCCGCGAGACGTCGGTGGGCGGATTGAATCACGAGGATGCGCACATGGTGAAAGATACAAGCCCTACGGCCGTGGCAGGGAATCGGTGTCAGGTGGTGTCATGCCGTGTCCCGTGCATCCGCACTGCGAGCAGTACGGGCCTCGTCAGATCCGTTAGATTTCCAAGGGCTACACGCCACCCGTCTCCATCCTGATCCGGAATTTCATGTCCCGAGTTCGCTCTGCGTCTCGCTGGTCGGCACTCCTGTGCTGCCTGGCCGCCCTCACGGCCTGTGGACGCGACGCCGGTAACGCGGCCCGCACGACCGCCAGCGCAACCGGCGGTACGGCTAGTGCTACCACGGCGGCGGCGGGATCACCGCTGCTGCAGGCGACGGCGGCAACGCGTCCGGGGACATCCGGTGATACCCTCGCCGACTCGATCACGATTCAGCGCGCCGATCGGGGCCGGCTGATGGGTCGCGAGGACGCGATGTGGGTGGTGATGATCAGCGACTTCCAGTGCCCATACTGCAAGCAGTGGCACGACTCATCGATGGCGAATCTGAAGCGGGACTACATCGACGCTGGCAAGATCCGCATGGCCTACCTCCATCTGCCGCTGTCCATTCATCGACACGCCCGGGCGCAGGCCGAGGCGTCGATGTGCGCCGCCGTGCAACAGAAGTTCTGGGAATACGCCGACGTGCTGTTCCGTGAACAGCGCGCATTCCAGCCACTCGACAACGCATCGGCCAAGCTCGACGACATCGCCCGCGAGCTGTCACTCGACCTGCCGACGTTCACCCGCTGCCGGACGTCCACCGCAATCCGCCTGCTGGTCGAGAACGACGAGCGGCAGGCCACACAGGCGCGTGTGCAGTCCACGCCGTCGTTTCTGATCGGGGAGTTTCTCGTACAAGGTGCGCTGCCGTACAAAGATTTCCGCAAGGCGATCGACACGGCGCTGGCAGTGGCGAAGTCGAGGAGGACGCGCTGAACCCGTTGGTCCGCTCCGCGTACGGAGCGGGCGTGCTCGCCGCCCGGGTCGCCACGCGAATCGCCACGCGGCTGGCCCCTTCGAGCGAGTCGAAGCTCTGGCGTTCGCTGGCGGCCCGTCGCGGGCTCTTGGAGCGGGTGGCGGATGTCGGCCGCGCGGTGCGTTCCCCTGCGCGACCACTGGTGTGGCTGCACGCCCCGTCGGTGGGTGAAGGACTGCAGGCGCGTCCGGTCGCGCATCGTTTGCGTGCGTTGCATCCGGAGTGGCAGCTCGCCTATACGTATTTCTCACCCAGCGCCGAGCAGTTTGCGGCCTCGATCGGCGCCGACATCACGGATTACCTCCCGTTCGACGGGCGGCGAGAAGCCGACGCGATGCTCGATGCGTTGCAGCCGTCGCTGCTGGTGTTCGTGAAGCTCGATGTCTGGCCGACGCTGGTGGAGCGCGCGACCGCACGAAACATCCCCGTGGCGCTCCTCAGTGCCACGCTGGCGCCCCGATCAGGCCGATCCGGAACATTGGCACGCCTGCTGCTGCGCGACGCGTACAGCGCCCTGCAGGGCGTCGGCGCGATCGATCAGGCCAATGCCGACCGCCTGCTCGCGCTCGGTGTGCGCCCCGACGTGCTCGAAGTCACCGGCGATACGCGCTTCGATCAGGTGTGGGCCCGGGCGAGGGGGGTGGAGCGGCAGCAGCCGCTGCTGCGCGGGCTGGCCAGCGCGCGCCCCACCGTCGTGGCGGGCTCCACCTGGCCGGCCGATGAAGCGGTCCTGATGCCGGCGTACGCGCGCGTCCTGCAGGAGTCACACAGTCAGGCACGACCGCGCTTGATCATCGCCCCGCACGAGCCGACGGTGGCGCACCGGGATTCCATCGCTGATTGGGCGCGCGCGTCGGGGCTGTCATTCACTACGTTGGCAGAGGCCGAGTCCGACCCGACCGCCGCGCAGCGGGACGTGATGGTCGTGGATCGCGTCGGCGTGCTGGGGGAGCTCTATGCGCTCGCCGACATGGCCTTCGTGGGCGGCGGCTTTCATAACGCCGGCCTGCACTCGGTCATCGAGCCGGCCGCCTTCGGCGCACCGGTGCTGTTCGGCCCAGGCCACGATATGAGCCGCGAAGCGGGGCTGCTGCTTGCCACCGGCGGCGCCCGCGTGGTGCGCGATGCGGGCGAGTGTGCCGCGGCGGTCAGTGCATGGCTGTTCGCGTCGGGCGCGCGCGAAGTGGCCGGTGCGGCGGCACGGGCAGTCGTGGAGAGTGAGCTCGGGGCTACCGAGCGCTCCGTGCGACTGGTTGAGCGCTGTGTGGTGAAGACCCCTTAAACGGTGGCGGCTACCCCCGCAGCGGAATCACCAGCGTCACCAGCCCGGCCAGGAGCAGCACCGCGGCCGAGCCGAGCGCCCACTTCAGCGTGTAGCGCTGATGATCGTCGAAATCGACGCCGACGAGTCCCACCAGCAGGAAGGTGGACGGCACCAGCGGGCTGAGCAGATGCACCGGCTGTCCGATCAGCGACGCACGCGCCATCTCGGCCGCTGAAATGCCGTACGCCTGCCCCGCCTTCGCCAGAATCGGCAACACCCCGAAATAGAACGCATCGTTGGAGATGAAGAACGTGAATGGGATACTCAGCACACCCGTCACGATCGCGAGATACGGTCCGAGCACCGGCGGCACGAGCTGAATCACGCTGTCGGCCATGGCATCGACCATCTTGGTGCCCGACAGAATCCCGGTGAAGATGCCCGCGGCGAAGATGAGCCCGACCACGGCCAGCACGTTGCCGGCATGGCGCGACAGCAGGGCCTTCTGCTCGTCGATGGTCGGATAATTGAGCAGCATCGCCACCGCGAAGCCGATCATGAAGATCACCGGCAACGGCAACACGGCCGCGATCAGCGCCACCAACAGTGCGACCGTGAGCACGGCGTTCACGAGTAGTCGATCGGGGCGCCGATGCAGGGGATCCTCGCTGATCTCCGGATTGGCGAGTTCCTCGATTAGCACCTGGGTGTTGGCCGACGACGCGGCACCGACCGCAGCGAGCCGGCGGCGCTCGCTCAAGCCCAGGCGATACGACGCGTACAACACCCAACACACGCCGACGACGAGGGCGGGGATCATGGGCACGAACACCGTGCTGACGTCGATGGATAGCGCACTCGCCGCGCGCGCCGTTGGGCCACCCCACGGCAGAATGTTCATGACGCCCCCGGCCAGCATGGTCACACAGGCCAGCACCAACGGTCGCATGCCGAGGCGGCGAAAGAGCGGCAGCATGGCGGCGGTGGTGATCATGTAGGTGGTGGACCCGTCACCGTCGAGCGAGACCAAGAGCGCCAACACCGCCGAGCCCACCACGACTTTCATGGGATCGCCGTGCACCAGCGCGATGAGCCGTTGCACGAACGGCTCGAACAGGCCGGCGTCGAGCATGATCGCGAAATAGAGAATCGCGAACATCAACATCACGCCCGTGGGCGCCAGCTTGGTAATGCCGGCCACCATCATCTCCCCGAGTTGCGGGGCGAAGCCACCGGCGATGCCGAAAGCCACCGGCACCAGAATCAACGCGGTCAGTGGAGACAGCTTCTTGGTCATGATCAGCGTCATGAAGACGATGACCATGCCATAGGCGAGGAGCGTGAGCAGCATCGCGGGCTACTTTCGCACGGGAGCGAGCGGCAGCACGATGTGCGACGGATACGTCGCGCTGTGCTGAATCGCAATGTCGGTGGTGACCATGCGACGGTTCTTGCCCAACGGCTCGCCGGTGTTGGGATTGACGTCGAAGCGCGGAAAGTTGCTGCTCGAGATGTCGACGCGAATCCGATGGCCCTTCTTGAACACGTTCGCCGTGGGGAAGGGATCGATCGTGAATTCGTACACGCGGCCCGGCTGCAGCATCACCGCGTGATCACGGGTCGCCCGGTAACGCCCGCGCACGATGGCGTCGGTGATATTGAGATCGAAACCGCCGGGCCAGTCGGTGCTCGACGGATAGACATCCACCAGCTTTGCCGTAAAATCGGCATCGACCGTGGTGGCCGACGCGAACAGCTTCACGGTGATCGGCCCGATCACGGTCATGTCCTCCGCCAGCGGCTCAGTCTGAAAGACCACGACATCGGCGCGCGAGCGCAGCGGCAGCCACGGTGCCGACGACGGCGGGAAGCGCGGATCCTCGCGTTGGTTGTAGGCGCCGTCCTTGAGGCGCGCCGACGAACCGCCGCCGATCGTCGGCACGGGGTGGCGCGGATCGAAGGTATACGTGGTTTTCGACTGCAACGCCTTGGGCTTGGTGGTGCGGAGCGAGCCATCGGCCTGGAAGTAGACCGGCACCATGCGCGTGTCCGCGACCGGCCAGGTATCGCTGGTGCGCCAGTATCCACCGTGCATCAGACGTCCGTTGGCATCCTTCCGTCCGTCTCCGGTTCCCATCACGAACACGCGCACGGCTGGGTCCTTGTCCACGCCGTTGGCAACGCCTTTCAGTTGATGGTCAAACCAGCGCAGGTGAAAGTCGGTGAGAAAATCAGGGATCGCGGCGCTGTCGCCATAGGACACATCGCCGGCGAAGCTGCGATTGTTGCCGCCATGCGTCCACGGACCGATCACGATGCGCTGTGGGGTTTTCTTGATCTTGCGCATTTCCGTGAAGTTCTTGAATGTGCCGGCGGTGAAGATGTCGTACCATCCACCGACATGCAGCATGGGGATATCGGATGTTTCGCCGTAGTGTTCATCCCACGCGAGCATGGGGTCCTTCCAGTAGGCGTCGTAGTCGGCGTGCTCGAAGAAGTCGAAATACCAGCCTTCATATTGCGAATCGACCGACAGTGGATTGAGCCCGCGCCGCATCGGCTGCACGCTGTACCAGTCTTCGACTTTTTCCTTCGCGAGCAGCGCCTTCACGTCGGGGGAGCGCGCGTCGGCCAGCAGTTGGCTCCACGCCCACGTGAGCTGACGCCCCATCTCGTAGGTGCCGCGATACCGCACGCCATGATCCCAGCCATTGGCGAGGCCGCCCATGTTCAGCACCATCGACTTGAGCGATGGGGGGTTGTATTGCGCGGCGCCGGCTTCGGTGTGCGCCGAGAAGGAGGTGCCCCACATGCCCACGATACCGTTGGCGTACGGCTGCTTGGCGAGCCATTCAATGACGTCGTACCCATCGGTGGCGTCGGCCGGCTGCACTTTCGAGAAGGTGCCCTCGGACTTGTAGCGGCCACGCGTATCTTGGAGCGCTACCACGTAGCCGCGCTCGGCATACCACACGGCCAGTTCCGCGAGCGCCGCCTTGTTGTACGGCGTGCGATTGAGCAGGACCGGAAGCGGCTGCGCCACGGGCACCCCATTGCGGGCGGGGCGATACACGTCGGTTGCCATGCGCTTGCCGTCGCGCGTGGGAATCATGAGGTCCGCAGCGACCTTCAGCGCATCGTATTGCTTCGCTGATCCGACCCAACCGGGCGGCGGCATGCGCGACGCATCGGCGGCAGGGACCTGAGCACGGAGGAGGAGCGGGGCGCTGACGAACAGCGCAGCGAGCACACGAAGTCGCATGGATCGAAGCATGCGGTAACTTGACGCGCGTACGATGTCGCCGCTACCGGCGTCCTCATGGTGCACGACCAGTAATTTACCGGTCGCCTTTGGCTCGCGTGTAGATGACGATGGCGCCCCACGGCGTACGATCGCCAAACTGGACGGCCGCTTCCGTCTTGCCCAGCAGCGCGAAGAAGTACACATCGCGCGGGTTGATGTTGGGATAACTGCCACTGAGCGGAACGCCGTCGATCACGATGGTGAGGCAGCGGTTGTATCGCGTGGAGCGGATACAATCGTCGCGCCGACTGGGCACCACGAATCCCGGAAACCCGGTCGAGCGCAGCAGGTCCTCGAACGAATTCGATCGTTCTCTGAGCTT
Source organism: Gemmatimonas sp. (assembly GCA_040399825.1). Classification (GTDB taxonomy): domain Bacteria; phylum Gemmatimonadota; class Gemmatimonadetes; order Gemmatimonadales; family Gemmatimonadaceae; genus Gemmatimonas. The sequence continues at coordinate 9,710 of JBBARJ010000101.1, forward strand.
TTCGACCTCGGCCGGTGGGAAGACGCGCCAGCCGCGCCGTCTCGCGTCGGTCAAGCGAAGATCGTTCAGCGAGGGCGTGGATTTCACACGCACCGTGTCGGTGCGGATACCTGTTTCAACGACGCTGAAGTTCACCTCGAGCGTGTCGGTGTTCGCCAGCGTGATTTCTTCGGAAAGCGTGGGCGCCATACCGATGCGCGTAATCGAGATCGCAAAAGGCTTTCCGCCGGCATTGATGCGCAATTGAAAGCGGCCCTCGTCGTCGGTGACCGTGCTACCGATGGAGCGCCCGTCGCGGAGCAACGCCATGACACGGGCGAGATCGAGTGGCCGATCGTCGCCGGAGAACCGTGCCGTGCCCCGGAGCACTTGGGCCTGCAGGCTAAGCGGCAGACTGAGCAGCGCGATCAGTATGGCCCAACGCACAGCGACCGCGAACGGGACTTTCGTCGCGTTCGCGGTCGCTGTTGGCGTCCTGCCGTGCTCACGCACAACCGTAC
>JBBARJ010000102.1:0-10084 GCA_040399825.1 Gemmatimonas sp.
GAGCCGGATCGACACGCACCTCGGCGATCCCTGGCCGCTCCGGGCGCGCGAGCTGTTGTCGGTCGATCATTCGCCGGCCGATCAGCACCTGGATCGCATCCTGAGCCCCACGCTCTTCGGGACACCGACCAATCGCCGGATCTTCCGCGGCATGGTGTATGTGACCGACACCGATTCGTGGCAGCGCATCTTCCAGCTCGTTTCGGAGAAGAGTCGCTGGGACTTGAGTGATGCCGAAGTTGGACGCTACATGGCGCGCTCATTCGACTACATCGTGGATCTCTTCAGTCGCTGGGACACCAGTGACGCCTTCCGTTTCGATCCGTCCGGCGACGGTCCGCTGCGCGAGGCGAAGAAGGTCCGTCGTCAAGCGAAGCGCGAAGGCGGCGATGTCCGAGCGGCGCTGGAAGCCGACCGCATGTTCGGCATGCCGGTGAACGAACTCCGGCATGCCGCTTCACTGCCGACGCCGCTGTTTACTCCGCGCGAGCGGCCAGCAGCTGATTGACCTTCTTGGGGTCGGCGGACCCCTTCGACTTCTTCATCACCATACCGACCAGCACGCCCTGCAGCTTGCGTTCGCCGGCCATGAAGCGCGCGGCCTCGGTTGGTGACTCTGCGAAGACTTCGTCGATCCATGCCACGAGTGCGGAGTCGTCGGAGACCTTGAGCAAGCCATCGCGCGTGGCGATGGTGAGCGGTTCGCTCGGCTCCCGCTCCATCATCGTGAAAATCTGACGGGCCGCGGTGTTGGAGACGTCGCCCTGCGCTTCCAGCTTGATGAGCGCACCGAGACGGACGGGATCGACGGCGTGCTCGAGCAGCGAACCGCCTGAGGCGTTCACTGCGGCGAGGACCGGTCCCAGCATCCAGTTGGCCGCGCGACGAGCATCGCCCGACGACGCGGCGACGGCTTCGAACCGATCGGCCAGCATGCGGTTCGCGATGAGCTGTTCGATGTCGGCCGCCCCGAGACCGTACTGCGTAACAAAGCGGTCGCGCTTGGCGGCCGGCAATTCAGGGAGCGCCGCCTGCTGACGCTGCACGAACTCGTCGGTGAGCACGAGCGGCGGAAGATCCGGTTCGGGGAAGTAGCGATAGTCGTGACTGCCTTCCTTGCTGCGCGCGGAGCGCACCTGATTGCGCTTCTCGTCGTAGAGCAAGGTTTGCTGCTCAACCCGACCGCCGCCTTCGAGGATAGCGCGCTGTCGAGCGAACTCGACCTCGACCGCGCGTTCGGCGGACGAGAACGAATTGAGATTCTTGACTTCAGTCTTGGTGCCGAGCGCCGCCTGGCCCCGCGGGCGGATCGAGATGTTCACATCCACACGCAACGAGCCCTCTTCCATGTTCGCGTCGGAGACCTCGGTGTACTCGAGGATCTGCTTGAGGCGCCGGAGATAACTCAACGCGTCGGCGGCCGAGTGAATCTCGGGCTCCGACACGATCTCGATGAGCGGCGTACCGGCGCGATTCAGGTCGATCGCCGTGGCGTCGCGAAAGCGATCATGCACCGACTTGCCGGCATCCTCTTCCATGTGCACGCGATGCACACGGATCGCGCGTGGCGGGGTGGCGGTGTCATCGACGACGATCGTGCCGCCGGTGGCGATGGGCTGATCGAACTGCGAGATCTGATAGCCCTTGGGCAGATCGGGATAGAAGTAGTTCTTACGCGCGAAGATCGATGTGTTGTGCACGGCGCAGCCGAGCGCGAGTGACGCGCGCGTGGCAAGTTCGACAGCATGCGCGTTCAACACCGGCAGCGCTCCGGGCAGGCCGAGGCAGACCGGACAGGTGTTGGTGTTGGGCGCTTCGCCGAACGACGTGGCACAGCCGCAAAAGATCTTGCTGCGCGTCTTGAGCTGGCAGTGCACTTCGAGCCCGATCACGAGCTCCCAGTCGATGGCCGCGCCGGTGGCCTGCGATGTGGTGGTCATGCGCCGCCCTCCTGTGCGATCGCATACTCGAGCGCGGCCGCCGCCTTGAACATGGTGGCTTCATCGAAGCGCGCCGCCATGAACTGGCCGCCGACGGGGAGGCCGTCAACGAGGCCGATGGGCTGCGACATGGCCGGAATGCCGGCGAGGTTGGCGGTGACCGTGTAGATGTCGCTGAGATACATGTCGTACGGGTCGGACACTTCACCGATGCGGAACGCCGGCGTCGGTGCGGTGGGGGTGAACAGCACGTGCACGCCGTCGGCGAAGACTCGCTCGAAATCCTGCGTAATGAGCTCGCGGACCGTTTGCGCGCGACGATAGTAGGCATCGTAGTAGCCCGCACTGAGCACGTAGGTGCCCAGCAGGATACGGCGCGTGACTTCGGCACCGAATCCGCTGGTACGTGTGCGCTCGTACATCTCGCGAAGCCCGTCCGCGCTGCGCCGCTGTCCATATCGGACGCCATCGTAGCGCGCGAGATTGCTGGATGCTTCGGCCGGCGCCAGCACGTAGTACACGGGAATCGCGAGCGACGTGTGCGGCAGGGACACGTCGCGCACTTCGGCACCAAGTGCCCGTAGGCGCTCGAGCGACGTGTCGCAGTGCGCCCGAATGCGAGGATCGAGCGCCTCGGTGAAGTACTCGATCGGTCGACCGACCACGAGACCGGCGAGCGGCTGCGCGTGGTCGGCCACTGTGGCAGACTGCCGCAGCGCGGGCACCGGCAGGGCGGAACAGGTGGCATCGTAGGGGTCGTGACCGGCGATGAGCTCCGTCCCGAGCGCGGCGTCGAACACGTTCTGCGCGAACACGCCGACGTGATCGAGCGAAGATGCATACGCCACGAGGCCGAAGCGGCTGACGCGTCCGTACGTGGGCTTCACGCCGACGATGCCGCAAAACGCCGCCGGCTGCCGAACGGAGCCACCGGTTTCTGAACCGAGCGCGAGACGCACGACGCCAGCGGCGACGGCGGCGGCGGAACCGCCGGAGGACCCGCCAGGTACGCGGGAGCGATCGACGGGATTCCTGGTGGGGCCGTACGCGCTATTCTCGGTGGACGACCCCATCGCGAATTCATCCATGTTCGTCTTGCCGATCACGATGGCACCGGCCTCGCGCAGCTTTCGCACGGCGGTGGCTTCGTACGGGCTCACGTAGCCTTCGAGGAGGCGCGAGCCGCAGGTGGTCGGCAGCGTGAGCGTCGCGAGATTGTCCTTGATGGCGACGGGCACACCGGAGAGGTCGCCGTTCGTGCCGATCACCTTGGCGGCCGCGAGCGAGCCGTCACGATCGACCGACAGGAAGGCGTTGAGACCCGTGGGCCCGGCGTCGACGGCGTCGTATTGCGACCAGGCCGTCTGTACCGAGTGCGCCTTCAGCGATTCCACGCTCATGCGTCCCCCTCGGCGTCGGATGAGGATGCCGAGGCACCGGCATCACCGTGTGTTGCGAGTCGCGGCACGAGAAAGAACCCATCGCGGGTGGCCGGCGCGAACGCTTCACGCGCGCGCTGCAGCGGCACCGACGGCGTGTCGTCGTTGCGCAGCGGCATTCCCGCTACGGCGCGCGCCGCGAGGTCGGCGGGGATGACGGCCTGCTGCAGCGCATCGATGTGCTGCAGGATGCCGTTCAGTTCCGCCACGAGCCCGGGAAGGCGCGTGTCGTCGATTGCGAGGCGCGCGAGCTGCGCGACGTGAAGCACATCTGCGTTGGTGACCGACACCTACTCCCACCCGCGTTCGAGTTTGGCCTGCGCCAGGACCAGCGTCTTCCGTCCGATCTCTTCGTCTTCAAAATCGATTCGCACCTTCAGGTCGCGTCCACTGCCGGTGAGCTCGGCGATGGTACCCGAGCCGAACTTCGCGTGGCGCACCTTCTCGCCGACGGCGAACATCGGCGCATCCTGCGACTCGTCTTCCGGTTCGGTGGGGCGGTCGCGTCGCGCCGGCGTAGAGAATGAGCCCGCGCTCTTTCCGAACGCGGTGCTGCCGGCGCCGTACGACGCGCTGCCGTACTGGCCACCGGAGCGCTTGGCACCGCCGCCACCGCCTGCGCTGTAGCTGCTGCGTCCCCATGAATCGTCGCTGTCGCGTGAGGACTGCCCACCACCAATCGAGGCGAAGCCCCCGCGCCCCTCGGACTTGGCACGGGCCGTCTTCGATCGTTCGGCCAGCGAGATCGTGACCTGCTTGAGGAAGCGCGACGGCATCGAGAACATCATCTCGCCGTTCCGGCGGCGCTGCTCGGCACAAGTGAGATACAGCTTCGTTTCGGCGCGCGTGATCCCGACGTAAAACAGGCGGCGCTCCTCTTCGAGCTGACTCGGATCCTCGGCGGCGCGCGCCAGCGGGAAGAGTCCATCCTCGAGTCCGGACACGAACACGAGGGGAAACTCGAGTCCCTTTGCGTTGTGCATCGTCATGCAGGTCACGGCGTCGGCGTTCGGATCGAGCTTGTCGATACCGGCCACCAGCGTGGAGGACTGCAGGAAGTGATCGAGCGGCGTGAGTCCGACTTCACCGCCCTCATCAGCGACGACTTCCGCGGCGCCGGCGATGAGCTCGCGCACGTTTTCGATGCGCTCCTGCCCTTCCGGCCCTTCGGCGCGCAGATGATCGGCGTACTTGATGGAGGCGGCGAGATCGCGCAGCAACTCGTCGACGGCGGAATCGACGGCCGCCGTGCGCAGGCGTTGCACGAGCGACACGAAGTCGGCGAGCGCCGTCCGGGCGGCGGGGCGCAGTTCGGCCACCACATCGGTACGCGACGCGATCGTGAGCAGGGGCACGCCTTCGCGCTGTGCACGCTCGACCAGCAACGTGATCGTGGCGTCGCCGAGGCCGCGCTTGGGCACGTTCGCGGCGCGACGGAAGGCCTCGTCGTCGGCGGGATTCGCGACCAGCTTGAGGTACGCCATGATGTCGCGGATTTCGCGACGATCGTAGAAGCGTACGGCACCGACGAGGCGGTACGGGATGTTGCGGCGTCGAAACGCGTCTTCGATCGCGCGGCTTTGCGCGTTGGTGCGATAGAGGACCGCGCAGTCGCGCCGGGCGAGATCGGAGCGCGACATGCGCGCCGTGATCGTGTCGGCGATGAAGTCGGCTTCGTCGCGCTCGTCAAGAGTCTCGACCAGTGTGACTGTCTCGCCGGCGGGGCGGGTGGCGCGCAGCGTCTTGCCACGCCGCTCCGTATTCTCGGCGATCACGGCGTTGGCCAGCGCGAGAATGTTCGGTGTGGAGCGGTAGTTCTCCTCGAGGCGCACGATGCGCGCGCCCGGGAAGGCGCGTTCGAAATCGAGAATATTCCGGATGTCGGCGCCACGCCAGCCGTAGATGGACTGGTCGTCGTCGCCGACGACCATCACGTTGCGATAGCCGCCGCCCATGAGCTGGACGAAGCGGAACTGCGCAGCGTTGGTATCCTGATACTCGTCGACGAGCACGTACTTGAAGCGGCGCTGGTAATGCGCACGCAAGGCCTCATCCTGCTCGAGTGCACGTACGGGCAACACCAACAGGTCGTCGAAGGTGACGGCATTGGCCTGCTGCAGCGCGTGTTCAAGATCGGTGTAGACGCCGGCCACGGCGGTCGTGAAGGTGTCGCGTGCGGTACGCGCGTATTCACTCGGTGAGACGAGCGCATTCTTGGCGCTCGAGATCGCACTGAGAATGGCCTTGGGCGCGAACTGCGTGGTGCTGAGCTTGCGACGCTCCATGACGCGCTTGACCGCGCCGATGGTGTCGTCTTCGTCGTAGATCGTGAAGTTCTGTTCGCGTCCCACGATCGGGGCGACGCCACGCAGCATGCGCGCGCCGAGGGCGTGGAACGTTCCGCACCACATGCCCTTGGGCTCGTGCCCGAGGAATTTGGCGATACGCGCCCGCATCTCGCCGGCGGCCTTGTTGGTGAACGTCACCGACAAGATTTCGTGGGGCGCTACGCCGCGATCGCCGATGAGGCGGGCGATGCGCGTCGTCAGTACCCGGGTCTTGCCGGAGCCCGCCCCGGCGAGCACGAGCGCCGGACCGTCGTCATGGAACACGGCCTCGCGCTGGCCCGGATTCAGGCCGCGCGTCAGCGCGTCGAGATCAAGCGCAGGTGCCGCGGGCACCGCGTCAAACAGGGATCCGGACCAACCCGTCGTCGTCATCCGTGCAAGATAACGTCGAACGTCGCTCCGCGGTCGGTGTCAGCGAGCACCAGCTTGCCTTCGTGATTCTCCTGAACGATGCGACGGGCCAGCGACAATCCGATGCCCCAGCCGCGATCCTTGGTGGTGAAGCCGGCGTCGAAAATGCGCTTCCGCAACTTGCGGGGAATACCCGGGCCATCGTCCTGGACGCGAATACGCACGCCGCCCTCAGGCAGCAGCATCGCCGACACCACCACCTCGCCATCACGACCAGCAAGGGCATCCATCGCGTTCTTGATCAGCACTTCCAAGACCCATTCCAGCAGCACCTTGTCACCGCGAGTCATCAAGGGACCGTCGGGGTGCTCGCTGCGAATGCGGACCGTGCGCGCGAGGGTTGGGGCACGTGCGGCAAAGTACGACACCAGCCGATCGACGAGGGCCGCACAGTCGACCTTCTCGTCACGCGGCGGACGGCCGATTCGCTCGAATCGATGCGACACCCGCTCCAGCCGCTGCAGATCCTGCTCCATCGCTTCGACGGCGCGCGACGCGGTCGCGGTGGTGACCATGTCGCGCAGCAGTTCAAGCCATCCGGCCATCGCCGAGAGCGGCGTCCCAAGTTGATGCGCGGCCTCACGCGCCATGCCGGCCCACACCTTTTCGCGATCGGCCCGACCACGCTCGATCAGCGCGAACAGGCCGAAGGTGACGAGCAGGCCGATGCCGATCGCCTGCAGCACGGGGATGATCTGCAGACCACGCACCATCGGGCTGTCACCGTAGTGGACTCCACCCACACCGGGCTGCAGGATGGGCGCATTCTGCCGGTCGAGCTCCTGCACGAACGTTTTCGTCCGCTCACCGTCAAGCGGTTCGTCGAAGGGCAAGTTCGCCACGGCCGACACGCGTCCGCCGGGATCGGTGAGCACGAGGGGCAAGCCCGATTCACGAATGTGCTGAGAGAGCTCCAGCAGGGTGACCGTGGGATCGTGCGTGGCGCTCGTGTCCTGCAGCGCCCGGAAGATCTGCGAATACATCTGCCCCTGTCCAGCGGCAGCGACCCGCAGCTGCCGCACGACGTGTTGCGTGTACACGATGTACCACGCGAGGAGCCCCAGCACGCCGAGCACCATGACGACGACAGGCCAACGGCGACGACGCATCGGCGGCGGCGCTTAGCGCAGTTCGGCGCGACCGAGGTACGGCTGCAGCGCCTCGGGAATCCGCACGGAGCCATCCGGCTGCTGGTGGTGCTCGAGCAGACTCGCGATGATACGTGAGAACGCGAGGGCCGACCCGTTCAGTGTGTGCACGAGCTTGGGCTTCTCACCGGGGGCGGGCCGAAAGCGAATGTTCGCCCGACGCGCCTGGAAGTCGGTGAACAGGCTGCAACTCGACACTTCGAGCCACTTCCCCACGCCGGGCGCGAAAACCTCGAGATCGTACGTCTTGGCACTCGAGAAGCCCGTGTCGCCGGCGGCCAGCAGCAGCACGCGATACGGCAGCTCGAGCCGCTTGAGAATCGTCTCGGCCTGACTGGTGAGCAGTTCCAGCTCTTCCAGAGAGGTCTCGGGATTCGCATAGCGCACCAGCTCGACCTTGTCGAATTCATGCACGCGCAGCAGGCCGCGCGTGTCCTTGCCGGCGGCCCCCGCCTCACGACGGAAGCAGGCACTGAAGGCGCAGAAGCGCTTGGGCAACTCGCTCGCGTCGAGAATTTCGTCGCGATAGAGATTCGTGACCGGGACTTCGGCCGTGGGGATGAGGAATAGGTCCTCTTCGGTCACGGCGTAGGCGTCTTCCTCGAACTTCGGAAAGTTGCCGGTGCCGGTCATAGATGCGCGGTTCACGACGAGGGGGACCCACGTTTCCTCGTACCCGTGCTCCTCGGTGTGAATGTCGAGCATCATGTTCATCAGGGCACGCACGAGCCGGGCGCCCCGACCGCGATACACGATGAAACCCGAGCCGCTGATCTTGGCACCACGGGCGAGGTCGATCATGCCGAATGCTTCGCCCTTTTCCCAGTGCGGCACGATGGACGCGTCGGGTGACCGTGGGGTGCCCCACGTGCGCACGACCGTGTTGCAGGTTTCATCGCCCTCGGGAACGTCCGGCAGCGTGATGTTGGGCAGCTCGTAGAGCATGACCGACACGGCCGCCTCGGTTTCCGCGCGGCGCTGTTCCAGGACGGCGATCTGCTCGCCGATGGCCCGCCCTTCGGCCATGAGTTCGGTGGCATCTTCGCCCGCCTTGCGACGCTGGCCGACCTCGGCGGTCACCTTGTTGCGGCGCGCCTGCTGGGCCTCGAGCTCGGTAATCGCCGCGCGCCGATCCCGTTCGAGCGACTCGGCGCGGTCGAGCATGGGGCCAAGTTCAGCGAGCTTGCCGCGACGACGCATGCCGTCGCGCAGGTGCTCGAGCTGGTCGCGCAACAACCGAATGTCATGCATGCGAGAGTCAGTTCTTCGGGATACCAACCGTCAGCGCGCGGAAACCGCAATTGCGGTTCACCAGCGAGCCGACCACGATGCGCCGCTGCGCGACGATGATGCTGTCCACGACGAGCTTGGCGTAGTACGGCTCGCCGTAGATGCACCCAGACGCGGGGAGCTGCAACACCACCGTTTCACCGACGCCGATAACGAGCGTCGAATCGACCGTGTAGCCGCGCTCGGGGGCGCGCTCGAGCGCGCTGTAGGCGCTCGCCGATTTGAGCATCCCGACGCTCGAGACACCGGCCGGCGGCAGCGGCACGACGGAGCGGACCGGCAAGAGCTTGACCTTGTTGTCGCTGGTGAGATCGAAGGCCACGTCGAAATTGACGCCGCCGTTCGACAGCAATTGCGGACGGGCCAGCAGTTCGGTCGTGAAATTGTACGCGGCCGGCAGGGCCGAGGACGTGCCCGTGAGCGCGTAGACGCTGAAGGTGCGCGTGGTGTTCTCGGATGACGCGACGTTGAGCAGGTTGTTCGAATCGCCGCAGGCGGCGAGGGCAACGGCCGAAACGATCACGGCCGGCAACGACATGGCGCGCCGAGCGACTCGAGGCGCGCCGAGGAAACGAGCGAGCAGGGTGACTCCCATGGTCGGAAGCGATAGGGGTACGAACGTGGAGGTTACCGCTCAACTCGTGTCCGGGCAAGCGCTTGGTGCCGCATTGGTGCCGCATTTCGGCCGCAATCACATGCGCATTGTCGCTTGACTTCACCCCGCGGCGCGACCAGCGTTCCGCCATGGCCACCATTCGCGATCTCGTCAGTGCATTGCGCCGCCGCGACGGTGTGGATGCCGCTATCGTTTTAGGTCGCGACGGCCTTCTGATCGACGGCGCCACCGAGGCCGCGTTAGACCCCGACGGACTGGCCGCCTTCGTACCACCAATGGCGCTTGCCGCCGCCGAGATGGGCGTCGCGGCTGGTCGTGGCGACTTCGGCCTCATGGTGCTCGAGTACGCCGGCGGCACCGTCGTCGTGTCCTCGGTGTCTCCCGACGCCTTCCTCCTCGTGCTCCTGCGCCCGGACGCGAACCTCTCGGCGCTGCTGTACGATCTTCGTCGCTTTCGGGCGCAGATCGCCGCCCTCGTCTGAGCGAGCGTCCGACGGTCCCGATGCCTGCCGACCCGGCCGCCGGGACAACCGTGCTCGTGGTCGACGACGAGCCGCACATCGGGCGCATCATTCGCACGCGCTTGGAGCAGGCCGGGTTCACGGTGCTGCTGGCGGAGCACGGCGCGGAGGCGCTTACCCACTTGGAGAAGGTCCCGACGGTCGCGCTGGTCGTGCTCGATCTCATGCTCCCGGGGATGTCGGGGACGGACATTCTGCGGCTGATCCGCGCCGACAGTCGGTGGCGTCCCTTGCCCTGCATCGTCCTGACGGCAGCAGGACAGGATGCGCAGTTGCGCGAAGTCGAATCCCTTGGCGTTTCAGAAATTATGACCAAACCATTTAGTCCGCGCCGCCTGCTGGAGCGGGTCCGCGCGCATACCGGCACGACC
>JBBARJ010000103.1:0-10080 GCA_040399825.1 Gemmatimonas sp.
CGCGAAGGCCAAGCTCGATCGCGCGATCGGGCCGGCCACCCGCATGTAATCGCGATCGATGCTTGATGCAATTCGCAAGTTTATCGGAGACAGCGTGCCGGGGACTCCCGGCACGCACTCCCGGGTGCACGCAAAGGCTGTACCGAACGACGTGCGGGTGGCGGCGTGCGCCCTGCTCGTGGAGTTGGCCTGCGCCGATGGAGAGTTCAGTGCGGCCGAGCAGGCGCGGATCATCGAGATTCTGCAGCGGCACTTCGGGGTGGACGAAGCGGGTGCCCGGCTGATGCTGGCCGAGGCGGCGGCGGCCAACCACGACGCCGTGGACCACTTCGTGTTCACGCGGCAGGTGGTGAAGGACTACGACGTCGCGCAGCGCATTGTGCTGGCGGAGTTGATGTGGCAGGTGGCGCTGGCCGACGGCTCGCTGGATAGCCATGAGTCGTATCTCATGCGCAAGCTGGCCAGCCTACTGCAGCTGGAGCCGGCGTTCCTGGCCCAAGCCCGGAAGAAGGCGGAGTAGGGAACCCTACCGGCGCCGTTTGGGTACATCTCCCAGTGCTTCACGATGCCGGTTTTCCCATTCCCGACTACACACATTCTATGTCGTTTCCCCGTACGCTTCGTCGCGGCGCCTACGCCGTGGCCGCCCTTTCGTTGATCGCGGTGTCTGCTTCAGCCCAGGGTGGGATGAAGATGGATCCCAAGGCGCCCGCGTCGCCTCGCGATTCCGTGGTGACCACCGTTGCCGGCGCGAACATCACCGTGAACTACGGCCGCCCGTCCAAGCGTGGTCGCGTGATTTTCAACGGCCTCGGCGACATGAAGTGGGGCATGGTGTGGCGCACGGGTGCCAACGAGGCCACGCACTTCAGCACGAACAAGCCGCTGGCATTCGGCGCGATCACGGTGCCAGCCGGTACGTACACGTTGTTCACGAAGCTCGAGGAGAATGGCAAGTGGGAGCTGGTCGTGAACAAGCAGACGAAGCAGTGGGGCACGGCCTATGATGCCAAGCAGGATCTCGTGCGCATTCCGATGACGGTGACGAGCAACAACGCCGTAGTCGAGACGATGGAGATCATGGTGAAGCCGGCGGGCAAGGGCGGCGAGATCATCGTGGCGTGGGATACGTACAAGGCCGTGGCGGGGTTTACGGCGAAGTAAGGGGTAGGGAGAAAGAAGTACGGGGTACGGAGCGCGCTCGCTTCGTACCCCGTTCTCGTTTCACCCACGCGACGATTGCCTACTTGGGCGGGATGTCGTCAAAGTTCATCTGGTAGATGTCGTCGATGCGCGTGCCCGGCGGGAGCATCAACAGATCGTTGATGAGGCCGGTGTGCAGGTCGTACACCCAGCCATGCAGGTGAATCTCGTGGCCCGTTTGCCAAGCGCGCTGAACGAATGACGTCTCCGCCAGCTTCCAGACCTGCTCCTGGACGTTCAGTTCGACCATGCGGCGCAGGCGACGGTCGGGGTCGGCGAGCCCATCGAGCTCGTGGCGGTGAATGCGATACACGTCCTTGATGTTGCGCAGCCACTTGTTGATGAGCCCCAGGTGCTTGTTCGCGAGTGCATTCTTGACGCCGCCGCACCCGTAGTGACCGCACACGATGATGTGCTTCACCTTCAACACCTCAACCGCGTATTGGAGTACGCTGAGCATGTTGAAGTCCGTATGGATCACCTGATTGGCGACGTTCCGATGCACAAACAGCTCGCCCGGTTCGGTGCCGGTGACATCTTCGGCGGGCACGCGGCTGTCCGAGCAGCCGATCCAGAGAAACTCCGGCTTCTGGTCGTCGGCCATACTTAGGAAGTAGTCATCGCGGACGTTGAGCTTGTCCTGCACCCACGCCTTGTTGGCGAGGAGCAGCTTCTTATACGACTCCATTAATCGTTCTCCGCTTCCGGTAGTTTTGCGTTTTGTTGTGGAACTGCTTGAACTGGATGACGATCTGCTTGTGCTGCGCTCCCTCCGTGAAGTCCGTAATCACGTCGTAGAGATCACTGTCGATGAAGCTGGCCTTCGTTCCATCGATGATCACGCAGGACTGCGCGGGAAGTGATGCGAGTTTGTCTTTGAGCTCAGACTTGTTGACAAACGACGCGTCCTTGTTGAAGCGCAGCAGGTACATCGAGTCCTGGTGGACCAGCGTGAACGCCGAATGGTGATTGGTCCGGATCACGAAGATCACGCCGAACACCACGCCGATCAGCACGCCGATCAGGAGATCGGTGAAGATGATCGCCAGGACGGTGACGATGAAGGGGATGAACTGATCGAGGCCGGCTTTCCATGAGTCGCGGTACAATGCGGGCTTGGTGAGCTTGTACCCGACCATCAGCAGCACGGCGGCCAGACTGGCTAGCGGGATGCGATTCAGCAGGCCGGGAATCGCCACGACGCACACCAGCAGCAGGACGCCGTGGATGAACGCGGACCACCGAGATCGGGCGCCGGCGTAGACGTTGGCCGAGCTGCGCACGATCACCGCCGTCACCGGCAGACCGCCAAGCAGTCCGGAAGCGATGTTGCCGACACCTTGCGCCAGTAGTTCGCGGTCTGGATCCGAAATCCGTCGCTGTGGATCCAGCTTGTCGGAGGCTTCGAGCGAGAGCAGCGATTCGATGCTCGCGACAATGGCGAGCGTGAGCCCCGTCGAATAGATCCGTCGATCCGTCCACCGTGACCAGTCTGGTCCCGACAGCTGTGCCAGCAATTCAGCCGGCCCCCCGGCCGGCAGCGTGACCAGATGGCCGTCCTCGGCGCGCAAGAAGAAGTCGGGCGACACGGTCGCAAACAGTTCGTTCAGCAGGATGCCAACCGCCACGACGATGAGCGCGCCCGGGACCATGGCGAGCGCCTTCCGTGACTTGACCCACGAGGAGTCCCACGCGAGCAGGATGGCCAAGGAGACGAGTGAAATGAGGATCGCCTCCCCGTTCGCCGAGACGACGGCATCCGAGATATCCGACAGCGTCGTTGAGGCTCCGTCCGCCGAGCGGAAGAAATCAAAGTCTCCCTCGTAGCCGGTGTCACGGCCAAGGGCATGCGGAATTTGCTTCAGGATGATGACGACGCCGATCGCCGCCAGCATCCCCTTGATGACCGCGTTGGGCACATAGTTGGCGAGCCGTCCGGCGCGGAGGAATCCGAAGCCCAACTGCAGTACGCCGGCCACCAGCACCGCCAATAGGAACGCTTGAAACGACCCCAGCGATTGAATGGCTGTCGCGACGATCACGGCGAGGCCCGCCGCCGGTCCACTCACACTCACCGAGGAGCCGGAGAGCAGCGCGACGATCAGACCGCCGATGATGCCGGCGATGACGCCCGAGAAGAGCGGCGCGCCGGACGCGAGTGCGATACCGAGGCACAGCGGCAGCGCGACGAGGAAGACGACGAGTCCGGCCGGCGCATCGTGCGACAGCGATATCCTTCTGTCTTGCATCGACATCAGTGTCCCCTCGCCCCTGCGTCACGATCGCGCGGGTCCGCGGCCCCTTGCCGCACACCCTTCGCGTTCACAAAGATCGAATGCGCGGTGCCCTGGTTGCCGCCGAGTCGCACGGTGTGGCCCATGGCTTCCAGCGCCTGCACCGTTTCCGGCCGCGTACCGTTGCGTTCCATGGTGATCACGTTCGGCAACCACTGATGATGCAACCGCGGTGCGTTCACGGCGTCCTGCACGGGCATCTGGAAGTCGATGAGATTGAGCACCACTTCCATGACGGTGTTGATGATCGTGCGTCCACCGGGGCTGCCGACTACGGCCACCAGCTTGCCGTCCTTGGCGAGAATCATCGGCGTCATGCTGGAGAGCATGCGCTTACCGGGCTGCGCGAGGTTGGGCTTCGTGCCCACCAAACCCGTGCTGTCGGTGAGACCGGGCTTGCCGTTGAAGTCACCCATCTCGTTGTTCAGCAGGAACCCGGCGCCGTTCACGACGGCGCCCAGCCCGTAGCCCGCTTCGAGTGTGTACGTCACTGACACGGCCATGCCGTCCTTGTCGACCACCGAGTAGTGGGTGGTCTCGTCGCTTTCGTAGCCCTGGGCCACATCGGCCGGTGATGACGGCGACGCTTTATCTTTCACGATGGTACTGCGCAGTTCCGCGGAGTACGCCTTGCTCATCAGCTTCTCGAGCGGCGGCTTGGTGAAATCGGGGTCCCCCAGGTACAGCGCGCGATCGCGGAAGGCGCGCCGCATGCTTTCGGCTAGATAGTGCACGTACTGCGGCGAATTGTGCCCGAGGCTCTTGAGGTCGTAGCCTTCAAGAATGTTCAGCATCTCGATCATCGCCGTGCCGCCGGAGCTGGGTGGTGGCATCGAGATGATCTCGTAGCCCCGATACGTGCCCGTCACGGCCGCGCGTTCGGCTGGCTGATACGCCGCCAGGTCGACTTCGTTGATGAGGCCGCCGTGCGACGCCATTTCCTCGGCGATCAGCTTGGCGGTGGTGCCCGTGTAAAAGCCGTCGCGCCCCTGATCGCGCACCCGCGTGAGTGTCTTGGCGAGATCACCCAGCACCATCTGCTCGCCTTCCGCGTACGGCTGCCCGCTTTTGTAGTACGCCGCGATGGTGGCGGGATACGCCGAAAGCCGCGTCTGTGCGCCCTTGAGAGACGCCGCCAATCCGCTGGGCACCGCGAAGCCGTCGCCCGCCAGCTTCACTGCCGGGTCGACCAGCTTGGCCCACGGCGCCTTGCCGTACTTCTGGTGCGCATGCGCGAAGCCGGCCACTGTGCCCGGCACGCCCACGCTCTTGTGCGAATTGTGGTGAATGCGCGCGGAATAGGCGCCGGTGCTGTCGAGGAACATCTCCGGCGTGGCGCGGGCTGGGGCCTTCTCGCGGAAGTCGATGGTGGTCGTCTTCCCGTCGGGGAAGCGCACCACCATGAAGCCGCCGCCGCCGATATTGCCGGCGGTGGGGTAGGTGACCGCCAGGGCGAAGCCGGTGGCGATGGCGGCGTCGATGGCGTTACCGCCGTTGGCCAGCACGTCGCGGCCGGCCTGGCTGGCTATGGCGCTGGCCGACACGACCATGCCCTGTGGGGCATCAACCGCGGCGCGCGGGGCCCGGGCGGCGGCCGGTTCCTGAGCGCCCAGCGCGATGGGGAGGAACGCGCCGGCACGCCAGAATCGGGCGGCGGCGCGAGCGGGCAGGGTAGAGAAAGCCATGTAGGGGCGGGGTTGGGGAAAAGCTGTGCGCTCTGAATCTACCTTTGGGGGGCGGAACTGACTATCCTTCAACGCTCCCCGGAAACGGGGACTCGGGTGCGGGTCGGAAACGCCGACTTCGCGACGAGCCCGAAACGCCGGCAACCCTGCAAAGGGCTATCTGCTGGCGAGCTGTCCAAACTGTCTGAACTGAGATTAGAACATGGCCGTCAAGATTCGTCTCCGCCGCGAAGGTCGGAAGAAGACCCCGATGTACCGTATCGTCATTGCTGATTCGAGGGCGCCGCGCGACGGCCGTTTCATCGAGATCATCGGACAGTACCAGCCGCAGCTTGGTGAGAATGCGCTCAACCTGAAGCACGATCGCGTTGAGTATTGGATGAACGTCGGCGCCCTGCCCACCGACACCGTCCGCTCGCTGCTCCGCCGCGCCGGTATCCTCAAGTCGCGTCACGAAGCGCGGCTTGCCGCCAAGCTGCAGGCCAGCGCGGTCGCCCTCCCCGAGGCGTGATCTGCCGGACTATGTGATTGTCGGCAAGGTACGTCGCGCGCATGGTGTGCGCGGCGCCTGGGCCGTCGAGTCGCTCTCTGCGGCGCCGGACGTGATTTTCACGTCCGGCGCCGTCATATATGCGGGTGACCGCAAGGGTGAGATCAACGGAGATCCCACCGCGGCAGTGCTGCACATTGAAGACGGCCGTCCGATGAACAAGGACTGGCTCGTGCGGGTCACGGAAGTGACCGATCGCGACGTGGCCGAAACGTGGCGAGGCCGCTACCTGCTGGCCGACACCGCCGACATGCCCGAGCCGGACGATGATGAGATGTACATCTTCGCGCTCATCGGCATGCAGGTCGAAGTGGATGGCCAGGGACACGTGGGCGAAGTGCGCGACGTGTACGAGGCACCGCAGGGGCTGATCCTCGAAGTCGAGACGGCCACCGGGCGTCCGCTGGTGCCATGGCGTCCCGAGATCATCGAGCGCGTGGACGAGGAGCGCAACACGATCGTCCTCAAGCCGCTCGACGGCTTGCTCGACAGCTAACGCGGTCACGAACCCACCGCCGTGCTGCGCATCAATGTCGTGACGATTTTCCCCGAGTTTTTTGCGGGGCCGCTGGCCATCAGCATACCGGCCAAGGCCGCCGGCACCGGCGGCGTCGCCTACAACCTGATCGACCTGCGCACGTTCACGTACGACCGGCATCGCACCGTCGACGATTATCCGTTTGGCGGCGGCCCCGGTATGGTGATGAAGCCCGGCCCGTTCTTCGAAGCGGTGGAGGCGGTGCAAGCCAAAGCACCGATCGTGCTGCTGTCGCCGCGCGGTCGTCGGTTTTCGCACGCCGACGCCGTGCGCTTCGCTGCCGGCACCGAGCTCACACTGCTCTGCGGGCATTACAAGGACATCGACGAGCGGGTGGCCACCCATTTGGCCACCGAAGAACTGTCTCTCGGCGATTTCGTGCTGAGCGGCGGCGAGCCGGCAGCACTGGCCATCATCGATGCCACCGTGCGCCTGCTGCCGGGCGCCATGAGCGACCTGGAAAGCGCACGTACCGATTCGTTCTACGATCGCGGCATCAGCGCGCCCAGCTACACGCGGCCCGCTGAGTTTCGCGGGTATACGGTGCCTGACGTGCTGGTGGGTGGTGATCACGCCAAGGTGGCGGCGTGGCGCGACGATCAGAGCCTGCAGCGCACGCGTGACGCCGAGGCGCGTGATCGCGCCGAGTGGACCGCGCGCGAGGAGATGATCGCGACCCGTGAAGCGGCCATTGCCGCCGTGGAGCGCGTGCAGGCGGCGAAGGCGCTAAAGAAGGCGAAAGCAAAGGCCACCAAGGAACGCGTGCGGGCGCGGGCGGCGCGAAAGAGCGCTGCCGACGCGGCCGCCACCGACATCGCCGAGGCCGAATGAGCCTGCGTGTGTTCGTCACCGGAGGCACGTTCGACAAGGAGTACGACGAGCTCACGGGCACGTTGCACTTTGAGGCCACGCACGTGGAGGAAATGCTGCGGCGCGGCCGTTGTATGCTTGATGTCAACGTCGAGGTGCTGATGATGATGGACAGCCTCGAGATGAAAGAGTCGCACCGGCACCGCATCGTACACGCCTGCGCGAGCTGCCCGGAAACGCAGATCGTGATCACGCACGGCACGGATACTATGGTGGACACGGCGGCGGTGATCGCCGCGGCCATTTCCACCAAGACCATCGTGCTCACGGGCGCGATGGTGCCCTACGCCTTCGGCAGCTCCGACGGGCTGTTCAACCTGGGCAGCGCGCTGAGCTTCGTGCAGGCCTTGGCACCAGGTGTGTACGTGGCCATGAACGGCCGCTGCTTTCGTTGGGATGACGTGCGCAAAAACAGGGACGTCGGCGTGTTCGAGCCGCTGGGCGAGGCGTAGCAAGCGGCCTCGGCGTCGGCTATTCTTCGGGATTCGTTCCCACTCTCTTCTCCGAACTTCTTCGGTACCCTAGGCATGGCCAAGATCAAGGTTGTGAACCCCGTCGTCGAGATGGACGGCGACGAGATGACGCGCATCATTTGGCAGTTCATCAAGGACAAGCTCATCCTGCCGTATCTCGACGTGGAACTCGAGTATTACGACCTCGGGATCGAGCACCGCGATGCGACCAACGACCAAGTCACGATCGACTCGGCCGAAGCCACCAAGAAGCACGGCGTGGCGGTGAAGTGCGCGACGATCACGCCTGATGAAGCCCGTGTGAAGGAGTTCGGGCTCAAGAAGATGTGGAAGAGCCCCAATGGCACGATCCGCAATATTCTGGGCGGTGTGATCTTCCGCGAGCCGATCATCATCTCGAACATCCCGCGCCTGGTGCCGGGGTGGACGAAGCCGATCGTGGTGGGCCGTCATGCACACGGTGACCAGTACAAGGCGACCGACTTCAAGGCGCCTGGTGCCGGTACGGTCACCATGACGTACACACCGGCCGACGGTGGCGCGCCGATGGAGTTCGAGGTGGTCAAGTTCGGCGCCGACGGTGGTGTGGCGATGGGCATGTACAACTTCAACGACTCGATCCGCGACTTTGCCCGCTCCAGCCTGACCTACGGCCTGCAGCGCAACTACCCGGTGTACCTGAGCACCAAGAACACGATCCTCAAGGCCTACGACGGCCAGTTCAAGGATCTGTTCGAGGAAGTGTTCAACAACGAGTTCAAGGCCGAGTTCGACGCCAAGGGACTCACGTATGAGCATCGCCTGATCGACGACATGGTGGCGTCGGCGCTCAAGTGGGAAGGTGGCTACGTGTGGGCGTGCAAGAACTACGACGGCGACGTGCAGTCGGACATTGTGGCGCAGGGATTCGGGTCACTCGGTCTCATGACGAGTGTGCTGCTGTCGCCCGACGGCAAGACGATGGAAGCGGAAGCGGCGCACGGCACGGTGACGCGTCACTACCGTGAGTATCAGAAGGGGAACAAGACGTCGACGAATCCGATTGCGTCGATCTTTGCCTGGACGCGTGGTCTGGCGCATCGCGGCAAGCTCGATGGCACGCCAGCGGTCACGGCATTCGCCGATACGCTCGAGCAGGTGTGCATCGAAGCGGTGGAAGCGGGCGAAATGACGAAGGATCTGGCGATCCTGATCTCGAAGGACACGCCGTATCTCCACACGGAGGCGTTCCTCGACGCCATCGATCGCCGACTGCAGGCGAAGATGGCGTGAGGCTGGGCCCCGGTAGGGGCATCCCCAGTTTTGACGAGGACCTCAGAAGGCAGTAGCATGGTGGCTACGTCCACCTTCTGAGGTCCTCATGCATTTCGCCCGTTGTCGAACCGCCGCGACGCTCACCGTCACCGCGGCTATGGCTGTTTCCGGCGTGGTTGGCGCCCAGCGTGCGCCCGCTAAGCCGGCCGATCCGGCTGCCCCTGCTGTCATCACGCCGGCGGCGTTCGCCGCGCTCCCATGGCGTCACATCGGCCCCGAAGGGAACCGGTTCAGCACCGCGGCGGGCATCGCGGGTGACCCGTCCACGTACTACGTGGGCGCGGCCTCCGGCGGCATCTACAAGACCACGGACGCCGGCGTGCACTGGGCCTCGATCTTCGACAAGCAGTCCGTGATGTCGATGGGGGCCATTGCCGTGGCACCGAGCGATCACAATGTGGTCTGGGCCGGTACCGGCGAAGCCCATATCCGCAGCCACATCTCGATCGGTCAGGGCATCTTCAAGAGCACCGATGCCGGCACCACATGGGCTCTCATGGGGCTCGAGAAGACCGGCCGCATCGCGCGGTTGGCGATCCATCCGACCAACCCCGATGTGGTGCTGGTGTGCGCCCTTGGCACGGCCTACGGTCCTCAGCAGGAGCGTGGGGTGTTCCGCACCACCGATGGTGGTGGCACGTGGACGCGGGTGCTGTTCGTGGACGAGAACACCGGCTGCAGCGATCTGGCCATGGACCCGTCCAACCCACGCACGCTGTACGCCGGGATGTGGCAGATCGAGATCCACACCTGGGGACGCACCAGCGGTGGCCCGGGGAGCGGGCTGTTCAAGTCGACCGACGGTGGCGCCACATGGACGCGACTCAAGGGGAACGGTCTGCCCGTGAAGCCGGTGGGAAAGGTGGCGCTGGCGATCGCGCCGTCGGAGCCGAACCGCATTTTCGCGATGATCGAGACGGGCGACGGTGTGCCATGGAACGGTCAGGACACCGAGAGCGGACAGCTGTGGCGCAGTGAGAATGCCGGCGCCACGTGGACGCTGATCAATCGCGATCGCAACGTGATGGGGCGCGCCCACTACTACTCGCGCATGGCAGTCACGCCCGACAACGCCAACGAGATGTATTTCCTGACCGCGTCGTATGCGCGGTCGATCGACGGTGGCCGGTCACTGACGACGCTCTCCGGCCAA
>JBBARJ010000104.1:0-9873 GCA_040399825.1 Gemmatimonas sp.
ATGTCGAGCGAGCGCTCGTCGATCTGGAAGCGCGGGTGATGATGCGGAAAGTCGATGCCGACGTCCACGTTGCCGGCTCCGATGAACGCGAAGACGCCCGGGGCCCGCTGCTGATAGGCCGAGAAATCCTCGCCGCCCATGGTCGGGCGCATGTCGATCAACGTGTCGGCGCCGAAGGTGTTGACGACGACGTGTGTGAGTCGCGCGGTGAGGGCCGGGTCGTTGATGACGGGACGGTATCCGGGCTCATACCGGAATTCGTACGTGGCGCCGAACGCGCTGGTCACGCCCTTGATGATGCGCTCGATCGTCACGGGCACGGCGGTGCGCAGCGTGGGGTCGAACGTGCGCACCGTGCCGGCGAGATAGGCCGTGTTGGGGATCACGTTGAACGCGGTGCCGGCGATGAACTGCGTCACGGATACGACCACGGGGTCGAGTGGATCGACGGTGCGTGACACGACGTGCTGCAAGGCCGAGACGACCTGCGCGCCGACAGCGATCGGATCGATGGTGCCGTGCGGGATCGCGGCGTGACCGCCTTTGCCGATGATGGTGCACTCGAAGGTGTCGGGAGCCGCCATGGCAGGGCCCGCGATGAGTCCAATGCGTCCGACCGGCATCGCCGACCAGACGTGAAGACCGATCACCTGATCGACCCCATCCATGACACCCTGTCGCACCATCTCTTCGGCACCGCCGGGCGAGAGCTCCTCGGCGTGCTGAAAAATGAATCGCACTTCTCCGCGGAGCTGGTCGCGATGACGGGCGAGCAAGGTGACCAAGCCGAGGGCGATCGCGGTATGTCCGTCGTGTCCGCAGGCGTGCATGGCGCCGTCGGTCTGCGACCGATACTCGACGTCATTGTCCTCGTGAATGGGGAGCGCGTCAATGTCGGCGCGAACGGCGAGCACCGGACCGGGGCGACCGGTGCGGAGGCGCGCCATCACGCTGGTCTCGGTGGGACGCGAGATCTCGAGGTCGCCGATGTGCTCCAGCACCTGCCGGATGAATCGCGCGGTTTCGTGCTCGTGGAACGCGACTTCGGGGCGCCGGTGCAGCGCCCGCCGCCAGTCGATGACTTGGGGTGCGAGCTGTTGCGCCTCGAGGAGCAAGGCAGCGTCGAGGGCCGGCGAATGAGTGGCAGTCGTCATGGTCACGGATCAGGCACAGGTGGACGCGGACGCTTCCCTAGTGATGTAACCGCTTTCGGCTTCTTTGCGTAGGTTTGCCCATGCTCCTACTGCAACCCGCCTCCGCGCCGCCGGCCCCCGCTTCGGCCCCGGTTCCTCAGCAGCCTGTCGGCGTCACCACCGGTCTCGACGCGGCGCCGGTCAGCCTGAAACCGCTCAGCTCGGCTGACGTCGAGGCGTTAAAGGCCAAGCGCAGCGAGCTGTCCCGTCAATTGACGTCCGTGCAGAGTCGTCGAGACGAAGTCTCGAAGGAATTGCGGCGCACGACAGCAGAGTCACCCTCCGCCAAGGGGCTGGAGCAGCGCCTGTCGGTCATGGACGAACGCATCGTCCAGCTGGAGCGGGACATCGCGACGAATGGTCGCGAACTGGCCCGGGCACCCGGCGAACTCGTGTCCGAGGAAGCGACGGCGGAGCGCTACGGTCCCTTCAGTTCGGGACAGCTCACGGCGATCTCGATCGTGTCGATCGTGATGGTGTGGGGACCGCTGGCCTGGGCGGCGGCGCGCATGATGATGAAGCGGGCGAATCAGCCGAAGCCGAGTCCGCAGTTGCTGGAGGGGACGGCACGTCTGGAGCGCATCGAGCAGGCGGTGGATGCCATGTCGATTGAAATCGAGCGCATCTCGGAAGGCCAGCGCTTCGTGACCCAGCTCATGTCGAGCAAGGCGCCAGCGCCGGCGCTGGTCGAACGCACGGACCTGAGGGCGTAGTGCGCACGCATCGTGTCGCGGCCGGCGAGACGGTGATTTACACCGTCGTCCCGTGCGCGCTCGGCGTCGTGTTGGTGGCGATGACGTCGCGCGGCATTCATCGCGTGGTGCTGGGCGACGATCCGATCGTGCTCGAGGCCGCGTTGCGTGACGCGCTGCCGTCGGCTCAGATGGCGCGCGACGATGCGGCGATGGACGATATCAGTGCGAGCGTCGTGGCGTTGGCGACGGGCGCAGCGCTGTCGCAGGCCTTGCCGCTCGACCTGCGCGGTACGGCGTTTCAGCAGCGCGTGTGGCGTGAGTTGCAGCGAATTCCGCGCGGTGAAACGATCACCTATGCGGAGCTGGCGGCGCGCATCGGCTCACCGACGGCGGTGCGTGCCGTGGGCACGGCGTGCGGCGCGAATCCGGTGGCCATGGTCGTGCCGTGCCATCGCGTGGTGCGGGCCGACGGTACGCTCGGCGGGTACGCGTGGGGGGTGGAGAGGAAGGTGCGGTTGCTGCGGGTGGAGCAACAACAAACTCCTTAGGGAGCAGGGGGGAGGGTATCAGGGGGCAGGAAGCAGGTGAACGGCGCGCCGTTGCTGCATCCTCCTTCCTGATACCCTCCTTCCTGCTCCCTAGGGAGTGGCAGTTACGAGCCTGCCGTCAGCACGCGATCAGACGGGGAACAGCATCTCCCGATAGCGCGGCAACGGCCAATACTCGTCACCGATGGCGAGTTCGATGGCGTCGGCGGCGTCGCGCACTTCGCCCATCGTTTCGCAGCCGGTGGTCGTGAGATAGCCGGCCTGTCCACCGAGGTCATCGTGCATGTGCTCGGCCTTGGTGATCACCTTGGCGAGTTCTGCGCGCTTCTTCTGCAGCGTGGCCACGAGCTTCGACACCGAGTTTGCGGCGTCGACGACCGGCTGCATGTTGATGCCGGCTGCGGCGCCCTGACCGGCCGATGCGGCGAGCGTGCCGAGATACGCGTAGGCCGCCGGCAGCACCTGCGTGTCGATCATCTGCTGAATCGTGTGCAGCTCGATGAGGATGTCCTTCACGTAGCGCTCGAGACGCACGTGGTAGCGGCTCTCGAGTTCGACTTCGGTGAGGATGTGCGTGTTCTTGAACAGCGCCTTCGCGTCATCGGTCAACAGCTGGGCCAGCGCTTCCGGCGTGCGACGCAGGTTGAGCAGGCCCCGCTTCTTGGCTTCGACCACCCACTCGTCGGAGTAGTTGTTCCCCTCGAACCGCACGGCCGATGATTCCTTGAACGCCTTGGCGGCCACCGTGAGCGCGGCGTCGTCGGTGCTCTTGCTGGTCTTGAGCTCCGCCTTGAGCTGCTCGATGATCTCGCCGATCGCTTCGGCCACAGCGGCCTGCAGCAGCATGACGGGGAAGGCGATGCTCTGCGAGGCGCCGACGGCACGGAACTCGAACTTCGAGCCCGTGAAGGCGAAGGGCGACGTGCGGTTGCGGTCGGTGTTGTCCTGTTCGACTTCCGGCAGCTTCGCCACGCCGAGCTTCAGCATGGCCTGTTCGGCGTTCTTGGGCGACGTCTTGCCGGCGGCGATGTCTTCGACGACCTGCGTGAGTCCCGAGCCGAGGAAGGCCGAGATGATCGCGGGCGGCGCTTCGTTGGCGCCGAGGCGATGCTCGTTGCCGCTCACGGCGATACCGGCCCGGAGCAAACCGGCGTGCTTGTGCACGCCCTTGAGCACGGCGGCCAGGAAGACGAGGAAGCGGATGTTCTGGTGCGGCGTCTTGCCCGGCTTGAGCAGGTTGGTGCCGTCGAGCGCGTTGTCGGACGTGATCGAGAGCGACCAGTTGCAATGCTTGCCGGAGCCGTTGATGCCGGCAAACGGCTTCTCGTGCACGATCGCCTGCAATCCATGTCGCGGCGCGATCTTGCGGAGGATGCTCATCACGAGATGGTTGTGATCCACCGCGATGTCGGTGTCCTCGAAGATCGGTGCGAGCTCGAACTGACACGGCGCCACTTCGTTGTGCCGCGTGACGATGGGTACCGCCACCTTGTACAGCTCGTGTTCGACTTCGCTGATGCAGGCCTGCACGCGCTCGGGGATGCCACCGAAGTAGTGGTCTTCGAGCTGCTGGCCACGTGGGGGCGGCGCGCCGACAAGCGAGCGCGCGGCCATGACGAGGTCGGGGCGCAGCGCGAAGTGCGCGCGGTCGATCATAAAGAATTCCTGCTCCACGCCGAGCGTGGTGTTCACGCGCAGCACGCCGGTGTCGCCGATGAGTTCGAGCAACTCCATGGCGCGGTGCGACAGCGTATCGGAGCTGCGCAGCAGCGGCGTCATTTCGTCGAGCGCTTCGCCGTTGTAGCCGATGAAGACCGACGGAATGCAGAGGTACTTCACGCCACCGGTCTCGCTGATGAACACGGGCGACGCCGGATTCCATGCGGTGTAGCCGCGCGCTTCCCACGTGGCGCGCAAGCCACCCGACGGGAAGCTCGAGGCGTCGGGCTCGGACTGAATGAGCTGCTCTCCCGTGAACGACTCGATGGGCAGCTTGTTCTCGTCGAAGCTCAGGAAGGCGTCATGCTTTTCGGCGGTGAGGCCGGTCTGCGGCTGGAACCAGTGGGTGAAGTGCGTAACGCCGCGCGACATCGCCCATTCCTTGATGACCTGCGCGACGACCGGCGCGATCTCGGAATCGAGCTTTTTGCCGAGGCGGATGGACGCCGCGAGCTTCTTGTAGATGTCCTTGGGGAGCTTGGCGCGCATTTGGCGCAGCCCGAAGGTGTTCATGCCGAACCAGACGCTGGTCGGCTGCAGAATGCCGTTCTCTTCCGGGCGGACGGTGATGCGAACCGGGCGCTGCGTGACTTCGCGCATGGCAGCGACGCGCGAGCCGTTCATGGAGGACATGGCGATGTGTTTTTGAGGTGGTAGGCGGAAGACCGGCCAACCGTAGGCCAGCTGTACCGCGATTCGTGCATAACTTGCAGAAATATGTCAGAATCCGGCCCCAAATCCAACAGCTGACTAACGTTTCGTGCGGCCTACTTTGCAAAATATGCGGGATTTACGGTACAGTCCGATTTTCGGACAGTTTTAGCGAACATATACCGAACAAATATTTCCTCTGCGTCCTCTGCGCCCTCTGCCTCTCTGCGTGATCGGTTCTCGTGCCGCCCCCGACGCGGAGGCACTGATCACGCGGAGGCGCAGAGGGCGCAGAGAGTGCAGAGGGTTTGGCGGTGTCGTGGTCGTCGGGGTACACTGGGAAATGCGAACTGCTTGTTTTTTTGAACGCGCGCGACGGGCGGCGCCAACAGCGGCGGTGGTCGCGGTGGTCGCGGTGGCCGCCTGCAGTGGCGACGACACCCCAAAGGTCGATTCGACGGCCAGCGCACCCGTCGCCGCGGTCATGCCGCGGCCGGCCACGCCCAGCGATTCGGCTTGCCCACGCGACGGCACGTGGAAGCGGTGTGCCCTCGAAGATCGCGTCGTGAAGTCGGGGCTGGCGTTCAAGCCGGCCGGCGATTCCATGAAGGTCGCGTATCTGAGCGTGCCCGGGGTGCGCTACAAGATCGGACTGACGGCCTCGATGGTCGCCTTCTTCTACACCGACACCGTCGCCGCCGAAAAAGACGTGACCGCGCTGGATCGGTTCCGGCTGACGCCACGCGGTGACACGATCGGGGCGTGGAAGTCGGTGCCGAGCGATGTGATCTGGTCGGGAAATCTGGTGGCGGTGCTGTTCGACGCGTCGGCCACCCAGATCGAACGCATCCGCCTGACGATCACCGCCGGGGCGCCGCAGCCCTTGAGCGAGGCAGCGAAAGCGGCGAAGGCCGCGGCCGATTCGCCGACGGTGCAGAAGCTGCCGCCAATGCCGGCGCGCTAGCGCGTCGGCGCGTTGCGGGCGGCGTCGAGTGCTTCGGCGGTCCAGGTGATGGCATGGGTGTAGAAATCGCCGACCTTGGCTGGGTCGATGCCCATCGCCGTGGCGATTTCCGAGGCGTTTTCGAACAGGCCGAGCTCGTACGATTCGGCGAAGGTGATCGCGTCGGCGTACGGGCCGGTGCGGTCGAGGAGCGCGTCGTTGGCCTCGTCGCTGAGCACGACCCGCGAGAGAATCTCGGGGAGCGGCATGCGGAACACCGCGTCGAGCAGCGAGAAGAGCCCCACGAGGAACAGGGTTCCGCCGTCGCGCGATCCGCCGACGAGCTGTTCGAGGAGGCGACCACGCTCCACGGCCTGACGCACCAGTTCCTGATCCACGCCACTCGACGAGCGACGGGAGGCGGCGACGGCGACGGCCAGCCAGCGGAGGAAGGCCGTGCGGCCAATGAGACGAAGCGCCTGGCCGATCGAGCTGACGCCGCGCATGCCGATGGCGGCGGAGTTCACGAGCCGAAGGAGCTGGAAGGTCAGCACCGGATCGGTCGAAATGACGTCTTCGAGCTGGCGGTCGTTGACCTTCGGGTCGCGCGCCATGCCCACGAGCCGCATCGCGGCCACCGTGGACTGCGGCATATTGGCCGACGGCAGCGGTTCGGGGCGGCTGAAGAACATCCCCTGGAACGCGTCAAAGCCGAGTCCGAGGACGACTTCGTACTGGGCGAGCTCGTCGATCGTGGTTGCGATCAACTTGGGGGCGTGCTTACCGAAGCCATGTGTGATCCGATCGCAGATCTTGCCGATCGTGACGGCGTTTTGGCTGCGGCTATCGACGCGTACCCACGTGACATACGGCAGCAGCGCTTCCGATGGGCCGGCGATCTCGCCGACGTCATCCAGGGCGAGCAGGCCACCGTGCGCGCGATAGCGCGCGACCGCGTCGGTCACCGCCTCGTCAGGCTCGAGGTCAGCGGGGAGCATGACAATCGCGGAGCCGGGCTCGGCGACGTGAAACGCGTCCTCGACGAGCTGCGTCCGCGTGCACGACACGAAGGCCGGCAGCTGATTGCGCACCAGGTCGAACGTGCCGCTCAGCACGCTCTCAGCGAACCCGTTTTCCCCGGTCTCCGTCTCCTTAAAACGGATTTCGTACCCGAGCAGGGCGCCGGTGGTAGCGAAGAGGGGCTGGCGAACGAGGCAGAAGTCAGACATTGGGCTGGGAAGAACGCGAAACAGGGGTGGCGCGGACTGCGTCGTCCTAGCGACTCTAAGACGACTCAACGGCTCGCGAGGTACTCTTTCGGGCTTCGGACCCGTTGTGAGTGTCCCGTCATCTTCCTTCGGTCAGACATGAGCATTACCACGCTTGACGGTAGCCTTCACCGCGGCTGCGGTGGCCGGTACGCGCTTCAAACGGAAACGGTGACCATGCGCATCAGCGGCATGGCGACCGAGGTCACGCGCGAGTTCTATCGCTGCGAGAAGTGCGCGCACGAGAACCGCACCATCGATCAGCGCGATGTGGCGGAGAAGTCGGCGACCGAGCAGATCCGGGTCGCCCACGATCTGCTGGCGCCGAAGGCGATCCGACAGTTGCGGGAATCGCTGGGGCTCACGCTCCCGCAGTTCGCGGAGCTGTGCTACGGCACGCCGAAGGGGATCGTGGAAGGGTGGGAGAAGGGGAAGTACCTGCAGAATCGCGACGCCGATGCGCTGATTCGTGGCCTGCTCGATCGCGAGACGCTGGAGAAGCGGGCGGCGAAAGCGGGCGTGACGCTGCCGGTGGTCGTTGACCCGGCGCTTGCCCCCGCCGTCTGAACCCGAGGACGTTCCCATCGCGCTGATCATCACCCACGAGCTGACGCGTCGCTTCGGCGACGTGACGGCGCTTGATGGCCTCACCGTTTCCATCGAGCCGGGGATTACCGGATTGGTGGGATCGAACGGGGCCGGCAAGAGTACCTTGGTGAAGATTCTGCTTGGCCTGCTGGAGCCCTCGAGTGGTTCGGCGAACGTGATGGGGCATGATGTCGAGCGCGCGAGTCGCGCGATCCGCTCGCTCGTGGGCTACATGCCCGAGCACGATTGTCTGCCGCCGGACATGACGGCCGCCGAGTTCGTGTCCTTCATGGCCCGCTGTTCGGGACTGCCGGCCACGGCAGCCCGCGAACGGGCCGCGGAAGTGCTGCGCCATGTGGGGCTGTTCGAGGAGCGGTACCGGCCCATGCGCGGCTACTCCACCGGCATGGCGCAGCGCGTGAAGCTGGCGCAGGCGTTGGTGCACGATCCGCGCATTCTCGTGCTCGACGAGCCGACGAACGGACTCGATCCGGCCGGGCGCGACGAGATGCTGGCGTTGATTCAGCGCACCGGCCGCGAGTTCGGCATTTCGGTGCTGGTGTCGTCGCACTTGCTCGGAGAGCTCGAGCGCGTGTGCGATCACGTGGTGCTGATCGACGCGGGACGTCTGGTGCGTGCGGCGCGACTCGGCGCGCTGACCGGCGAGACCGGCACGTTGCTGGTGGAAGTGGACGGCGATGTGGAGGCGTATTGCGCCGCGCTCGTGGCGCACGGGCTCGTGGTGCAGCGCGACCTGTTACGCGTGCTGGTGGAGTTGCCGAACGGCGATGACGCGGAGAGCGTGGCGCGCATGTTCGCGACGCACGACATCGTGCGCGATGTCGCTGTCGCCACCGGGGTGGGGCTGTTGCGCATGGAACGGCGTCGTGGACATCTCGAGGATCTGTTTGCCGGAGCGATCTCGTGAGCGATCTCGTGAACACTTCCGTGAGCACTACCGTGAGCGACGCGACGAACGACACCACGATTCACGACCTCGGCTACCAACGCTACGAGGGCGCGCGCGACGGCGTGCGCGGCGCATGGCGGGCGCTGTTCGGGCAGGGATTCCGCGCGATGTTCGGACTGGGACGTCCGCTCAAGTCGAAGGCGGTGCCGGCGTTCGTGCTGGCGGCCACGATGCTGCCCTCTCTCGCTACACTGGCCGCGTCATCGGCCACTCAGGGGCAGCTGCCGATCATGTACGGTGGCCTGATTCAATCGCAGCTCATTCTGTTCGTGCTGTTCGCCGCGGCGCAGGCGCCGGAGCTGTTGAGCCACGATCAACAGCATCGGCTGTTGCCGCTGATTCTTACGCGCGACGTGACGCGCGATGTGTACGCCAGTGCGCGGCTCGCCGCGGTGTTGTGCGCGTTGCTGGCGGTGTGTGCCGCACCGCTGCTGTTGCTGTATATCGGGGAGATCGGCATTGCCGCCGACCCGGCGTCGGCGTTCGCCAAGATGGGCACGAAGGCCGGTCCGGTGCTCATGCAGGCGACACTCACGGCGTGGGTGATCGGTGCGATCGGTGCTGCGATGGCGTCGATGACGGCGCGCCGCGCCTACGCCACGGCTTCGGTGATCGGCGTGTTCCTGGTGGCAGCGGCGGTGTCCATCGGGCTCGACGATCTGGCCGGTGTCTCCGCCGATGTCTCGCGGTTTGTCGATCCGTTGCGCTCGCTGCACACGATGTCGCTGATTCTGTTCGGCGAGAAGACTCGCGCGATGGAGCTCACGGCTCCGCCGCCGCTGTGGATGTTCGCGGCGCTGGCCTTCTCACTTGGCGCCGTCGGTGTGCTCGCCACGTTCTGGCGCGTGCGCCGCGTGCGCGTATGAGCGAAGGGCGCATGACCGAAGGGCGCATGACCGACGCGCAGGTGCCGCTGGCGTTCGAGCGCGCCTCGCACTGGTACGGCGATGTGGTGGCCGTGAACGATGTGACGTGCTCCATCGACGCCGGGATTACCGGCCTGCTGGGGCCGAACGGCGCCGGCAAGAGTACCATGCTGCAGATGGCGGCGGGATTGCTGGCGCCGTCGAGTGGCTCCGTGCGCGTGTACGGCGAGTCGCCAATCGCGAACCCGTCGATCTTTCGCCAAGTGGCCTTGGTGCCGGAGCGCGAAGCGCTGCCATCGATGTTGTCGGCGCGCGCCTTCGTGGAGGCGCGCGCGGTGTTGCTCGGCCTGCGTGATCCCAAGATGGCGGCCCTGCGTGCGCTGACCACGGTCGAGATGGACACCGTGGCCGACCGCACGGTGGGCGGGTTCA
>JBBARJ010000105.1:0-9822 GCA_040399825.1 Gemmatimonas sp.
GGCGAAGGCGCCACTGATGACCGGCACCGGCGAAATGGTGCTGGGCTGGCTGATCACGGCGTCAAACGGCACGACGACTTCATAAATAGTCTTGGCCAGAATCTCGATCAGCTGCTGTTCACTGCCCGCCAACGTATCCATGAGCAGGTCGTGGCCCCAGCGGCCGCCGGCCTTGAATGCCGCCAACTCGGGCTTCACGTTCGAGGCGATCGCGACGATCAGCGGCGACTCACCGTAGTTCAGCAGATGCAGGGCCTCATCGCCAAGCAGACGACGGGGTTTGACCGTCTTGCCCGCTCTGAGCGTTCCGACGTCGGTCGGGCGGGCCGGCGAGAGAATCTGGATCGGCAGTGCCGAACCCTTGGTGCGCGTGACCGCAAACACCGTGACGTACGCGTCACGGTTTACGGAGAGCGAGAGGCCGGGCCAGTCGGCAAGGGACGTCACCGCGGTGACGCCCGTGACCGTCACCTGCGGGGTGGGCGCCGCCGGCGCCGAACCTGTGGTCGCACCCTGTGCCAGCACGGTGCCACTCAGCGTCAACGACGCGGCGGCGGCCAGCATTCCAAATGGTCTGATCATCTTCGCTCTCCGACCCGGAGGGAATTATTCGGGAATCCTCAACTAAGCTTGGGGGCTCGGACGTAGATGTCAAACCGTTCCGTCCGGAGTCGCCGGCGGATCCCCACCCCAGATCCGCGGTCATCGGGCTATCCTTTAAGCACATGTCCCAGCCACGCGCCGATCAACTCGACCCCACCGTTCTGGCGGCCCTCGGCCACCTGGAGCTCGTCGCCCGTTGGGTCGTCGAAGGCTTCGTGACGGGGATGCACCGCTCGCCCCGCAAGGGCTTCAGCGTCGAGTTCGCCGAGCATCGGCCGTACATGCCGGGCGACGACCTGCGCTACCTCGACTGGCGGATCGCCGGCCGCGCCGATCGGTGGGTGGTGAAGCAATTCGAGGAAGAGACGAACGCCCGCGCCATGCTGGTGCTCGACGTGAGCGCCTCCATGCAGTGGACCAGCGATCCCGCGCGCCTCACCAAGCTGGCGTACGCCGAGCGGCTGGCCGCTGCGGTGGCCCTGTTGCTTCTGCGGCAGCGCGATGCCGTGGGGCTGGTGCGATTCGATGCCACGCTGCGCGATGTGGTCCCACCGCGCTCCCAGCGCACCCAGTGGCGCCGGCTCATGGCGGCCTTCTCCGAGCCGGGTGGCGGCACCAGCTCCGATGTGGCGGGCGCCCTGCTGCAGGCGGGCCGCTTGGTGCGTCGCCCGGGGTTCGTCGTGCTGCTCTCCGACCTGCTCACCGATCCCGAGCCGGTGGCCGATGCCGCGCGCACGCTGCGGGCGCGCGGGCACGAGGTGCTGGTGCTGCATGTGATGGATCCGGCCGAACGTGATTTCCCCGAGTCGGGCGAGGCGCGGTATCGCGATCCGGAATCCAAGATCGAAGTGCCGGCCTCTCCTGCCGATGTGCGCACCACCTATCAGACCACGGTGCAGGAGGCGCTCGCCGAATGGCGCGCGGCACTGGGCCGGGCCGGCGCGCGCTACGCGGTGGCCATGACCGATGAACCGTTCGGCCGACCACTGCGCCAGCTGGTCGGCGTGAACGGTCGTGGTGCCATGATCTAGTACTCGCTGCTGCCACTTCGCGCCCACGTCTTTGCATTCGTCGTAGTCCTCTCGCAGCCTCTCGATGGCGTTTCTCGCTCCGCTGTTTCTGACGCTGGCCACGCTGGTCGGCGTGCCGTTGCTGGTGCATCTGTTGCGCCGAAAGGTTGGCCGAACGGTGGACTTCCCCGCCGTGCGCTATCTCACGCGCATGGAACAGGAGCACAGCCGCGATCTCAAGTTGCGGCATCGCCTGTTGCTCCTGCTCCGTCTGCTCGCCGTGTTGGCGTTGGCCCTGGCCGCGGCGCGTCCGATTGCCAAACTCGCCGGGCTTGGCCACGCGCCGGTGGCGCTCGCGATCGTGCTCGACAATTCCATGAGTACGGGGATCATCGGCAACGAGCGCTCGGTGTTCGACAGCCTCCGCGCCGACGTGCGTGGTGTGCTGACCGATCTCTCGAACGACGATCGCGCATGGATCGTGACCGCCGATGGACGCGTGATCGGTGGCAGCGCCGCGTCGCTGCTGGAGTCGCTGAATGGACTCGCACCGTTAGGTGGACGCGGCGATCTGGCCGCCGCGACGCGCCGGGCCGTCGGCCTGGCGCGCAGCGGCAGTCCGCGCGCGCCGGTGGTGGCCATCGTGAGCGATGGGCAGCGGAACGCGTTCACGCGCGACAGCGTGGTGAACGCCGGGGCGGTCCCGGTGGTGATTCTGGCGCACGGCACGAATTCCGTGCGCAATCGGGCCGTGCTGGCGGCGGCGGCGGAGCCGGCGCGTTGGACGCCGTCAGGCACCGTGACCTTCGCGATCAGTGCGCCCGATTCATCCGAGTGGCGTGTGCTGCTGGATGGGCGCACGGTGGCCCGTGGTGCGGTGGCGAGCGCGCCCGTGGGCGCGCCGGTCCGCCTCACGCAGCGGTTGGCCAGCAATAGCACCGGGTGGGTACGCGGCAAAGTGGAACTCGATGCCGACGCCCTGCGAGCCGACGACGCCCGCTGGTTTGCCGTTCGTGTCGCGCCCCCGCCGATGGTCGCGGTGCGCCAAGAAGGGGGGCCGTTTCTGTCGGCCGCGCTCTCGACGCTGGTCGACGAGAAGCGTCTCGAGCGCGGGGCCGAGGGGGCGGCGGGAAGTGTCACCGTGTCGGGTGCTGACGCGGCCGGCGTGCGGCTGCCGGTGTTGCTCACGGCGCCGCTCGATCCCGTCCGCCTCGGCGAAGCGAATCGTACGCTCACCCGCCTCGGTATCCCGTGGCGCTTCGGGGCGATCGCGCGCAATCTCGTGCTGGCGCGTGCGGCCAGCAGCGACGGTGCGCCGCTCGATACCAACGCGACCTCGGTGAGCGTGTTCGAAGGCACCCCGGTCCGCCTGCGCTATCCGCTCGTGTATTCGCCGGGCGGCGGCGCCGCGACTGGCGCGAGTGCGCCGGCGATGCCCGACACGTTGGCCACCGCCGGCGGATCGGCCTGGGCCGTGGCGGGCGATGGCTATGTGCTCATCGGTTCGCCGCTCGAGCCCGACGCCACCGAACTCCCACTCCGCGCGGCCTTCGTGCCGTGGGTCCTCGAGGCGTTGTCCCGTCGCCTTGGTGAAGACGGGCGACTCATCGAAGCCGTGCCGGGCGAACACCTCGCCGGATTGCGCGGTGTCACCGGCCTCGAAGGTCCCGACGGAAAGATCGTGGGCACCAATAGCGACCGTCTCACCGTTCCCAATCAGGCGGGGGTGTACTACCTCCGTCGCCAGGCCGCGCGCGTCGGTGCGCTGGTGGTGAATCCGGAGCCAGAGGAGTCGGACGTGGTGGGGACGGGGCAGGGAGGAGCGGACAGCGCGGTCACCGCCATGCGGACGCACATTACCGGACGCGATGTCACGCCGGCCACGAGCGCGCGTGCGTGGCGCACGTTGGTGTTCGATCGCGCGGCCGGTCATGGCCTGCTGTTGCCGCTGGTGGCGCTTGCCCTCGCGGCCTTGTTGGCCGAAGCCTGGTTGGCGAGACACTGATGGGCCTTCCGAGACTGCTCGATGCGATCGAGGCGCTGCCTGCCTTCGCACGGGTGCACAAGGCGATTCCCGGCCCCGGTCAGAGTCTCCGCGTTGGCGGACTCGCCGGCTCGGCCGACGCCGTGTTCGTGGCGGCCCTCGCCCGCGCCCTGCCGCAGCGGCTGGTGGTGGTCATCACCGACCAGGTCGGCGACGCCGAACGGTGGCTGGCCGACCTGCAGTCATTGGTCGACGACATCCCCGTCGCACTCTACCCGCCGCGCGAAGGCTTCGGCGAAGTGGAGCCGCATGCCGAAGTGGCCGGCGAACGGGTGGAGACGCTCGAGAAGCTCGGCCGCAGCGGCGTGCGCCTGTTGCTCACGACCGCCCGCGCGGTGCTCGAGCAGACCTCCTTGCCGCGTGCCTTGGCCGGCGCGCGGCTTGAGCTGCGCAAGGGCGACGTGCGTCGGTTGGAAGATCTGACGGCGCATCTCGAGTCCATCGGCTTCGAACGCGTGCCGATGGTCGAAGACGTGGCGCAGTTCTCCGTGCGCGGCGGCATCATCGACATCTACTCGTTCGGCATGGCCGAGCCGGTGCGCCTCGAGTTCTGGGGCGATGATATCGTCGAGCTGCGCCACTTCGATCTCAATTCGCAGCGCAGCACGCGTGATGCCGAACTCGCGCTGATCCTGCCGGTCGATGGCCGGGTCCGCGACGAAGACGGCGACGCCGAACGGGTGTCGCTGCCCTCGCTGTGGCCGCCCGATGCGGTGGTCATCATGCCGTCGGGCACCTCGGTGTTGCCGGAGCTGGTGCGCACGTGGGATGAGGCCTCGCACCATCTCGAACTGGCGCGTCGTCGCGGCGAAGAGTGGGTGCGTCGCGAGCGCTTGTTCGTGCCGCCGCCCGAGATGGCTTCCACGCTGGCGCGCTTCGGCACCATTCGCATGGCACCGCCGCCACAGCGGGCCGTCAGCGCGTCGTCGGCCGACCTCCAGCAGCAGGGGCCGGAGCCCGACGTGGTGTTTGCCACCCGTCCGCCGGAATCGATCTCGCGCGACCTGCGTTTGCTGCGCAAGCTGCAGCGCGACGGATTGCCCACGGTCATTTTGTGCGACAACGCCGGTCAGGTGGAGCGTCTCGACGAACTGCTCAGCGAAGACGGCCCGCTGTCGGCGGCGCTCGCCATCGGCGTGCTGGGCGGCGGATTCATTATTCCGAACGTCGTGCGCGTGCTCACCGATCACGAGATTTTTCGTCGTGACCGCCGGCTGCGCCGCACGCGCAAGTACACCACCGGGGCACCGCTCGATACCATCGGGGCGCTCAAGCCGGGTGATTACGTCGTGCACCTGGAGCACGGCATCGGCATCTATCGCGGCATCGAAAAAATCTTCGTGCGCGAAAGCACGATCGAAGCCGCGGTCATCGAGTACGAAGGCGGCGATCGACTGAATGTGCCGCTGTATCGCATCGATCAGATCGAGCGGTACCGCAGTGCCACCGACGTGTCGGAAGATGCCCCGGCGCCCCGGCTCCATAAGCTGGGTGGCAATCGCTGGAAGCAGCAGCGCGAAAAAACGCGCATGGCGATTCTCGAGATGACGCAGGAACTGCTCGATCTCTACGCCCGTCGCAAAGTGGCCACCCGTCCCACGCATGGCGTCGACACGGCGTGGCAGCGGCAGCTCGAGAGCTCGTTTCTGTTCGAAGACACGCCCGACCAGCGCAAGGCCACCGAAGACGTGAAGCGCGATCTCGAAAGCGATCGTCCGATGGATCGTCTGCTCGTGGGCGACGTGGGCTATGGCAAAACCGAGATCGCCATTCGGGCGGCCTTCAAAGCGGTGCAGGGGGGGCGTCAGGTGGCGGTGCTGGTGCCCACCACGATTCTGGCCGAACAGCACGCGCGCAGCTTCGGCGATCGGCTGGCCGACTTCCCTGTTACGGTGGAAGTCATGAGTCGCTTCCAGACGGCCAAGGAACAGGCCGTGGTGGTCGAGAAGCTCAGGAAGAAGCAGATCGACATCGTGATCGGCACGCATCGATTGCTCAGCCCCGACGTCGAGTTCGCCGATCTCGGGCTCATCATCGTCGATGAAGAGCATCGGTTCGGCGTGAAGCACAAGGAACGGCTCAAGCAGCTCAAGCTGCAAACCGACGTGCTCACCCTCACGGCCACGCCGATTCCGCGCACGTTGCATCAGAGCCTGGCCGGCCTGCGCGATCTCACGCTCATGCAGACCCCGCCGCGCGATCGCTCGCCGGTGCTCACGTTTGTGGAGCCCTTCGACGACGCGCTGATCGAAGAAGCGATCTCGCGCGAGCTCGACCGCGGGGGGCAGGTGTTCTTCGTGCACAATCGCATCGAGACCATCGAAGCGATCGCCGATCATCTGCGTCGGATCGTGCCGCGCGCCACGGTGGCGGTGGGACACGGGCAGATGAAGGAGCGCGAGCTCGAAACCGTGATGCGCCAGTTCGTCGATCATGAGGTGGACATCCTGGTGTCCACGCTGATCGTGGAGAGCGGGCTCGATGTGCCGAACGCCAACACCATGTTCGTGAACCGGGCCGATCACCTGGGGCTCGCGCAGCTGTATCAACTGCGCGGGCGTGTGGGCCGGTCCCACCGCCGGGCGTATTGCTACCTGCTGGTACCCGACCGGGTCGACGAAGACGCCGAGCGCCGCCTGGCCGTGCTGGAGCATCACACCGAACTCGGTGCCGGCTACCGCATTGCCCTGAAAGACCTCGAATTGCGCGGGGCCGGCAATTTGCTGGGCTCGGAGCAGTCGGGCTTTGTGCACTCCGTGGGCTTCGATCTGTATCTGCGGCTGCTCGACGAAACCGTGCGGCAGTTGTCCGACTCCGGGGGTCAGAAGGCGTGGATTCCGGCCGACGTCTCGCTCGATTTCCCCAGTTTTCTGCCCGACGACTATATCACGTCGCAGGAAGCCAAGCTGGACGTGTACCGACGGCTCACGGCCTTGCGCGAGCCCAAGGACATCGAGGCGCTTCAGCTGGAGGTTCGCGACCGGTTCGGTCCGATGCCGACCGCAGCCCACGCGCTCTTCGCCAGCGCCATGCTCCGCGTGCTCGGCGCGGCCCTCGGCGTGGAGGGGGTGCTTGTGCGGGCATCTGAAGCCCGTGTTAGTTTCAGGGCTGACGCAGTTCCTCGCCTCAAGGGGCTGTCAGCGGCATTCCATGGCGTCCAGTTCCAAGTGGACGTTCGACGGACCCAGCCGCTGGCGCTCAAGTTGACCCGGTTGGGCGGGGCGGAAATGCTCGAGGGCCTGGTGCGCGCGCTGCGTGCCCTCGCTCCCTGATGGCAACCGACCGGATGCCTGCAGGGTCCCACCAACACTTTTTTTCACTCCGGTGCCGGAGTTCGACCTGATGAAATCGTATCGTTTGTCCGTGCTTGCTGCCGTCGCGTTCGCCGTTGCCTGTGGTGCCGCGTCCAATCCGGACGTCGCGGCCTCGGCCGGTGACGAGCAGCTTTCCGTGACGCGCCTGGCGGAGATCCTGGGCACGTCGCAGGCCCCGCTTGAGAAGGACGTCGCCCGTTCCATCGCCGAGCTCTGGGTGAATTACCAGCTCGTGGGTGTGGCGGCCGCCAAGGGCGACTCCCTCGCCGACAAGAAAACCATGGATGAGGCGCTGTGGTCGAACATCGACAACATCCGCGTCAAGAAGTTCTATGACAACGTGTCGAAGGGCTGGGACTCGCTCACCCCGGGACCGGACGAGCAGCGCTACATGAATGGCGAGGCGATGGCCGCCCGTCACATTCTCGTGAAGGTCGAAGCCAACGCCACGCCGGAGCAGAAGGCCGCCGCGATGAAGAAGGCCGAAGGCATCCGTGCCGAAGCCACGCCGGCCAACTTCGCCAAGCTGGCCGCCAAGAGCGACGAGCCGGGCGCGGGTGAGCGCGGCGGTGACCTTGGCCTGTTCGGCAAGGGCATGATGGT
The DNA here is from genome assembly GCA_040399825.1 of Gemmatimonas sp. Classification (GTDB taxonomy): domain Bacteria; phylum Gemmatimonadota; class Gemmatimonadetes; order Gemmatimonadales; family Gemmatimonadaceae; genus Gemmatimonas. Next base: position 7,575 of record JBBARJ010000105.1, read on the forward strand.
GCCCGAGTTCGAGAAGTGCGTCATGGCGATCAAGCCGGGCGAAATCTCGCCGGTCTGCGCCACGTCGTTCGGTTTCCACGTGATCTACCGCTCGCCGTATGCCGACGTCGCCGAGAAGTTTGCGCCGATCGCCAAGCAGCGGAACGTGCAGATCGCCGAGAGCACCTATCTGGCCAACGTCGAGTCGTCGAACAAGGTCGAGCTGGTGTCGGGCGTCGCCGTGAAGGCCAAGGCCATCGCGCGCAATCCGCTCGGGTACGGCAAGGACAACGACAAGCTCGCCACGTACAAGAGCGGCGAACTCACGGCGTCGGAATTCGCCGATTGGGTCTCGGCCTACCCGCCCAACTCGCAGATCCGTCCGCAGCTCCTGAACGCGCCGGATACGCTGGTGGAGAAGTTCGTGCGCCAGATCGTGCGCAACGAGCTCGTGCTGGGGCAGGCCGACAGCGCCAAGGCGGTGCTCGACACCGCCGAGCTGTCGAACCTCTACCTGAACTTCAAGAACGCCGTCACGCAGACGTGGACCTCGCTCAACGTCGAGCCGGCGAAGCTCGCCGACAGCGCGAAGGCCGGTGGTGACAAGGCGAAGATCGCGGCCTCGCGCATCGAAGGGTTCTTCGACAAGCTGATCAAGAACGAAGTGCCGTTCGTAGACGTGCCGTATCCGGTGGCCCGCGCGGTGCAGAAGAAGTACGACTTCTCGATCAACGACGCGGGGCTCGACAAGGTGATCGAGAAGGCCAAGACCGTGCGTGCGACGGCCGACTCGCTCAAGGCGGGCAAGGGCGCCGCTGGCGCTCCGGCTCCTGGTGCGCCGGCGCCGACGCCTGACACGACCAAGAAGTAAGCCTGTTTTCAACGAACCCCTGGTCGTCCGACCGGGTACTATACGGAATGATGCCCAGACTGCTTTCTCTGCTGACCGGCGCCGCGATCATCGCGGCGCCGTTGTCGGTTACGCTGGCGCAGGACGCGCCGAAGCCGACGCCCAAGGTGGCCGCCGCCGATACGGTGCAACCCAAAGGGTTGCCGGTTGACGGTATCGCCGCGGTCGTCGGTGATCAGGTCGTTCTCGTGTCCGAGGTGCTGGCCGCGGTCAATGCGGCCCGCTCGTCCGGGGCCAAGGTCACGTCGGCCGAAGACCTCGTGAAGCTCGAGCAGGAGATTATGCAGCAGCTGGTGGAAGCCGAGCTGTTGGTGCAGAAGGCGAAGGAGCTCAAGGTCGAGGCGAACGAGGCCGAACTGCAGCGCTCCGTCGACGACAATGAGAAGCAGATCCGCGGCCAGTTCAAAACGGAAGCCGAGTTCAAGGCGGCGCTCAGGGACGCGGGCTTCGGTACGGTCGACGAATGGCGCAAGCTGCAGAACGACCAGCTGAAGCGTCGCAACCTACAGCAGGAAGTGGTCGGCAAGCTGAAGCGCGACGGCAAGATGACGGCGATCAACGTGACCGAAGCCGAGATCACCGAAGCGTTCGAGTCGAACCGTGCCAAGCTGCCGCGGAAGGAAGCGCGGGTCGGATTGCGTCAGGTGGTCATCGCGACCAAACCGTCGGAAGAATCGAAGAAGAAGGCGCGCATCAAGATCGATTCGATTCGCGTCGAGCTCGACAAGCATCCCGAAGACTTCGAGAACATCGCCAAGAAGGAGTCGATGGACGGCACGAAGGAACTCGGCGGTGACCTCGGTTGGAATCGCCGTGGACGCATGGTGCCCGAGTTCGATCGCATGATGTTCGCGCTCAATCCGGGGATCATCAGCCCTGTGGTCGAGACGGCGTTCGGCTTCCACATTATTCGCGTGGATCGCGTGCAGCCGGCCGAAGTGAAGGCGCGCCATATTCTCATTCGCCCCACGGTCGACACGTCCGATGAAACGCGCGCGAAGGCGCTGGCGGACAGCATCGCCACCACGTGGCGGGCCGGTGGCAGCTTCGATTCGCTGAGCGTGAAGTATCACGACAACGCGGGTGGCGAGGACAAGACGATCCCCGAGTATCCGCGCAGTGAGCTGCCGGAGCCCTACCGCAACGCGCTCGAAGGCAAAAAGCTTGGGGACATCATCGATCCGTTCCCGATGCCCGATCCGTCGGCGGGCGTGAGCAAGTTCATCGTGGCGCAGGTGACCTTCCTCGATGAGGCGGGCGAATACACGCTCAAGGAAGTGCGTGAGCGGTTGCGTTCGCAGCTCTCCGAGGAGCGCAGCATGCGTCGGCTCATCGATACGCTCAAGAAGCAGACGTATG
>JBBARJ010000106.1:0-9734 GCA_040399825.1 Gemmatimonas sp.
CGTGGGCGATCGGATTTGCGGCGGCGGCCACGGTGGTTGGGTTCGTGCTCCCGGCCTACGGTTGGCGCGCCGTGTTCTTCATTGGCATCCTGCCGGCGTTCTTCACGCTCTGGGTGCGTCGCAGTGTTGAAGAACCCGACGCTTGGAAGGCGCTGAACGCGGCGCGCCGCGATGCGGAGCGTTCTGGTGCCGCCGCGCGGCCGAATGCACCGCGTAAGCATTCCGTGTTCGACATCTTCCGTGGCGCGATGTTCAAGCGCACGGCGGCGGTCACGTTCATGAACGCCTGCACGCTGTTCGGCTGGTGGGGCATGAACGGCTGGATCCCGGCGTATCTCTCGCTGCCGGCCACGCAGGGCGGTATCGGCCTCAGCACCGCGACGATGTCCAAGCTGGTGGTGTTCATGCAGCTCGGCATGTGGCTGGGCTACGTGTCGTTCGGATACATCACCGATGTGCTGAGTCGCAAGAAGGTGTACGTGGTGTACTTGCTTGGTGCGAGCCTGCTGCTGCCGCTGTACGGCTCGTTGTCAAACCCGTTGTTGCTGCTGTTACTGGGCCCGTTCGTGGCGTTCTTCGGCACCGGCTTCTTCAGCGGCTTCGGCGCGGTGACGGCCGAGATGTACCCCACGCAGATCCGCGCGTCGGCGCAAGGATTCACGTACAACATCGGCCGCATCGCGAGTGCGGCAGCGCCGTTCACGGTGGGTACACTGGCCACGTCACGCGGTTTTCAGACGGCGTTCGCGGTAGCGGGCGCGGCGTACCTACTGGCGGCGATCACGTGGTCGGTGATTCCGAATACGCAGGGGAAGGAGCTGGACTGACGGCGGGGCGGTTGGGGCGTGGTGTGATGCGGCTGATTTCGCGGATTCAGTACTCCGTGAACTGGCTTCAGAACTCTGATCGGTATAGCGGTCGGAATTCAGCAGCAACAGTCCTCAGTGCCGAGCGGGTTTCGTGGTGCTGACGGTTCCCAAGGTCGTCGCGCGCCATCGCCCCAACGCATCCCGCCGCCGCACACGCAGTCAGGATATTCTCGGTACTGAGCACTGCAGTTGCTCGACTCTGACCACTGTACCCAGTCCGACGCCTGTCGCCAGAACACGGAGTACTGGGCTGTTCGCCGCGTCAGCTCGCGTCACCACCAGCGGCGACGCTACTTCATGCCAAGGTTCTTCTTGAGGAAGGCGATCGTCTTGGGCCAGCCGTCCTTGGTGGCGGCGAGGTTGGCCGCTTCTTCGGCTTCGTCGCGCGTGCCCTTGGGGTCATCCTGCGCGCGCAGGAAGCCGTGGGTGGCGCCTTCATAGTTCGTGCCGGAGTAGTCCTTCTTCATCGCCTTCATGATCGAATCGAGGGCGGGCATGGCGGCGGCGATGCGCGCGTCCTTCGAGCCGTTCAGCAGCATGACAGGCTTCGAGATCTTGGCGATCGAGTCGGTGTTAATGCTGGCCGGAACCGCGGCGGTGGTGGCCGTGGCCGGCGTGCCGCCGGTGGTGTAGGGCAGGCCGTAGAACGCGACGCCGCCCGAGAAGCCCTTCACTCCGCCGTTGACGGCGTGCATGAATACCGTCTGTCCACCCCAGCAGTAGCCGATCACGGCGTACTTCTGTTGTGCACTGGGCTGCATCATGGCGTAGTTCGCCGCGGCGCTGATGGCGCGATTACGGTCGGCCGAGTTCACGCCGGCAATCAGCTTGCGCGCAGAATCCGCGGGCAACTCCACGCTGCTGGGGCCACCGCGCACCTTCGACAGGAAGTCGGGGGCGATGGCGATAAAGCCGTCGGCAGCCACCTGGTCTGCCACACCACGCACCCAGGTGGAAAGACCAAAGATCTCGTGCACCACCACCACCACCGGCGCCTTGGCGCGGCTGTTCGGGCTGGCCGGGTATACCACCCAGGCCATGATCGAGTCGGCCGATCCGGCATCCCACGCGATCTTCACCCATTCGGCGTGGCGCGGACTGGCCTTGAGGCGGGCTGGGGCGGTGTTGTTGCTGGCGGGGAGACCGGCGATCCCCTGCTGCGCGCCGGACGAGCGCATGGCGGGCATGGATAGGTCGGCGGTGTTCATGTGCGCCATGTGGTCATCGGCCATGGCCGACGAGGCGAGTGCGCCGGACGCGCTGGGCGACGAGCGCTGGAGTGTGCAGCCGGCGAGGATCGCGACGGTGGGCAGGGCCACGGCGATCAGGGAAATGCGGCGGGACATGGGAGCTTCCTGGCAGAGGTGGGAGCGACATGCCAAATCTCAGCGTGGAGAGACGGCCGCGCCAGTCGGATGGGAGGCGTTAGGGACAACGCAAACGCGCCGCCACCGATGTCGGTGGCGGCGCGTTCGTTGACGGCGCAGGAACAACCCGCGCGAGCGCGTGCTGACTAGTTGAACGTGTACCGCACACCCAGCTGCATGCGCCACACGTCGGACACCCCGGCCGTGTGCTGATACGTGGTGTTGAGCAGGTTCGTGCCGAAGTTGCGAAGGCGATACTGCAACGCGCCATTGGCATCCGCGCCTTGCGGAATGAGCGGCGTGTTGGACACCAGACGATCGCCCGCGCCCCACTTCTTGTTGATGAGGTTGTCGAGGTTCAGGATGTCGAACCGGATGGAGAGCGTGTTCCGCTTGCCGCCGACATTCTGGAAGATCTCTTGCGTCACCCCGAGATCGCTACGGAACAGCACCGGCAGGAACACCGCGTTACGCTCCGCATACTGGCCGCGGCGCGACGAGAGGTACTTGTCCTGCTTGATGTACGCTTCCCACGCCGCCTGCTGATCGGCGACGGTGAAGACGCGCGCCGGATTCGACGTGACCACAGAGCCGGCGGCATTCACGCCGTACTGCTGGAAGTTCATCTCGGAGGCATCGCGCGGGATGTAGATCAGGTCGTTCGCGCCTGCCGCGTCGCCGTTGGCGTCGGCGCTGAACGTGTAGCTGCTGTTGCCCTGGGTGCGTCCTTCGGTGAAGAGCGAGATCGACGTGGCGCCGAACTTGAAGTACTCCTTGCGGTACGACACCGCGAGGAACACGCGGTGGCCCGGCGAGAACGCCGAGAACTGCACACCGGGGTTGTTCGGATCACCGGCCTGGGCGTTGGCCGTCCAGTTCGTGGACGCTGTCGAGCCCGGATCGTACGAGTTCTTCGACACGCCATACGAGTACGCCGACTTGGCGTAGAAGCCGTTGGTGAACGACTTCTCGAGCGAGCCGGCAAGGTTGTACGAGTAGCCGGTGGTCGCGTTGCTGATCACGTAGGCCGCGGTCACGTTGTTGTTGACGCGGTTATTGCCCGCCGTCCAGCGCGGACGCTTGTCGGCGCCGGTGAAGGCGGAGTTGGCAGCCGGCAGGTTCGCGTTGATGTAGTACGGGCCGTTCACTTCCTTGCCGTACAGTCCTTCAAGGGTACCGATGAAGCCCCACGGCAAGCGACGATCGACGGCGATGTTCGAGCGCCACACCTGTGAGAACTTATAGTCCGGTGCGGTGACGTTGAGCTCGTACGTGGCCGCCGGCGCGCCGGTCACGGTCGTCGGCTTGTACGTGTCCGGGTTCGGGTTGAACGGGCGCGTGGTCGTGTTGTCGCGCTGGTCGAAGCCGGTGAGCACGCCCGTGTTGCCGAGCTGGTTGGAGATCCAGACGTACGGCGGCGTCCCGCTGAAGATACCCGTACCACCGCGCACCACCGTACGACGATCGCCCTCCACGTCCCAGTTGAAGCCGACGCGCGGCGAAATGAGCAGGTTGGCGTCGGGCAGCTTGCCGGTGTTGTACTTCACGGCCGCGCCGGTTTCGTCGCGGAAGGACAACGCATTGGCCTGTGCGTTATTGAACGCCGTGTTCTCGAACACCGGCACGTCGAGCCGCAATCCCATGGTGACCTTGAGGTTGCGCGTCGCGCGCCACTCGTCCTGCGCGTAGGCGCCATACGTGTTCACACGCAGCGGCTGGATCGGTGCGTCGAGCCCCGGGATGTTGTTGTAACGCACCTGGAAGCGGCCGAGGGTCACCGGCGACGTCGTGCGCGTCGGATTGGCCAGGAAGCCGTTCGCGTCGGTATAGAAGTCCGCGAGCGAGTTGTACACGTAGGCGCTCTGCAGGCCGGGCGAGAACCCGTTATCGGACTGGTAGCGCTGCGCCGTGACACCGAACGTGAGGTCGTGCTTGTCGGTGTAGATGGAGAAGTTGTCCTGGAACTGCCACGTGTTGTACTTGAGCACGTTGTTCGGCGTGAACGGCTCGAACCCGAACGACAGATAGTTGGTGCCGTTGTTGTTGATGTCCACGAGCGGGAAGAGCGAGCCCTTGGACTCGCGGCTTTCATCGTTCGTGGTATATCCGGCGATGATCTGGTTCGACATGTTCGTGCCGATCTGCGAATTCAACTCACCGATGAACGACCGCGCGTTCTCCTTGATGGCATACCCGGAATTCTGGAAGCTCATCGAGTTCAGGTTGTCGCGACGGTTCCCGAGCGTACCGAGGGCATTGGAGTTCGAGATCGGCACGTCGGACTTCGACTCGAGATCGGAGTACCGGAAGCTGAACTTGTTCCGGTCGTTCACGTTCCAGTCGATCTTCGCAATGATGCGCGTGGACGGGACGGCCAGATTGAAGCCCTGGGCCGGACCGGTCTCGTAGTTGAACTTGTCCTTCAGGAAGGCACTGAGGGTCGAAATGTCCGACTGCAGCACGCGCGTGGTGTTGCCCGCGATCGCCTGTCCGCCCGTATTGGCCTGGAAGCTGGTAGCCGGCTGCGTGAGCTCGTCCGTTTCGTAGTCCACGAAGAAGAACAGCTTGTTCTTGATGATCGGACCACTCACGTACCCGCCCGGCTGCGTGAACTTGAACGTGCCCTTGTTGAAGAACACACCGGCCGTGCTGTCGCCCACGAGCCCCTGGTTGCGCGTGGTTTAGTACAGCGAGCCCTTGAACTCGTTACCACCGCTCTTGGTCACGGCGTTCACGCCGGCGCCGGTAAAGCCGCCCTGACGCACGTCGAACGGGGCGATGTTCACCTGAATCTGCTCGATGGCGTCGATCGGGATCGGCGACACGCCCGTGCGGGCACCCGGCTGCGAGCCAAGCCCGAACGAGTTGTTGAAGAACGAGCCGTCGAGCGTGATGTTGTTCAGGCGGTTGTCCTGACCGGCGAACGACGAGCCGCTCGACTGCGGCGTCAGGCGCGTGAAGTCGGTGATCGTGCGGCCGATGGTGGGGAAGGCCGCGATGGCATCCTTTGAAATCGTGGTCGAGGCACCGGTAATGCGCGAGCTGAGGGCACCGCCCGTGGCCGTGACCTGCACCCCGGTCAGCGTGACCGCGACGGTCTTGAGCTCGAAGCTCACGTCGGTGGACGCGCCGAGGGTGACGTCAAGGCCGCTCTGGGCGGTGCGCTCGTATCCCAGCGCCACGGCGGTCACGGTGTACGGACCACCAACGCGCATGGCGGGAATGAGAAAGCGCCCGTCCGCACGACTCACGGCCTGATACGTGGTCCCGGACGGCTGGTGAACGGCGACCACGCGGGCCGCTGCCACGGCGCCCTTGTCGCTCCGGACCGTCCCACTCATGGAACCCGTGGTGACTCCCTGCGCCTGCAGGGAAGCGGTCGGGAGAGCCAGCAGGCCCCCGAACGCCAGCGACCACGCTGCCCGCGTGAACTTCGTGAACCACGGCTTCATTCCCATCTCCTGAAAGTTAGATCGAGGGGGCTCGTGACCGACTGCCTAGCCAGCGCACTGAGCCATTCGGCCGACGCGATGCAACGCGTACGCGCACCTTCGGAACATCACGAACCGCCAGGGGCCGTGGGAGAACGGTCTACGTCGCGAATCGGCAACGATTTGAGGCGGGTTCGCCCATTCTCAGTGCATTCCGTTCTCACCTGAATTCGGGTAGGCCGCACCCAGCCGAAAAAAACCGTTGACGGGGGCTGGCCTAACTTCATCCACCGAATGAATTTACAGGATGCTGGCACTCTGGGGCATCCAATGCCTCCGTTCACAACACACAACCCCGGACACCTCGTGCTCGAGCAGTACGCTCTCGTCCTTGCCCTCGTGTGCTCGGCCGTTGCCATTGCCTACGGCATCCTCTCGGCCCGCTGGATTGTTTCGCTACCCGCCGGTACTGCGCGCATGCAGGAGATCGCCGGCGCCATCCAGGAAGGCGCGGACGCCTACCTCAAGCGGCAGTACACCACCATCGCGATCGTTGGCGTCGTCCTCTTCCTCGCCGTCGGCTTCGGGCTCGGCAGCTGGGTGACCGCCGTCGGCTTCGCGATCGGCGCCGTGCTCTCCGGGCTGGCCGGCTTCATCGGCATGTTCGTGTCGGTGCGCGCCAACTCCCGCACCGCGCAGGCTGCAACCAGCGGCTTGAACGCCGCGCTCAACGTCAGCTTCAAGGGCGGCGCGATCACGGGTATGCTCGTGGTCGGCCTCGGCCTGCTGGGCGTGGCCGGTTTCTACATGTACGTGCTCGGCAACGGCACGGGCGAAGACGCGATCCGCGCCGCGCTCGAGCCGATGATCGGTCTCGCCTTCGGCTCGTCGCTGATCTCGATCTTCGCCCGCCTCGGTGGCGGCATCTTCACGAAGGGCGCGGACGTTGGCGCAGACCTCGTGGGCAAGGTGGAAGCCGGCATTCCCGAAGACGATCCGCGCAACCCTGCTGTGATTGCCGATAACGTGGGTGACAACGTGGGCGACTGCGCCGGTATGGCGGCCGACCTGTTCGAGACGTACGCGGTCACGATCATTGCCGCGATGCTGGTGGCCGGTCTCTCGTTTGCCACCTACGGCAACACCGGCGTGCTCTATCCGCTGGTGCTCGGCGCGGTGTCGATCCCGGCGTCGATCGTGGGCACGTTCTTCGTGAGCGTGAAGCCGGGCGGCAAGATCATGAATGCGCTGTACCGCGGCCTGATCGTGTCGGGTGTGTTGGCGGCGATCGCGTTCTTCTTCGTGACGCGCACCATGTTCCCCGGTGAACTGGGCACGAACCTGTTCATCTGTGCCATGATCGGTCTTGGCCTCACGGCCGCGCTGGTCGTGATCACGGAGTACTACACGGCCACCGAGTATGGGCCGGTGCGGCAGATCGCCAAGGCGTCGGAGACCGGCCACGGCACGAACGTCATCGCCGGCCTCGCGGTCTCCATGAAGTCGACGGCCGCCCCAGTGCTCGTCGTGGCCACCGCGATCTACTTCTGCTTCCTGCACGCGGGTTTGTACGGCATCGCCATCGCGGCCACGTCGATGCTGTCGATGGCGGGCATGATCGTCGCGCTCGACGCGTACGGTCCGATCACCGACAACGCCGGTGGTATCGCCGAGATGAGCCATCTGGGTCCCGAGATTCGCAAGATCACCGACGCGCTCGACGCCGTGGGTAACACCACGAAGGCCGTCACGAAGGGCTACGCGATCGGTTCGGCCGGCCTCGCCGCCCTGGTGCTGTTCGCCGACTACTCGAGCAAGCTGGGCGTTCATCTCGGCACTCCGGTCAACTTCTCGATCGACGATCCAAAGGTCGTGATCGGCCTCCTCATTGGCGGCATGATTCCGTACCTGTTCGGCGCCATGGCCATGCAGGCGGTGGGTCGTGCGGCTGGTGCGGTGGTGCAGGAAGTGCGTCGTCAGTTCAAGGAACTACCCGGCATCATGAAGGGCACGCAGAAGCCGCAGTACGACAAGGCGGTGGACCTGCTCACGAAGGCCGCCATTCGCGAGATGATTCTCCCGTCGATGCTGCCGCTCGTGATCCCGCCCATTGTCGGTTTCCTGCTCGGTGGCGCGGCGTTGGGTGGATTGCTCATGGGCACGATCGTGACGGGCTTGTTCGTGGCCATCTCGATGTGCACCGGCGGTGGCGCGTGGGACAACGCCAAGAAGTTCATCGAAGAAGGCAACCACGGCGGCAAGGGCAGCGAAGCCCACAAGGCGTCCGTGACCGGTGACACCGTGGGCGATCCATACAAGGATACCGCGGGCCCGGCCATCAATCCGCTCATCAAGATCATCAACATCGTGGCGCTGTTGCTGGTGCCGCTGCTGGCGAAGGCGTAAGCAGGTCACCACGCTCGCGGCATCGACAGGGCCACCACCGCGCGGACCTTCACGGGTTCGCGCGGTTTCTGTCTCCGTACCAGGCCGCGTCCCGCGGCAGCAACAGCATCTCGCGCGGCAGGCTCACGGCCCCGAAATCCCGCAGGTCAACCGTGACGATGGCGCGAGCGGAGAGACGCTCGGCCACCGCGATGACCGACGCATCGACGAGACCGAGTGTCAGCGCGCTGTATTGTGTGCAGAGCGCATGGGCGCGCGATAAATCGGCGTCGTCGCCCCACTCCACGCGGAACGCGCCTACGGCGAGATCTCGGCGAAACGCGCTCGCCGCGTCGGCGCCCACATGACGCGCCAGCAGGTGGTCGACTTCCGGCAGGATCGCCCACGGCAGCACCCACGCGCGCGGATCCGCGTCGTAGATCGCACGGATCGCTCGGTGGTGCGTATCGTCCGCGTCCACCAGCGCGATGATGCCGCCGGTATCGACGACGACGGTCATCGCCCGAAGTCGTCGCCCAGCAACTCCTCGCTGCGTGTACTCACATCGCCGCGCCCGGAGTGGCCGACCCCGATCGACGCCGGCGCCTCGACCGGGGCTCGATGACGCACGTACTCGGCGACTGCCTCGCGCACGAGCTCGGCTGCGGATCCGCCCTGAGCCCGCGCGAGCGCCTTGAGTCGTCGGTAGTCGTCGGCGTCGAGATAGACGGTAGTTTTGGTGGCTTCCGGCATATGGTAAGCATATGTGGTAGATTTCGACGCGTCAATCGATGTCGCGAGCCGGTCACGAACGGCGGCTGTTCACGCTCTCGCGGTCGTCGATGGTGCACTCCGCGACAGTGCGGCGGACCCCACGCGGTCCCGTTCGCCGGCCAATCGATTCAGTGCACGATCACCCGAATGGCCACGATTCCCCGCAGGGCATCACAGTACCGCCAACGCGGATCTGCACCGAGCAAACATTCGCGCTGTGCCGATGCGTCGTAGGCGATACGGACGGGAACGAGGCCCCGCGTTCTGGCGCGAGCGATGGTGCCGTCGGCGAGACGCCCAATGTCGTTCCCGTCGCCCCAGATCGGTCGCCCGACCGACCAGTTGGTGTTTGACAGGAGATATCCGCCTGACGGCTCGGCGCCGGCGACTATCAGGATCCAGTGGCGTCCAGATGTGGTCGGTGCGACAGCGCGAATGCGAAGATCCATCACCTCCCACTGGACCGGAGTCGTGATCGGTTGAAGATCGGCCCCACTGCGAGTCGGATCACCCCACGTCGTCGTGAATGCGACCCACACCGACGCCGCGGCCCACGGGGCGGAATAGGCGACCTGCAGAACGCCGTCGATCGTATCACCGGCTGCAACACGCAGGGTGGATGAATCACCACGCATCCGTTGGACGCCGCCGGGGAGGCGTATCAGTCCATCGAGCAAGTGCAGGCTTCCATCGTTCTCCGGCACAATTCCATACTTCGAGAGCGGAACCGTCGTCACAATCGGGCGTGTATTGGAACTCTCGAAGCGCAAGCGCACTGCAGAGTCGCTCGTCTGCAGTCGAAGTCCACCAAAGCGTGCGATACCCGCGTCGCTCATCACGCTGTCGCCGGCGATGATACGTGTCGAGGAGTCTGCTGGACGAACCACCACCATGTGTTTGCCCGTTTG
>JBBARJ010000107.1:0-5489 GCA_040399825.1 Gemmatimonas sp.
GTCATTTCAGCCCCCGCCCGGCGCGCGGCACGGCGAGCGCCGCAGCGCCCCCGAGATCGCGTGGAGCTCCCTTCGGTACGCAGATGCACGCGCAGGGCGGCGACCCGACGGCCATCCATCGCGACGATCTCAAGCTCGCCGCCCGGATACGTGACGCGGTCGCCGACCTTGGGCAAACGCCCGAGCATCGCGAACGCGTACCCGCCGAGTGTGGACCAGTCGCCCTCAGGGATCGGCAGTTTGTGGTCCGACCGTACGTCGACGAGTGACATCGAGCCGGCGAGTTCCAGCACGCCGTCGAAGAGCAGGGCATCACGCGACAGCGGATCGTACTCGTCCGCGATATCGCCCACGACTTCCTCGACCAAGTCTTCCATCGTCACGATACCGGCCGTGCCACCATACTCGTCGAGCACCACCGCCAGATGCGCGCGCGTGCGCCGGAGATCATCCAGTACGCGTTCGGCCGCGCGCGTCGCGGGCACGAACATCGGTTCGCGAAGATGATCGCGCAACGAGAACGTGTCCGGGTGCTCATCGAGCCAGAAGTCCTTCGCGAGAAACACGCCCACGATATCGTCGGGCGTGTCGCGGTACACCGGATAGCGCGAGTAGCGTTCGCGCCGCAGCGTCGCGATCAGTTCGTCGAGCTCGACATCTTCGGCGATCGCAATCATGTCGGTCCGTGGGCGCATCACGTCCAGCGCCTTTTTGTTGTGAAAGTCGAACACCCCCGCCAGCATGGCGGAGTCGGATTCGTCGAGCGTGCCGTGCGCACGAGCCTGCATCACGAGCAGTCGCAGTTCCTCCGGGCTGTGCACATGTCCCCCTTCGGACACGGGCTCCACTCCCAGCAGCTTCAGTAACCGGTTGGCGGTGCCGTTGAGCATGCCGATGAAGGGTGACATCACCCGGGAGAAGAGCATCAGGGGACGGACCACCCAGCGGCTCACGGTTTCCGGGCGCGCCAGGGCGATCGACTTGGGGGCGAGCTCGCCCAGCACGATGTGAAGAAACGTGATCACCAGAAACGCGACGGCGATCCCGGCGCCCGTGTGTATCGCACCGGCGGCCGGCTCGATGCCCACCACGTGCAGCGCGCGGTCCACCAGCACGGCGATCGCCGGTTCACCAATCCAGCCGAGGGCGAGCGAGGCCAGGGTGATGCCGAGCTGGGTGCCCGAGATGTAGCGGTCCAGCTGACTCAGGGCACGCTGCACCACTTTGGCGCTGCCGTCGCCCTCGGCGGCCATCTGGTCGATGCGGCTCCGCCGGACCGCCACCAGCGCGAACTCGGCGGCGACAAAAAAGGCGTTGAGCAGGACGAGCAAGAGCACCACGAGCAATCGTCCCGAAGCTGCCCCGAAAGTAATTTCGTGGACGACGGGCAAAGAAGGGTCAGCAAGCATACTGTAAGGAAACGGACACGCGCGTGATTCGTCAGGGTAGTGCAATCTGCAAGACTCCCGACCCTTCCGCGCATACGGCATTCTGCAAGTCTCACCCCGGTCATGCGATATACCCCAGCGATCCCACAGGAACCGATTCAGGAGATGCTCGACCCGCGCCGCGTGCTGCGCTGGGTCTGGCTTGGCCGCGTCGTGCTCTCATGTGCGATTCTGGTGGCGGCGGTGTTCGTGTGGAGTGAGGCGGCACCCAGCGATACCCTGATCGCGACGCTGGCCTTCGCGGGTGCGACGCTGGCGACGATCGGTTCGGCGCTCTACGGCGAATTCGAACGGCGTGCGCTGGGGCTGGGCTTCTATGCCCTCCAGTGCGCGATCGACTTAGCACTGGTCACGGCCGTCGTGCACATCACCGGTGGCTGGAGCTCTCAGTTCGCCGCCCTCTATATCCTCGTCATCGCCAGCGCGGCCTTGCTGCTCCCCTTCCGCGGTGGGCTGGCCGTGGCGGGGGGCGCCTGCCTGCTGTACTCGGCCGATGTCCTCTTGCTGCGGCCGGGAACGCCCTACGTCGGCATCACCGTTCAGATCACGGTGTTCGTGGTGGTCGCGCTCGGTTCCGGCTACGTGTCGTCACGTCTCCGTCAGGCCGGTATGGGGCGCGAGGCCCTCGCCGAGCAGCTGGTCAAGGTCCAGCTCGAAGCGGCCGACATTCTTCGCACGATTCGGTCCGGCATCATGACCGTCGACGCGCAGGGGCGACTCCTCTACGCGAATCCCGCGGCGTCCGATCTCCTCGGGCTCGAGCTTCGGTCGCTTCTTGGGTTGCCGGTGCTGGACACGCTGCTCGGTGTCTCCCCGCAGCTCGCCACGCTGCTCGAGCGGTCGTCGCGCGAGGGTGTTCGCACCACGCGCGCCGAGGGTGTGATTCACCGGGGCGGCGAGACGGTCGAGATCGGTGTCACGACCACGGTGGCCAATGGCACGCGGAAGGACGGGAGCGTGACGGCGACCGCGATCTTTCAGGATATTTCGGACAGCAAGCGCATTCAGGCATTGCACATCCGCGCCGAACGACTGCAGGCGGTAGCGGAGCTCAGTGCATCCTTGGCGCATGAAATCCGGAATCCGCTGGCGTCGATTCGCAGCGCCACCGAGCAACTGGCGCGCCGGCGGGGACGGTCGTTGGAGCCAACGGCCGACGATGACGACGAGCGCATCCTTCACGACCTTGTGGTACGTGAGGCCGATCGCCTCAGTCGATTGCTCGCGGACTTCCTCGACTTCGCCCGGGCGCGCGTGACGCGCGTGAGCCGTGTCGATCTGGGCGCGATCGTGAATGCGGCCTCGACGATAGCCGCGTCGCATCCTGATCGGCGTGACGGCGTGCAGGTGCAGGTGCGCGTGGCGCCCGAATTGCCACCGGTGGAAGGCGACGAAGATTTGCTGCATCGCGCGGTGTTCAACCTGGTACTCAATGCCGTGCAAGCCGTCGGACCCGAGGGGCACGTGTTTATCGAGGTCGACCGCTATCGCCCGACCGGCGAGCACGCTGCGGCGTCGGCGATGCTCACGGGTGAGCTGCTGACGGTGAGTGTGACCGATGACGGCCCCGGTGTCCCATCGGAGCTGAAGGATCGTCTGTTCGAACCGTTCGTGACCGGCAAGGCTGGCGGGACCGGACTCGGACTCCCGGTGGTGCATCGTGCGGTCGAGGCGCATCGCGGGGTCGTGCTGGTGGATTCGCTGCCCCGTGGGACGCGCTTCACCATGCTGCTGCCAACCGCCAGCGACAACGACTCGTCTCGTCGCGGTGCAACGCCCGTGTACAATGCGGTCCCCTTCGAGCCGCATCCGGACGATTCGGCCGATGCCTTGCTCCCTCGCCTTTCTGGAGTTGCACCGTGACCCTTCCTGCGCTCGCCGGTGACGCACCGCGCGTGCTTATCGTGGACGACGAAACGGGCATTCTTGAGTCGCTACGCATTTTGCTCAAGAACGAGGGGTTCATCCCGTTCACGGCGCACGGTGGCCGTGCCGGCGTGGAACGCATCCCCGAGCTGCGACCGGATATCGTGCTGACCGACGTGCGGATGCCCGATGTGAGCGGTGTCCAGGTCTTGAGCACCTCCCGTCAGGTCGATCCCGATGTGCCGGTGATCCTGATGACGGCCCAGGCCACGTTGCAGTCTGCCATGCAGGCGGTCAACGAGGGCGCGTTCTACTACATCCAAAAGCCGTTTCGGAACGACGAGCTACTGGCAATCCTCCGTCGTGCCGCTGAGCATCGCAAACTGCGCGTCGAGAACACCACGCTGAAGCAGGAGATCAAGCGGCGCGAACGCACGACCAATGGTCGTCCTATCGGGCGCAGCAAGCCGTGGCTCGATGTCCTGCGTCTCGCCGAGACGGTCGCCCCGACGGATTCCACGGTGTTGCTCACCGGCGAGTCCGGCACCGGTAAGGAAGTGATTGCGCGATACATCCACGAGTTGAGCACGCGATCGGAGAACAGCTTTCTCTCGATCAACTGCGGTGCTCTCCCCGAGTCCCTGCTGGAGAGTGAACTCTTCGGTCATGTGAAGGGCTCGTTCACCGGTGCCGTGAAAGACAAGGCCGGTCTCTTCACCGCGGCCAATCAGGGCACGTTCTTTCTTGACGAAATCGGTGAGACCACGGCGTCGATTCAAGTCAAATTGCTGCGGGTGTTGCAGCAGCGTGAAGTGATTCCCGTCGGTGCGACGGAAGCGGTGTCAGTCAACACGCGCGTGTTGGCTGCCACCAATCGCGATCTGGAAGAAGAGATCAAGCGTGGCAGCTTCCGCGCCGACTTGTTCTACCGGCTCAACGTGATCGCCGTGCATCTGCCGCCGCTGCGCCAGCGTCAGGATGACATTCCGTTGCTGGTCGAGTCGTTCCTCGCGCGCAGCGCGAATCTTCGGAACGAAGGCGTGAAAACGCTGCGTGATGACACGCTCGACGCGCTGATGGCGTATGCCTGGCCCGGTAACGTGCGTGAACTCGAAAACGCGCTCGAGCGCGCGGTCATCCTGTCGACCGGCTCCGTGATTGAACCCGATGCGCTCCCGGAGCGCGTGACGGCCCGTCGGGCCGAGCCACTCGTCAGCGAACGCGCGCCGGTCTCACCCACGCTCGAAGCCATCGAGCGCGCCTACATTCAGTGGGTGCTGCAGAACGAAGGTGGTAACAAGAGTCGTGCGGCCGATCTGCTCGGTATCGATCCGTCCACGTTGTATCGAAAGCTGGCCCGCTACGGAGACGTCTGATGGTGTCCACCCTGATGCGACGTCGCACCGGTTTCACGATCATCGAAGTATTGGTGGTCGTGGTCATCATCGGCATTTTAGCGTCGATCGCCATTTCAAAATTCGGGGGGGCGAAACGCCGGGCGTACGTCGCCGCGATGAAGTCGGATCTGCGGGGCTTGGCCACGGTCGCCGAATCACGCTATACGTCGGACAATTCGTATGAGGACGTGGTGGCGCCGCAGGGCTCGGAGGGTGTGACGCTGATCTTCACCGGGACGCCGTCCGGATGGTCGGCCACGGCGACGCACGTGGGCGTGCCGGGGGTCGAATGCACCATCGCGGCGGGGACGTTACTGGTCGCGGATGCGCCGGGTGAGCCGTTCTGTCAGTAGCCAGAGAGCCGGTGATCTTTGGTGCGATGCGTGGCACGTGCGGTTGCACGTGCCACGTTCCTTTTGGTGGCCGGAGGCCTCGGTGTCACCCGAGGGGCACGACCATTACGCCACCGGAATGGCGTGCCACTCTGTCACACCGGTCGACTGTTGCACGCTGCAACGAAGCGTGCGAAAGGCCATGCGCAATGCGATAGGTAGGCCGGCGTTGAAATGATGCAAACGTTTGAAATGCAAGGGGTTAGCGTGTTTCTGGCAGCGTGGCAAGGCAGTTGCCTTATGGCGTCGTGTCGCGTCGGGCACCACCACGGGTGACCAGCGTCGTTTGACCCCCACTGGAGAAGACATCATGCAGCGCACTCGCAAGGGTTTCACCCTCATTGAACTTCTGATCGTCGTCGTGATCATCGGCATCCTCGCCGCGA
>JBBARJ010000107.1:5589-9721 GCA_040399825.1 Gemmatimonas sp.
GGACACGCCGGCCGGCCTCGCCGAAGGCCAGCCGGGCGGCGCCACCTGCAAGTAATGTCGACATGATTCCGCTGGCGGCGCGCGTGGTCGCGTCGTCGAGGGAACATTGATGTCGCCCGGGTTGCCTCACTGGCTCCCGGTGGCATTACAAGAGGGGCCGAGCACTCGCTCGGTCCCTCTTGGTCATCCCGGCTCCGCCCTGAGCGGTCACGCTTCTGCTCCGCCACAGTTGCCACCGGAGCGTCGGCCGCGCATCCTCCGGTGGTGATCGCCATTCCGACTCCCCGTATTCATCAACGACTCAAGCAGGTGCTCGTCCTCGCCAGCGGCAGCGCGCTGGCGGCGATCATCCTGACGATGTGGGTCACTGAATACCTACCGCCCTACCTGCGGTGGCCGCTGGTCGCGCTGCTGGTCATTCTGGTCTCGGTGGTGTGGGTGAGCGTTTTGCGACGGCAAGTCGTGATCCTGGTCGAGGTCCCGTTGGCGCAGTGCGTCGAAGCGGCCGAGGCGATTGCCGCGGGCGACAACAGTCGCCGGGTACCGGTGGGGCAGACGTATGAATTCGCGCAGCTGGCCGCCAGCATCAATCGCATGACCGAGCAGATGCTCGCCGCGACGCAGTCGCGCATGCGCGTCGAGAAGCTGGCCACCATGGGGCGCATCGCGGCCGGCATCTCGCACGAGATCGGCAATCCGGTATCGGCCATCGCGAACTACGCACATGTCCTCCGTATGCGCACCACCGATGTCCCAGGCACCACGGAGCCGATTGACGCGCTCGAACGCGAGATCGCCCGTATCGATCGCATCATGCGCGGCCTGCTTGATTACGCGCGGCCGCGACGACTGACCCCCAAACCGATCGTCGTCGACGACGTGATCGAAGATGTGGTGCGGCTGCTTGATGATCAGGGCATCGTACGCCGATTCCGGATCACGCGTGGGCTCGAGGCACCAGACGGCGTCGTCTTCGCGGAACGGCACGATCTCGATCAGGTGTTCGTGAACCTCTTGCTCAACGCGGTCGACGCCATGGATCGCGAGGGCGACGTCGTCATCAGCAGTCGCATCAATCACGCCGAATCGTTCGCGGATTCGATCGACAAGCGCCGCACCGATCCGACACCACAGCGGTGGACACATCGGCCCAGTAAGCGCGCGCTGGCCTGGCTGGCACGCCCGGAATCGCCCGAACGGTTCCTGCAGATCGTCATGGCGGACTCGGGGACGGGTGTGGCGCCCGAGGACGAAGAGCGCATTTTTGAGCCGTTTTTTTCGACCAAGCAGCCGGGCAAGGGCACCGGACTTGGACTCGCGATCGTGGCCAGCACGATCGAAAATATGGGCGGCACGATTTGGGTGCAGCGCGCGCGCGAAGGGGGGGCGGCATTCGTGATCCTGCTGCCACTGCACTCCGGGGCGAGCGGATTGCCCGCGGTCACGTCGGGCGACCGTCCCGCCGCGCCATGATCCCACGCGCACGATTCGGATGACAGAGCGGGGCCGCGGTCACCATATCGTGCGGCCATGTCGCTCCCCTCATTCCAGCGCCTTAAATCACTGGCTGCTCATCAGAGCCGGCGGGTGCGCCGCGGACAGCTACTCGTTGAGTGCCTCATGGCCCTCGTCCTGGTGGCCATTGCCAGCTTGGTACTTGTCTCCACCGCGGCGTCGATGGCGACGCTGGGTGACGATGCGTTGCAGATCGCCCGCGCCCAACGCGAGCAGGGAAACGTGGTTGGTCGTGCGCTGCTCGCGCCGTGCGATACCGCTCAGGCGAGTGTCGTGGCGACCCGATGGCCCACCACGCGACTCCGGGTTGATGAGGCGCTGACCGGCGTCGGCACGCTGCACCGCGGTCGGGCGGATGTCCGCTGGACAGGCTCGGCGATCGCCACCGTTGCCGGGCGCGAGTTACACGTGAGCAGTGCCGGGCGATGCCGATGAACCGCCTCCGCACCGCGCGGCGCGGCGCCACGCTGATCGAGCTGCTGATCGTGCTGCCAATGGCGTCGCTCGTGGCCGTGGCCGCCACCGCCACACTCCTCGGCGCCTGGAGACTCGTGCGACGGGCGGCCGTCTCACAGGGTAGCACCCGCGAGCTGCGGCACGCTCACGCCACCCTCGAGGCCGAACTGCGGCCGTTACGCGCGCGCGATCTCCACGCGGTCACGGACACTGCCGTTGAATTCGACGCCCTCCTTGGCGCGGGCGTGGTCTGCGCCGCGCCCCGAGGTCCGACGGAACGCATCGACATGGTGTCAGCAGATCCCGCCGACGCACGCGGCGTGTCGTGGGCCAGCGCCCTGCAGATCGACGATGCGCTGACGCTTTGGCGCACCGATGGTGACAGTCCGACGTCCCTCGTCGAATTCCGGACCACGGTCCGCGACATCAGTTGGGCGTCGGCCTGCACGGCCTCGCCGTGGATGGTCGGGTGGGCGGATCGACGCACGGTCCGCCTGACCTTGGCCGACGCGAGTCCGTCCGCCCTCGTCGTGGGCGCAGCGGTCGCGGCTCATCGACGCACCCGACTGTCACTGTACCGCAGCGGCTCGTCGTGGTACCTGGGAAAGCGCACGCGCACCGGTGGGGGCTGGGACGTCGTGCAGCCGGTTGCCGGTCCGCTGCTGTCGCCGGCTCAGGGAGGCATGAGCGTGCGCGTCCTCGACGTCGCTGGCGCCGTCACACACCGCCTGCCGGACGCCGCCGCCGTACGCCTCGAGTTGCGGGCCGATCGCGCACCAGACGGGCACCTGCCGACGCGTCGTGATACCGCCGCCTTCGATGTCGTGCTCCGAGCAGAAAGTGCGCAGCGCGCTCCCTGAGCGGCGCCGGCGTGCCGGCTTCGTCCTCCCGTTCGTCGTCGTGGCCACGGCCCTCGTCGCCGTGCTCGCGTTGGCGGCCATCAGCACGATCTGGCGTGGCTACCGCGCCACCCGGCTCGCCGCCAACGGCGTACGCGTGCAATTCGCCGCCGACGAAGGGATTGCCCTACGGCTTGATGCGTGGCCGGCGGAGACCCTGGCGGCCATGCCGACAGGCACGACGATGGCTACGCGCGTGACCACGGCCGTCGGCGACAGCGTTCGTGTGCGGCTCACGCGGACCCAGCCACTCGTCGCGTGGTTGACCGCCGACGTCAGTGTCGGCCCGCTAGGGACACCGGGGCTCGTCCGGCGCCACGTCACGCGCGCGCTGTTCCTCGAGCCACCGCCCCTGCCGATCGTCGGCGCGCTGACCGCGATCGGGACCGTCCATGGGCAGGATCCCACCACGATCGATGGACGCGACCGTGCCGATGCCACCGACGCGTGCGGTGCCCTGCGGGACACCCTCTCGCGGGTGCCGATCGCGTCGGCCGCGCTCGTCGATACACCGGCGGGGACGTGGACGGCCCCGTCGCCATTGCTGACGCTCGCCGATACCGCCACGGTGCGCGCCGCCTTCGATCAGGCCTGGGTCTCCGTGATCGCTCGCAGCCCCGTTCGCACCGCGGATTCGATCCCGCAACAGTTGGCACCGTTACCAGGCTGGCACACCCTGTTGCTCGATGGCGCGCCGGTTGCCTTGCGATCACCGTCCCAGTGGCGCGGACTGCTTGCCGTAAGCGGCGACCTCGTCGTAACGGGACGTCTGGATGTCGAGGGCGTCCTGGTGGTGCGCGGACGACTCGATGCGCGTGGGGGAGCGCTGCGCGTTCGCGGGGCGCTCGTCGTCGCCGCCCTCGGCAATCGCGACCTGGAGCTTGGGGATCAGACCCGGGTGCAGTACGATCGCTGTGCCGTTCAGATGGCCCTGGCCACCATTGCCGTACCGCGCGCAATGCCGTTCTCGCTCTGGTATTCCCCGCTGGATTGACCGGCGAGCAGTCAAAACGACCGGTTGCGGAAAGTGGGCGCTTGGGCCGACACTGTCACGGTGTGGGCAGTTGTACCGGCCGTCTCCCCAGTAACGGCGTTACCTCGTGAGGGGAGCGTCGTTAGAAAGGAGACCTCCCCGGTGTAGGCAGGTCAATCTGTCCCCTCGGTGCGCTCAGTGCCGAATGGCAGCGTGTCAACCACCAGTACAACCTCAACAGCCATGGCGCTCTTCGGCCGAAAGAAATTCACCATCGGACTCGATGTCG
>JBBARJ010000108.1:0-9677 GCA_040399825.1 Gemmatimonas sp.
GCCAAGCCCTTCGTGCCAACCAAGGGCGCGGTGGCCCCCAACCGGATTCGCTTCAAGTAGCAGCCGTTGGAGAGGTCATGGTTAGACTTCGCTGGTCATGATTCCTGTCTTGCTTGAGCAGTGCTTTCCGCCGGATGTTCGTGAACGCGGGGAAGCGTACATCGATCCCTTCGTGCTCACCCTTGAGCACGTGGATGCCGTGGCGGCAACCGCCGCGGTGCAGGGCACTCGCACGTATGGCGTGTTCCTGCGCCCGCGTCCGGGGCGCCTGCACCTCGGCTGCACCTGTCCGCATGGGCAGGAGCATGGCGCGTGCAAGCATCTGTGGGCGCTGCTTCGCGTGCTGGATGCACAGGGCACGTTGGCGCCGCTGCTCGAGACCGCGGCGTCGTCCAGTGCGGAACCGCAGGTCACCTTCGAGCGCCATGCGCTGGCGGTGATGAAGCCGCAGGCGCGGGTGATCGAGACGAAGTCCACCCCCGCGCCGGAGTGGCAAACCGCATTGCGCGACACCAGTGGTCGCCAGCGGTCGGTGTTTACCGAGACGCGCGTCACCAACCGTGCTACGTCGCTCCCGGCCGATCGGCGCATCGTGTATCTCCTGCATCTCACCGAGAGCGCGCAGCATCGTGGCGTGCGCGTCGAGATCACGACGCAGCGCCGCGATCGCGACAGTGTGTGGGAAGAACCGAAGCACTTTCAGTACTCCATCGACGCCTGGTGTAACGCCCCGGATCCGGTCGATCGGCAGATCGCTGAAATGCTGCTCGGCAGCTCGGATGCGCAGGGCATTGCCACCATGCCCACCGGCGGATTCATCGTGCGCCCTCGGGCGTATCACACCACCTTGCGCATGATCTGCGAGACGGGCCGCGCGCGTTTGCGCAGCAACCGTCCGTCGCTCGATGCCCGCATGATCTCGTGGGACGACGCGACGCCGTGGCAGGTCGCCATGCGGCTCGATCGGCCTAATCCCGACCAGTACCAGTTGGTGGGCGAGCTGTTGCGCGACGACGTGGTGCGTCCCCTCGGCGATGCGAATTGGCTTCACGAGTCGGGACTCGTGCTGTTCGGTACGACACTGTCGCGGCTGGACAGCGATCAGGTGTGGCCGCTGGTGCAGAAGCTGTGGACCGCGGGCGAGTTCGAACTGGGCGATGATCCGTCGGCGTTCCTGGCCGAGTACCATGCGCTGCCCAACATGCCGCGCTTGTCGTTGCCGGCCGGTGAAATGCACATCGAGAGCGATGCCGCGCCGATCCCAATGCTGCGGGTGACCAGTGGCGCCGGCTCGTGGCGCACATCGCCGTCATGGATCACGCTGCGCTTCCGCTACGGATCGGAGTTCGTGGACGCGGCGTCCACGGCCTCGACCTGCTTCGACAAGAAGACCCGTACACTGTATCGCCGGCGCGCGGCGGCCGAACGCAATGCGATGACGCGCCTGCGGGCGCTCGGCGCGCAGGAGATGTACTCGTACGCCGAGAGCCGCATGTCGCTCGTGGTGCAGCCGCATACGTTGCCGCGGCTGATCTCCACACTCGTGCGCGACGGATGGCTGATCGAGTCCGACGGGGCCACGTTCGTGGCGCCGAGTCCGTTGCAGGTGCGTGTGAGCTCGGGCATCGACTGGTTCGATCTCACCGGGACGCTGCGGTATGGCGACCATGAGCTCACGTTGTCGCAGCTGCTCACGGCCATGGATGAAGGCTCTGAGCTCATCGAGTTCGGCAACGGTGTGATCGGCTTTCTCCCTGAGGAGTCGCTCGACGAACTGCGCGCGCTGATGGCGATCGGTGTGCGTCGCGGCGATGGCATTCGGTTCCGGTCGTCGCAGCTCGCGTTACTCGACGTGCTGCTGGCGGCGTTGCCCGATGTGGATGTCGACGAAACACTGGCGTCGGGTCGCGCCGAGCTCAAGAAGTTCCAAGGGATCAACGCGATCCCGGTACCGCGCGGCTTCGTGGGCACGTTGCGCGGCTATCAGGAAGAAGGGCTGTCATGGTTCGGCTTCCTGCGTCGTTTCGCCCTAGGCGGATGTCTGGCCGACGACATGGGTCTGGGCAAGACGATCCAGGTGCTCGCCATGCTGGAGGCGCGACGTGAAGAAGGCGCTGGTATGTCGTTGCTGGTGGTGCCCCGTTCGCTCGTATTCAACTGGGTACGCGAGGCCGCCCGCTTCACACCGCAGCTCAAGGTGCACGATCTCAGTCACGCCGAACGCTCGGTCGAGGACCTCGACTCGGTCGACGCGCACCTGGCGATCACGACCTACGGCACGTTGCGCCGCGATATCGCCAGACTCGGCTCGCGTCAATTCGACTACGTGATTCTCGATGAGGCGCAGGCGATCAAGAATGCCGGCACCGCAACCGCCAAGGCGTGTCGGTTGTTGCAGGCCGATCATCGGCTGGCGTTGAGTGGCACGCCGATCGAGAATCGCATCGAGGAACTCTGGAGTCTGTTCGAGTTCCTCAATCCGGGCATGCTGGGTGCGGCCACGACTTTCAGCTCGGCTACGCGCACGTTGGCGGCGTTGCGCCCCGGCATGCCGGCCGGCACGGGTGTGTCGGCGCAGGAGCTGCTGTCGCGCGCGCTGCGTCCGGTGGTGTTACGGCGCACGAAGGCGATGGTGGCGAAGGAACTGCCGGCGCGTATCGAGCAAACCATCGAAGTCGAGCTCGAGCCCAAGCAGCGCGCGTTCTACGAGCAGCTGCGGAGTCAGTACGCCACGAGTTTGCTCGATCGTGTGGAGCGCGACGGCCTCGGCAAGTCACGCATGCATATTCTCGAGGCGCTGCTGCGCCTGCGTCAGGCGGCCTGTCATCCGGCGCTGGTCGATCCGACCAAGGCGTCGCTGCCGTCGGCCAAACTCGACGCGGTGGTGCCGGCGTTGCAGGAGATCGCGGCCGAGGGCAACAAGGTCTTGGTGTTCTCGCAGTTCACGAGTTTCCTGTCGTTGCTACGGGCGCGTCTCGATGCGCTCGAAGTGCCGTACGAGTATCTCGATGGACGCACGCGCGACCGGCAGGCGCGCGTGGACCGGTTCCAGTCGGCCGATGGACCGCCGCTGTTCCTGATCAGCCTCAAGGCGGGCGGACACGGGCTCAACCTGACGGCGGCCGAGTACGTGTACCTGCTCGATCCGTGGTGGAATCCGGCGGTAGAAGCGCAGGCCATTGACCGGGCACATCGCATTGGCCAGACCAATCAGGTCATTGCCACGCGTGTCGTGGCGCGGGACACGATCGAGTCCAAGATCCTCGAGCTGCAGGCAAGCAAGCGGGCGCTGGCCGACGCCATTCTCAGCGAGGACAAGGGCGGACTCGCGGGAGTTGGGCGGGAAGAACTCCAGCTGCTGCTTGGGTAACTGCGAAGTACGGGGTAGGCAGTAGGGGGTAAGGAGCCAGTCTCCCTACCCCCTACCCCCTACTCCGTACTCCTTACTTCGCCGTAGCCGCCTTCTCCACCGCTGCCATCACCCGCAGCAAATTCCCACCCCAGATCTTCGCGATCTCGTCCTTCGAATAGCCGCGGCGCACGAGTTCCGCCGTGACGTTCAACGATTCTGACGCGTTGCGCCAGCCGTCCACGCCGCCACCGCCGTCGAAGTCGGAGCTGATGCCGACGTGGTCGATGCCGATGAGCTTCACCACGTAGTCGATGTGGTTCACGAAGTCCTTCACGTTCGCTGGCGGATCCGACGGATAGCGGCGCGCCGTGATGTCTTCTTGCTTCGCCAGATACGCGTTGCGCTTCTCGTCGACGAGCGCCTGGATTTGCGCCTGCTGTTCGCGGCGATCGGTGGCCGTGATGCCGAACTCGGTACGGAGCTCTGTCATCGCGGCCGCACGCGCCTGCTCACGCGGCAGATCGCGCGTGGGATCGCACTTCACGTAGGCATTGAACGCCACGAGCTGGATGACGCCGCCGTTTTTCTTCAGCGCCGTGAGTTGCTCGTCGTCCATGTTGCGGCTGTGATTGCAAATCGCGCGAACACCGGAATGCGACGCGATGATCGGCGCCTTCGAGATGGCGATCGTCTGTAGCATCGACTGCTTCGATGGGTGCGATACGTCGATCATCATGCCGAGCCGATTCATTTCCACGATGACTTGCTTGCCAAGTGGGCTCAGACCGTTGTGCAGCCACACGCCGTCGCGCTCACCGGTGTTGGAGTCGGAGAGCTGGCTGTGTCCGTTGTGCGCCAGCGACATGTAACGACCGCCGCGATCGAAGAACTTCTTGACGTTTGTGAGGTCGGCGCCAATCGGAAAGCCGTTCTCGACACCGATGAAGATCACGCGCTTTCCCGCCGCATGAATGCGACGCGCATCGGCGGCGGTGTACGCGATTTCTGAGCGGGTCGGGGCGAGCTCTTCGGTGAGACGGTGAATCGCGTCGAACTTTTCCAGCGCCTGCGCATTGGCGCCGGCAAAACTCTCGGCGTCGAGCTTCGGTGACTGCCCCACGTACACCACAAGAAAGGCCCCGCCGAGTCCGCCTTCTTCCATCTTGGCAAGGTCGACCTGCGTGCGTGGCAGCTTCTGGGTGTAGTTCGGGCCGTTGGCAGTGAAGTTGGCCGGCGCGATATCCACGTGGGTGTCGATGGACAGGACGGCGGCGTGTACGGCCTTCGCGCTGGCCATCACGGCGGCTTCGTCGGTAACCGGCTTTCGGCCTTGCGCGCTGAGCAGGGCCGGTGCGGCGACGCATCCAATGGCGGCAAACCGCAGGGTGTTCGAGATCGGCATAGTCTGAGTATCTGAGGGGACTGCGGGGTATCACGTGGATAGTTGCTCCTAGAGTCTACGCCTAACCGGGCAGACCCGCTGGTGCGACAGAAGGCGTGCACTCCTCATCCGCTTCCCTCTGACAGCGAGAGAACATGCTCATGATCGACGTCCACTTCCGCGATACGCACGCGGGCAAGTCCGGCGCTTCCGACCAAGGGGCGTCGCAATGACGATGATGACGCCAACGGTTGAGCATTTCCCCGAACTGCTGGTGGATCGCACGGGTCCCTGCGTGTCGATCTACCTCCCGACGGGTCGTCGTTTTCCCGAGTCGCAACAGGACGCGGTGCGTTTCCGCAATTTGCTGCGGGAGGCGGAGCTGTCGTTGTCCGACGTCATGGGAGTGGCCGAGCGGGAGGCGTTCACCGCGCCGCTCCACGCCTTGGCCGACAGCGATCGGTTCTGGGCGCATGCGTTCGACGGGGTCGCGGTGTTTTTGCACGCGGATTTCTACAAGGTCTACAAGCTTCAACGGACGGTGCCTGAGCGCGCGGTCGTCGCCGACTCGTTTCATATCAAGCCGCTGCTGCGGGTGTTGCAATCGGCTGACCGGTTTCAGTTGCTCGCGATCACGCGCGAACATGTGCGCCTGTTTCAGGGCAACCGTGACGCCGTCGATGAAGTGGTCTTGCACGCGGGCGTTCCACGCACACTCATCGATGCGCTCGGCGAGGAGGTGACCGACGTGCACGCCGCGATGCACGCGGGATCTGGTTCGCGAAAAGACGAGATCGAGAAAGACACTGAGCGATTCTTTCGGGTGGTGGACCGCGCGATCATTGAGCATCACGCCAAGCACGCGGGTCTACCGATGGTGTTAGCCGCGCTGCCAGAGCATCACGCGCTCTTTCGTGAGGTGAGCCATAATGCGCTCCTACTTCCCGACGCGATCGCGGGCAATCCCGATGCGTTTTCACCTGAGGAGCTCCGACAGAAGGCCTGGGCGATCGTCGAGCCGCGCTACACGGCGCGTCTGCAGGGCTTTATGGACGAGTACGGGGCCGGTCTTCCTCGCGCCCTCGCATCCGACGCGCTCTCTGAGGTTGCCATGGCCGCACTTGGCGGTCGTGTGCGTACGCTGTTGGTGGACGACGATCGGGTCGTGCCGGGATGCGTGGACCGCACGACAGCGCATGTGGCACACGGTGAGTTGGCCGATCCGCACGTGGACGATATTCTCGATGATCTCGCGGAGATCGTGCTGCGTATGGGCGGCGACGTGGTGATGGTGCCGCGTGACCGCATGCCGTCGATTACCGGGATCGCGGCGATCTATCGGTTCTAGGAATCAGCGAACAGGATCGGCAACTGCCAGAACACGGAGATCACGGAGAGACGGAAACAACACGGATAAGAGAAATAGCGCCGTTCATCGTATCCGTGTTGTTTCGGTGGGATCCTTGGTCATCCGTGTTCTGGCAGTTGCAGTGGTAGTTGCTGTGGTTGGTTACCGTGTACCGGAGCAAATGGCACACCTCACGCCGCGCGGCGCGCGCCCTGCTTTCCGGTGACCGCCAACACCACCAGTGTGAGGACGTAGGGGACGGCCAGGAACAGCTGATACGGAATGCCGGTCCAGCCCATCGACTGGAAGAGCGTCTGCAGCGACGTCGCGGCTCCAAACAGCAAGGCGGCAGCCGCGACCCCAAGCGGGCGCCACCGACCCAACACCACAATCGCAATCGCGATAAAGCCGCGCCCGGCGGACATCCCCTCCGCGAACGTGCCCGCCTGCGCCAGCACCAGGGTGGCGCCGGCGAGGCCCGCCATCGCTCCGGCAAAGAGCACCGCGAATAGCTGCGTTCGTCGCGGCGATATCCCCGCGGCGATGGCCGCCGGTGGATATTCGCCTACGGCGCGCAGCGCCAGCCCGGCATGGGTTCGTTGCATCCACCACGCCAGCAGTGGCGCGATCAGGTACAACGCGTACGTCGCCAACGGCTGCGCGAAGAAGGCGCGACCGATTAGGGGCAACGCTGAGAGCACGGGGATGGCGTGCGTGGCCGCCGTGGGGGTGGTGAGCGCCACGCCGCCCGATCCGTACACCGTGCGATACACGGTGCCGGTGAGTCCCAGCGCGAACAGCGTGATCGCCGTGCCGGTGATGATCTGGTCGGCGCGCAGCCCTACCGCGAACAGGGCGAACAGCGCCGCGACCAGCAGTCCCGCCACCGCGCCGGCCGCAAAGCCGCCACCTACACCGATCGCGCCCGCGGCGATCGTCGCGCTGAGCGCCCCCGCGATGATCGAGCCCTCGAGTCCGATGTTGATCACACCGGCCCGTTCGCTCACGCTCTCGCCCAGCGCCGCGTACGCCAGCGGCGTCGCGGTACGCACGGTGGCCTCAAGCAGCCCTGCGCCCACGGCTAGCGCGCCCACGCTCACGGACACGTCTGGCATCAGGTGCCCGTCTCGTCGGAGCGCGACGGCCGCCAGCGGTCGGCCGCCAACACCAGCAGGATCAGCAGCGCCTCCACCACCGACACCACGACATTTGGCACGCCGGCATCGCGCTGCATCGCGTTCGCCCCCGCCTCGAGGGCGCCGAACAGCAGCGCGGTGGCCAGCACACCCAGGGGATGCAATCGCGCCAGCAAGGCGACCGCGATCGCCGTGTAGCCGTAGCCGGGCGAGAAGTTTTCATACAGCGCGTAGGTGATGCCGGTGTATTCCACTGAGCCTGCCAATCCCGCCAGCACTCCGCTCATCAGGAACGCGCCGAACATCGTGCGCGGGACATCGATGCCGCCGGCACTGGCCGCCGCGGTTTGGGTGGCCCCTACCGCGCGTAACCGGAAGCCGCTGGCCGTGCTGCGCAGCCACCACCAGACACCCACCGCCACGATGACCACCAACAGGATGCCAGCGTGCAAGCGCGTGCCCTCGAGTAACACCGGCATCTGCAATTCGGACGCGAGGGTCACCGACTGCGGATTCACCCGCGTGGGTTCCTGCAACGGACCACGCACCAGCCACCCGGTGAGATATTGCGCGACAAAATTCAGCATGATGGTACTGATCACTTCCAGCACACCGAATCGCAGTCGTAAGGCGCCCGCGATCGCGGCCCACACACCACCAGCCATCGCCCCCGCTACCAGCATCACGGGAATACCGATAAACCACGGCACACCAAGGAGCGTGCCACTGATCGCGGTGGCCGCCGCCGCGCCCACCAGCAGTTGGCCCTCGGCGCCGACGTTGAGAATGCCCGCACGAAACGCCACCGACACCGCGAGCCCAGCCAACGCCAGCGGCACCATGCGCACGATCGTGGCCGACGTGATGGCGTAATACGATCCGAACGCGCCGCGCACCATCGCCGACAAGGCGGGCATGACCTCGTGTCCGGTCGCGATCAACAGTACGGCCAGCATCGCGATCGCGATCGCCAGCAGAACCAAGACGCGTACCGTCGTGGCGGTAAACGAGCGCAGGGCCGTCATCCTTCGGTCCCGGCGGTGCCACTCAACATCGCGCGACCGAGGGCGTCACGATGCTTCGCACACTCGATCACGGTGCCGTCGTGCATCGCGTACACGCGATCGGCCAACAGCACCACTTCATCGAGATCACTGCTGTACACCACGACGGCCATCCCGGCGTCGCGTGCCGCCCGCAACGCCCGATGTACCGCTTCGGTGGCCACGAAGTCCAAGCCACGTGATGGATTCTCGACCACCAGCGCTTCGCGGGCCGCCTCGAGTTCACGTCCCAGGACGAGCTTCTGTTGGTTCCCGCCGGACAGTGTTCTCGCCACGGCCTCGGCGCCCGATGTTCGCACGTCGTATCGGTGCAGCAAGGCCGTTGTCCGCGCGCGAACGTGGTTCCAGTCCATCACGCCTCGTCGTGCGCCGGCGCCGGGTAAGGCGATGTTCTCGAACAGCGGCGCGTCGAGCAATAATGCATCACGATGACGATCTTCCGGCACGAAGCCCACGCTCTCAGGAATCACGCGGCGGCCTGCAGTGGGCGCGAGGCGTCCGGCCAGCACGCGTAACAGCTCGCGCTGCCCCGCACCTTCCACCGCGCCGATGCCGACGATCTCCCCGGCACGCACCTGCAGCGAGGCCGATCGCACGCGGACTACGCCGTTGGCATCGCGTACCGAGACCGCATCGAGCGCGAGCACGGCCGGTCGAGCGGTCGGGCGCGGGTCGTCGTCGGCCCGCACATCGGCCGTGCGCACCATGGCACCGCCCAGCATTGCCTGCGCCACTCGCGCCTGATCGGTGTCCCGCGCCGGCGTGGTGAGCACGGTGCGACCGCGGTGTAGCACCGTGATGTCGTCGGCCACCGCGAGGGCATCGCGCAGCTTGTGCGTGATGAGCACCACGGCGTTGCCGGCATCCGCATATCCGCGAATCCAGCGCAACAACTCAGCAGCCTCGGCCGGTGCCAGTACCGCGGTGGGTTCGTCGAGAATGAGTAGCGCTACGTCGCGCGCGAGTGCCTTCACGATTTCGCAGCGCTGCTGCGCACCCACAGGTAAGTCCTGCACGTGGGCGTTCGGGTCGAGGACCAGCCCCGCCCGTGCGGCGACTTCACGCACGCGCTCCGCCGCCTGCTGCGGATCAAACCCGCCATGTCTGCCGAGTGCGATGTTCTCGGCCACGGTCATGCTGGGCACCAGCGTGAAATGCTGGTGGACCATGCCAATACCATGTGTTAACGCGTCCGCCGGGGAGCGCATCGTGATCGGCACGCCGCGCCATTGCATCTCGCCGTGCTGTGCACGCAATAGTCCGAACACCACGCGCATGAGCGTGGTCTTGCCGGCGCCGTTCTCGCCGAGCAGTGCATGCACGCTGCCGGCGCGGACCTGCAGCGAGGCGCCATCGAGCGCGCGCACGCGACCGAACGTGTGCGCGATGCCGTTGA
>JBBARJ010000109.1:0-9564 GCA_040399825.1 Gemmatimonas sp.
GCCACCGATGTGGGCGTGATCTTCAACCGCCAGCGTGCCGAATCGCAGGTGCTCGTGGCCGATGGTGAGGCCGCGGTGATCGGCGGTCTGACCGTCACCGAGACGAACCGCTTCCGCAGCGGCATCCCGATTCTCATGAACCTCCCGTTCGTCGGTCGCTTGTTCTCACAGAACTCCAAGAGCGAAACGAAGCGTGACCTGCTCATTCTGGTGACCCCGCACATCCTGGATGATGGGGCGATCCCGCCGAGCCGCTGACGCAATGAGGACTCACATCACCATGCCTGTATTCATCGCCAGCCGCGGCTCGCTGCGGCCTACGCCTCGCACCGCCAGACCGGCTCCCTTGGTGGCGCTCGTCGCACTCGCCGCCCTCGGCGCCTGCAGCGGGGACGAAGTGATCGATCCGCCGTTCCGGGACACGATCGTGCCGCGTGTTCAGGTGGCAAAGGGCAATTCCGTGGCGGACACGCTGCTGTCTCTGACGGTGAACGCCACCGACAATATCGGCCTCAAGCGCGTGCGCGTGCTGCTCGCTGGTGGCATCAGCGCCACCTACGATACGGTCATGACGAGCGCGGTCACCTCGCTGACCGTGAACGTGAACATCCGTGTGCCGAGCAACGCGCCGCTGGGCGCTACCGTGAATGCGCGGGCCGTCGCCACCGACGGCGCCGGTAACCAGTCTGACACGGCGCGCGTGGCGCTCACCGTCGGCAATCTCGAGCCGCCGCAGGCGATCGTGACCAGCCCGGTGACCGGATCGCCGGTCGTGAGCGGTAAGTCGCTCGTGGTCTCGTTCTCCGGCAAGGCGCGCTACAAAGTCCGCATGCTCGGCTATGAAATCACCGGCGCCTACAACGTGAAGGACTCCGCGTCGTTCGGCAATCCGCTCAAGGACTCGGTGGCCGTCCTCGACACGCTCGTGGTGCCGGATTCGGTGAAGGGACAGATCATCACCGTCACGCCGTTCGTGACCGACTCGCTGAATCAGCGGGTGCTCGGGACGGCCGTGCAGTACGCGGTGCAGAGTCCGGCGAACGCGACCACGGTTCCGATCGTGCGCACGGGCGTTGCCACGCGGCTCGAAGTCCAGGACACGGTATTCGTGGAAGCCACGGATCCGGTGGGCATCTCGGTCCTCGGCTACGAAGTGCGAACGCTGACCGGGCAGCTCCTGGTCGCCGACTCCGTCAGCTCGACGGGCGTCTTCTCGACGCTGCTTCGCACCTTCCGCTCCCGGATACCGGTCACGGTGTTCCCGACGCAGGTCACCGTCGCGGGCTTTGCCCGCAATGCGAACGGTCGTCGCGATGTGGCGCGCTTTACGTCGGGCGCGTTGCGCCTCGACACGGTCGCGGTCGTCGCCGGCTACACCAGTCCATTGCCCAGCGGTGGCCAGGTGGCCGATGCGTTCTACTTCCCGCGCACCGATCGGATCTATCTGTCGAACATCGAGCGCAACTGGCTCGAGGTCTATAATCTGGCCGACTCGACGTTCCGCGCGCCGATCGCCGTGGGCTCGCGCCCGTGGGGCATCGCGCCGTGGCCGCGCAACCGAGACGGGAGCATGGGCGACACACTGCTCGTGGCGAACTCCGGTGGAACCAACATCAGCTACGTCGACCTGAGGGCGGGGACGACGGGCCGGGAGGTGTTCCGCTACGCGCTGCCAAACATCGTCGCCTATAGCATCACGACGGTGCGCGCGCAGGCCACCGATGCGCCGATGGCGCAGCGCACGCTGTATGACTTCAGCGATCGTCCGCAGTATCTCGCGGCCACGTGCAACGGCGCCGATGCGCCAGACGCGCCATGTCGCGACATCATCGCGGTGTACTCCACGACACCCACACCGGGCCAGTCGGTGCCGTTCCCGAACCAAGGGACGATCCGCTGGGAGAATCTCACGCAGCGCACCTCGCACTTCTTCTTCGAGCAGGCGATCGGGCAGTCGGAAGGCCGCTCGGACACCCTCGAAGTCGAACGCTTCGCCGCCGCGGGTTTCGGGAAGGATTCGCTCCTGGTGCCGTACAAGCAGGACGTGCCGAACGGCCGCGGCGGCACCTTCTCCTACTCGGTCGTTGTCCGGCTCGATAAGCTGGCCTTCCGCGACACCACCTTCGTGCGTGGATCGGGTAACTTCCGCCGGGCGGTGTTCGGGGAAGGCGGCTCGGTACTTGGCAGTCGTGCCATGACGTACGATGCGACGATGGGCATGGACTCCACGCCGCCCCGGCCGGTGATCGATCGCGGTATTTCCCGTCCGCTCGATGTCACCGATTTCGTGGCCAACACCTTTTCTCGCGTCCAGGGCGTCGGCATCAATTTCGACGGGGAGTTGAATGCGGTGAAGGGTGACTCCACGTATCTCTTCGATCGCACGCTTCGCTTGCAGGGCATCCTGCAGTCACGGCCCAGCGGTGGCGGGCTCGATTTCCACCCGCTCAACACGGGTGCCAACTCGACGCTCCGTACGCGCCTCGCGTTCATCGCGTCGAGCGAGCCGGTCATCGACGTGTTCGACACGTACTGCTACCGCAAGATCGCGTCGATTCCGATTCGCAACCCGATTATCGGCCCGGTCCGCGCCACGACGCGTCCAAACGGCCAGCTGGTGCTCGTCGGCGCCACCATCCGCGGCGTGACCGTGGTGGCACTGCCCGACAATTTCACGACGTCCTGCCAGTAACGGCGCGGTCGGCACCGGCAACCGCAGAGGGGAATCGGCTCGGCCCCGGGGCACTCGCTCCGGGGCCGTGTCGTGTTTGGGCCACGCGCTTCCGGCGCAACGCTCCCGTCGCGCGGTGTCACGTCATACGTTGTGACACGGATCTCGGCTCTACTGGCGTCCTTTCGCGTCTGCTTCGCACATTCATGCTCCGCTTTACCACCGCCGGCGAGTCCCATGGTCCGGCGCTCGTCTCGATCCTCGAAGGCCTGCCGGCCGGCGTCCCACTACTGGCCGCCGACGTCGACACCGACCTCGCCCGCCGACAGCAGGGGTACGGCCGGGGACGCCGCATGCAGATCGAAACCGATCGTATCGAGTTTCTGTCAGGCGTGCGCGCCGGCGAGACGCTCGGCTCGCCGATCGCGATGCTGATCCGCAACAGCGATTGGAAGAACTGGCTCGAGATCATGGACCCGGCGCCGCGCGACGGCGACGCCGACGGCCCCCGGAAGCGGCAGGTCACGCGGGTACGTCCGGGACATGCCGATCTCACTGGATTGCTCAAATACGATCGCACCGACGCGCGCGACATTCTCGAGCGCGCCTCGGCCCGTGAGACGACCGCCCGCGTGGCCTCCGGTGCCGTCTGTCGCGTGCTATTACGCGAACTGGGCATCCGGGTCGGTTCGCACCTCGTGCACCTTGGCGGGGTCGATGCGGCCCGTCCATCCGTGATGCCTGCCGACCTCAATGTCGCCGCGGACGCCTCGCCGTTGCGGACCCTCGATGCCGCGGCCGAGTCCGAGATGATCGCGCGCATCGATGCGGCCAAGAAGGACGGCAACACGCTGGGCGGCATCTGCGAGGTTGTCGTCACCGGCCTGCCCGTCGGACTCGGCTCTCACGTGTCGTGGGACCGACGCCTCGATGGACGGTTGGGGCAGGCCATGCTGTCCATTCCGGCCGTCAAGGGCGTCGAAATCGGACTGGGGTTCGAGACGGCCCGCCGTACCGGTGCTGAGGTGCACGATGAGATCGAGGCCGCACCGGGGAACTCCCGGATGGGCCACGTGCGTCGGACGACGAACCGCGCGGGTGGCACCGAAGGGGGCATGACCACCGGCGAGGAGCTGGTCATTCGCGTTGCCATGAAGCCCATCTCGACCCTGATGCGTCCACTCGTTACCGTGGACATCGCGACGGGAAAGGCGGCCTCGGCCGTGGCGGAGCGGAGCGACGTGACCGCGGTACCCGCCATGGGGGTGATTGCCGAAGCGATGGCGGCGTTCGTGCTGGCCGATGCACTGCTGGAAAAGTTCGGGGGCGACTCGCTGGGCGAGGTGCGGCGGAATCTCGACGCCTATTTGGCTCGATTGGACGAGCGGGTTGGGTGACCCAGCCAGCTGACCTTCAGATCGATGGGCACTTGGTGCTTGTCGGGCTACCGGGTTCCGGCAAGTCCACCGTCGGGCGTGCGGTCGCGAGGCGCCTGTCGCGTCCGTTTCTGGACTTCGATGCGGAAATCGAGAAGCGGGAAGGCCTTTCGGTGGCGCGTATCTTCGCCGAACGAGGAGAAGCGGCGTTTCGTGCGTTGGAGTACGCGCTCACGCAGGAACTGGCCGCCGCGCCGCCGATGGTGCTTGCGCCGGGGGGAGGCTGGGTCACCATTCCAGGCGTCATGGCGCTGCTGCGTCCGCTGGGGCGTATCATACATTTACAGATTTCCCCGAAGGAGGCGCTGCGACGCCTGACTCGGTCGCGGAACGTTCGGCCGTTGCTTGCTCAAGCGGACCCAGCCATGGCCATGCAGTCCTTGTGGGACCGGCGATCGGGACTGTATGCGCTCGCCGACGTGACGGTAAACGTGGAAGCTGTTGACTCACAACGACTTATTGATTCCGTGGTGGCGCTTGCCCACGACGGGACTCCGGGGATAGGTTAGGCGATGAACGATCGGTGGACACCTATCATCGATGATTTGCGCGAACGATTCGCGGCCGACACGGATGTCGTGGAGGTCGAAGCCTATCTGTCGTCGCAAGGGTATGACCGGCGACAGATTGGTGAGATTCTTTCACTTCTTTATAGCGATACTGCACCACCCCGCGTATCGGGTGGCGCTGTGATGTCGCGCAACGGGCCGCTCCGCGTTCAGGGGCCGCACGAGCGCGGACGGTTTACCGCCGAAGCCTGGGGTTACCTGGTCATGCTGGGTGGCTCCGGAGCGGTGAATCTCAACGATTTTGAGCAGTTGGTGGAGCGCGCGCTGGTCCATATCGACGGCCGCATCAGCCTCGCGGACATCCGTGGTATCGCGGAGGACGTGGGGTTCGATGATGGGGCGATGGACGGTGAGCGATCCCAGGTACACTGATCTGATGCCAATCAAGAAGGGCACGACCGCGGCGGGGACGAGCCTGTCCAAGCCCGTCGCGAAGAAAGCCGTCAAGAAGGTGGCCAAAAAGGCCGCGAAGAAAACGGTGAAAACGTCCACAGCGCCGGCCGCAGGCCTGGCCGCTGTGCCGTTGCCTGCGCGCAAATCTGCCGCCAAGTCGGCGGCCAAGTCGCCTACGAAGGCGGTGGCCAAGAAGGCGGCCTCCAAGACCGCCGCCAAGAAAGCCACCAGCACCAAGGCGCGCAGCCGAGCCCGCGTCGACGATTCGGCCCCGGACGACGATGAACCTGCGCCCGCCGGTGGGACCACGCTGGTCATCGTCGAGTCGCCGGCCAAGGCCAAAACCATCGGCAAATACCTCGGCAAGGGCTTCACGGTGAAGGCAACCGTTGGGCACGTGCGCGACCTGCCGGCCAAGAAACTTGGCATCGACATTGAGCACGGCTTCGCTCCCGATTACGTCACGATCGAGGGCAAGGAAGACATCCTCACCGAACTCAAGCGGGTGGCGAAGGGCGCTCGCGAGATTTTCATCGCGACCGACCCTGATCGCGAAGGTGAGGCGATCGGCTGGCATGTCGAGCAGTATTTCACGCAGCCACCTCGGTACGCCGTCACGGCACCGATCCGCCGCGTCATGTTCCACGAGATCACGAAAGCCAAGGTCCAAGAGTCCATGGCGAACCCGATGGACATCGACAACAAGAAAGTCGATGCCCAGCAGGCTCGTCGTGTGCTCGATCGCCTGGTCGGCTATAAGGCCAGCCCGGTGCTTTGGAAGACGGTGAAGAAGGGGCTGTCGGCCGGTCGCGTGCAGACGGTGGCGCTGCGCATCATCGTGGAGCGCGAACGCGAGATCCGCGCCTTCACGCCAGTGGAGTACTGGAGCATTGCGGCCGACCTGCAGAAGGGCACGCAGCCGTTTACCGCGAAGTTGCATCAGATCGACGGCAGTAAGCCGGAGATTCCGACAGGTGATGAGGCCGGCCGCATTCTTGCGGACCTCAAGGGGCGGACGCAGTTCACCGTCACCGAAGTCAAGCGTCGCGAAAAGCGCAAGAATCCGGCGGCGCCGTTCACCACGTCCACCCTGCAGCAGGAAGCCGCCAAGAAGTTGGGCTTCGGCTCAAAGCGCACCATGCGCTTGGCACAGGATCTGTACGAAGGCATCGACGTCGGCGGTGAGGAAGGCCAGGTCGGTCTCATCACCTACATGCGAACCGACTCCTCACGCGTGTCGGAAACCGCGGCTGGTGCGGCGCGCGACTGGTTGAAAGCGGAATACGGCGAGGCGTACCTCGCAGCCGGCATGCAGCTGTACCCGAGCGGCAAAGCGAACGCGCAAGACGCACACGAAGGCGTGCGTCCCACCGAGCCGACGCGCCGTCCCGATGAACGTCTGGCCAAGAAGCTCACCGCCGACCAGTTCAAGCTCTATGAACTGATCTGGAAGCGCTTCATGGCGTCGCAGATGGCGCCGGCCGTGTTCGACACCACGACCGTCGATTTCGACATCCCCACCACGGGACGTTCGTACCTGTTCCGCGCCACTGGCTCGGTCATCAAGTTCGACGGCTTCCTCACGCTCTATCGTGAAGCGCGCGAAGAGGGCGACGGCAAGGCGCTCGAAGACGAGCAGGCGTTGCCGTACCTCGAGCTCAATGAGTCGGTGCCGGTCAAGGCGATCACGCCCACGCAGCACTTCACCGCACCACCGCCGCGCTTCTCTGAAGCCTCGCTGGTCAAAGAGCTCGAACGCTTGGGCATCGGCCGGCCGTCCACGTACGCGTCGATCATCTCGGTGCTGGCCGAACGGCGCTATGTGTTGCTCGAACAGCGGCGCTTCTTTCCCACGCCCTTGGGCGAGACGGTCGAGAAGGTGATGGTCAAGAAGTTCCCCGCCATCTTCAACGTCCAGTTCACGGCGCAGATGGAAGGAGAGCTCGACAAGATCGCTGATGGCGAACTGGGGTGGGTGCGCGCCCTCACCGATTTCTGGACGCCCTTCCAAGCCACGCTCAACGACAACGATCTCGACGCCCTTATCGGCGAAGCGTACGACCTGTCGGCGCTCGCCACCGAGAAGTGTCCCGATTGCGCTGGCAAGCTCGTCGCCAAGGGTGGGTTCTTCGGGCCGTTCGTGGCGTGTGAGCATCACCCCAAGGCGTGCAAGTACACGCGCCCCATCAAGGGCGAGAAGAAGCCCGCCGAGCTCACCAAGTACAAGTGTCAGGAGTGCGGCGAAGCGATGGTGGTGCGTCACGGTCGCTCCGGGGACTTCTTGGGCTGCTCCAAGTTTCCCAAGTGCCGCGGCACGCGCTCTATGCCCACCGGTGTCAAGTGCCCGAAGGACAGCGGCGAGATCGCGGAGCGTCGCAGCAAAAAGCGTGGGAAGGCGTTCTACGGCTGCGAGAATTATCCCAACTGTGATTTCGTGGTGTGGGACAAGCCCGTGGCCGAAGCGTGCCCGGACTGCGGATACGTGGGGGCCGAGGCCAAGAGCAACAAGACCCGCGGCGCCTTCCGGAAGTGTCTCAAGTGCGCGAACGAGTGGGATGTGCCGAGCCCGGACGAAGCCGAACTGGTGGCCGAAGTGGCCTGACCGGCTCGGGTGGGTTGGATCGTGGAACGGTCGCAGGGGCTTCACGCCTGGTGCGACCGTTTTGCTATGGGCTATGGGCTATGGGCTATGGGCTGTGGGCTGTGGGCTGTGGGCTGTGGTGTGCGCGAGACGCCCAGCCCGACCCGTGGGTCCCCTTGGCGAAATTTTCTGCGGGGTGGCCGTGCGCCTGTCGCTGCGCGCCGGCGCCGGCGTCACCCCCGCAGAGATTCGCCGCGGGGACCCACAGCCCGCGCCGGGCTGCGTCGTACGCGTACCATGGCGTAGCTGAACGCACCGAGGCCCGTCGCTGCGGCCAGTGCGCGCGCTCCCTTGGCGCCGCGCCGAGCCCTGCTACTCGGCTAGTCGCATCCTCCCACTCCCGCCGCCGCCCGCGCGCGTCCGCTTCGGCCATGCGTGAGCCCCGCGCGCTGACCGCCGTCGGCTCGCGTTCGCGCGCACCACTGACCTCCGTGTAGCTCGTTCGGCACGGGGACGCCCCGCCGCCGCCTCTGCGTGGGCGCCGGGATCCCACGGCTCCACAAGAACGCCCGACCGCACGCGCAGCAAGCGGCGAAGGGGTGCTCCCCGATGCCGCACGAGCGTTCACACCGGACCAGCCCGCGAACCACGAACCAGCAACAGCGCCCCCCGTTAGACTACACACATGGCATCCAACGAAGTGCATGTGATCGGCGGCGGACTCGCCGGAAGCGAAGCCGCCTGGCAGCTCGCCGAACGCGGGCATTCTGTCGTGGTGCATGAAATGCGCCCCGTCCGCGGCACCGCCGCGCATCGCACCGAGAAGCTCGGTGAACTCGTCTGCTCGAACACGTTCAAGAGCACCGAAACCAGCAACGCGCACGGCTTGCTAAAAGCCGAAATGCGGCAGCTCGGCTCACTCATCCTCGACTGCGCCGATCAGTCGCGCGTGCCGGGTGGCTCGGCGCTCACGGTCGATCGCGAGATCTTCTCGCAGCATGTGCACGACCGCATCCATGCGCATCCGCGTATCCGCGTGTCGCGCGAGGAAGTCACGGCGCTCCCCGAGGTCGGCATTATCGCGACCGGCCCGCTAACCTCCGATGCGCTTGCCGACGCCATTCGCGCGCGACTCGGTGTCGAATCGCTCGCGTTCTACGATGCCATCGCGCCCGTCGTGTCGCTCGAATCGATCGACCAGAGCATCGCCTTCCGCGCCTCGCGCTGGGGTAAGGAAACGATGGACGGCGCCGGCGACGAAGGGGCGTATCTCAACTGCGCCTTCACACGTGACGAGTACGAAGCGTTTATCGATGCTCTCACCACCGCCGACCAGTTCACCGCCCACGAGTTCGATGCCGTGCCCTACTTCGAAGGGTGCATGCCTATCGAGGAAATGGCGCGCCGCGGACGGGAGTCGCTGCGCTTCGGTCCCATGAAGCCCATCGGGCTGCAGGACCCGCGCGCCACAACGCGTCCGCACGCCGTCGTGCAGCTACGCATGGAAGATCGCGGCGGCCGCATGTGGAACCTCGTGGGCTTTCAGACCCGCCTGCGTATCCCTGAACAGGCGCGCGTGTTCCGCATGATCCCGGGCTTGGCCGAAGCGGAGTTTCTGCGCTTCGGATCCATTCATCGCAACTCGTATGTGAACGCGCCGGCTGCGTTGTCGCCGCATCTGGCGTTACCCGATGCGCCGATGCTGATGTTCGCGGGGCAGATCACCGGCGTTGAAGGCTATACCGAGAGTAGCGCCACTGGCTTGTTGGCGGGCATCAATCTCGCCCGGCAGATCGCCGGCGATGCCCCAGTGGTGCCGCCGCCTGCCACCATGATGGGCGCGCTGTATCGCTACATGCGCGAAGCCGATCCGAAACACTTCCAGCCCATGAACGCCAACTTCGGATTGCTCGA